>NZ_JBNDKT010000018.1:0-162851 GCF_050435685.1 Paraburkholderia sp. GAS448
GGCTCCCGATTTGCCTCAGGCTCATTCGCCGGTGGAAACGTATCCCGAAAATCCCCCAATATGCTGTCCAGGCTCATTTGCCGGTGGACAGCGCTGATGGTCAACGATTGTCAATTCGCCGTGCGTCGTCTTGTGGTTGTCACGCACGGCTGGGTACGCTGGAGCAAGTAACGCAAGATCCTCTGCGTTGGAGGGTGTGGTTCAGCTGCGGCAGTTCGTCCGCGGCTTTTTTTTCGTCTGCGTCGAACGACCGGCTGGGGCTTCCCCGGTTCAGCCGTGTCGCGCGAGATCTGGCGCGGCAGCGGCGGACCCGGAGTACACGTTGATGCCTGGCGGCAGATCGTGCAGGCAGAAGTGGTCCAGTTGCAGCAGCAGGCTGTCGATAGCGCACAACTGGGATTTGGTCAGGTGGTCGGCGTCGAGCAGTTTGTGGAGCCGCTGCCGCCAGTAGGACGCCGGCAGGATCGGCCCGCCAAGATCGCCGTGCAGCGCAGGCCGCATGACGCGTGCAATGTGTGCGATGTCCTGGTCGATCAGAGTCGCCCGGAACGAGCCGGTGGGTGCGTTAGGTATGCGGTCCATGCCCCGTTAACGGCACGAGCGCAGATCACTTTAGGGTCGAAGTGAAGATTTTTGCGGGGCGGCTTTTGGGGCGTATCGATCGTCCGTTCGAAACCGTGCGGCGCAAAAAACTGGCCGGGCACAACGGTTGCTGCAGTCTGGTTACCGGCGCAACTTCGCGCTGGCAATATGGATGACGGGAGCTGGATATGAACAAGGACCAGGTGAAGGGTGTCGCAGAGAAGGTGAAGGGTAAGGTCAATGAGGCCGTTGGCAGGGCAACCGGCGACAAGGGCCAGGAACTCAAGGGCAACATCCAGCAAGGCGCTGGCGAAATGCGCAAAGCTTATGGCGATGCGAAGGAAAAAGCCAAGGACAACGCAAAGCGAAACGCGCCGTAAGTGGGGCCGGGCTTTAGTGCATTAGTGTGAAGAAAAAGGCGCCACGGCGCCTTTTTCTTCAGGTAACTCACGACGCGGAAGCTGGCTGATCGGCATGCCGAAATCGCGAGGTTGTACGGGTAGATCGTGATGTTACCGGACCTGGCTAACCGATAGCGCAGGTAGGTGCACCTCGTCCCGACGAAGGTTAACCATTGCAAAGTGTGCCCGTCGTTCGCATTGATGCGAGCGCGACCGATCACCTGGCGCTGCCTCAGACTGCCCCGGTCTGGCTGTCGGGGCCTGTCAGGTCCTGGGTTGCGCTTTCGAGAAACCGGCGCGTCGCCTCGAACGATGCGAGCATCTGCTCCGGCCAGGGCTTTTGCAGCATGAGCGCCTGATGCTGTTCGAACGCTGCGGTCAACTCTGCGCGTAGTTCGGGCGATTTGAGGTGACGAATCAATACATGCAGCGCTATCGCGGTGGCCTGGCTGGCACCGGCTGTCTGCATACCTGAAACAGTGAGTGCGGCGATCTGCTTGCTGGTGTCCACGGTGTTCCTTGTGTCTTGTGCGAATGGAGTGAATGCGGATGGCCTCGCGGCCGACATCCGTCCATTTTGACATTGCGAAGCATCACATTCCAGGCGCGGTGATCGGGGTTGGGCGATTGGTCAGGTGTGGAGTGTGAGGGCACGCTTCCGTCATCGGCGTGGATACAGGAAGCAGATTGTTACCAGGCAACATGCGACGAGCCTCGGCGGAAGGATCGGATCGCTGGGCCGTGGCCGTAACGCACGATTACGGCGTACGGCGCGTGTCACGCGGCAACAACGCCTCGGCACTTTCTGACGCTGCGTCGGCGGCCGTCGGACGCAGGCTTGACCGGTGCTGAACCCTGACGCGACGCTGCAGCCGCCTGTGCTGGATATAGCTGGGTATGACCGGTGACGGGGCCGGCGGTCGTCCGGTCGAAATGGTCCAGTTCAAGCAGGAGGCTATCGATTGCGACAAGCTGGGCTTTCGTCACGTGGTGCTCGTCGAGCAGTTGATGGAGGCGCCTGCGCCAGTACGCAGTAGACAGGATGGGTCCAGCAGCGTCGCCGTACAGAGACGGTCGCATCACGCGCTCGATGTGCGCAATATCCTGATCGATCAATGTCGCCATGTGCACCCCGTCGTGTCCTGATTGGTTGGTCGATGACGGACAAAGCGTACCGGGATGTCCGGAGCGACAATTCAATGATCAAAGGGCGGTTAGCTCGCCAGTTCGCGCGGTAGGGGTTCGCCGTCGCTGAATGACGGGCTTGGGATCTGGAAAACGGGATGGGGAAGGCGGAAATCTGACTGGTCCCCCCGACAGGAATCGAACCTGTATCTAGCGCTTAGGAGGCACTTGTTCTATCCATTGAACTACGGGGAGATAGAAAAACTAACGGGTTAGATCGGAGCCTTGCAGCTTTCGGCCGATGTCTAATCCCGTGGGCGTTTTCGGCATGTCAGCTTCATCCTAAGTGAAGCGCCGCGAACCATTACTGCCTGCCAGCTTTACCGGATCACCAGCCAGACCTTCATTGCGAGACAACCCTCTAGCCGGGTATCGATCCCGCACAGTGATTCAGTTGCCGGACCGGATAAATATGGCTTGAATCCCGCTGATCGGCAAGCGCCGGCGTGCCCAAATTCGCCAGCGAGGGAGGAGTATAGCAAAGACACTCGACACAAAGGCTATGGCGGAACTGCGAGCACCTGAGCAGTGACCACGCGTGCGTGCGTCACCGAGCCGGGTCCGTCTCGCCGCCGCGGTGCGACGGCCGGGCGCAAGCCGGGCGCGGCTATCATGCACCGTTGTTCCGCAATCTGAGCCGCTCCCTCGAACGTATCGGTTCAAGCCGGCCCCATAAAGCAAATGGCCCGACAGATCCGGGCCTGTCGGGCCATATGTGCCGAGCCATAGGTACGGAGGCGATTCTGCTGACGAAAGGCGTGAACTTGCCACCGCACCTCGATGCCGGATCGTCCTTAGAATTCGACGACGGCGAATTCCGCCTTGCCCACATCGCACAGCGGGCAGCGCCAGTCTTCCGGGATGTCGGCGAAGCGCGTGCCTGCCGGGATGCCTTCTTCCGGGATGCCTTCTTCTTCGTTGTAGATCCAGCCGCAAATCAGGCAGACCCAGCTCTTGTACTCAATAATCACTTCGCTCACGACGCACTCTTTCTTCAGTTCAATGATCCGCGCGTTCTGCCCCCGAATGGTGAGGTGCGCGGCGAGCCGCAATCTTACCGGAATTCGCAAAATGCCTTCTGCGTAGCGCTGCCGTACTGGTCGGCGCCCCATGGGCGTGGCCTGTCGCGAAGCGCGGTGCGCCGCTCCGTCATACGCCCGGTGTATGCTCTGCTGCGCGGCCTCTCTCGCCTGCTCGACAACCATCGGCGGATCTCCAGCCCCGGGGCGGCAGCTTCGCACCCGGTGAGCCGCCTGTCTGCGACTTGCAGTGTGCCTTGCGCGTCTGGATTGGCACGGTGTCGGCCGCTTTCCTCAAGGAGAAGACGATGCTCAAGAACAAATGGCTGGCCAGCGCTGTGTTTGCCGGTTTGCTAATCGCGTCTGGTGTGGCGCGGGCAGACGGCGTGTCGTTTGTGGCGCCGAAGGACGGCGCCACCGTCAGCAATCCCGTGCACGTGGTATTTGCCGTCGATGGAATGAAGATCGCACCCGCCGGTACGATGACCGAAGGCACGGGCCACCACCATCTGCTGATCGATGGCGCGCCGCTGCCGAAGGGCGAGGTGATCCCGGTCAGCGACAGGTCGCTCCACTTCGGCAAGGGGCAGACGGAAACGGACCTGACGCTCCCGCCAGGCGATCACACACTTACATTGCAGTTTGGCGACGGCGCGCATCGCTCGTATGGCCCGGAGATGAGCAAGACGATCACGGTGCACGTGAAGTGACAGGCTGCGGCCGGGCGCGCACGAGAACTCATGATTGCATGGGGTTTCTGCGCGCTGGCGCCGGCGCGTCTGGCGGCGTGCGAGCGCATTATCCGCCGCATTGTCCGCATTAACCGGGCTGAATCAAGCCGGCCAGACGGCCTATGCCATCCGGCGGACGGGCATAGACTTCGGCGCCCGGTACAATGAGCAGTTCCGATTCATCGCGGTCTTCTTCTTTTTCCCCATGTCGCTTTACACCATTACCGGGGCGCAACTGGCGTTCGGTCACGTCGCGTTGCTCGATCACGCGGATTTCTCTCTCGAGGCGGGCGAGCGCGTCGGGCTGATTGGCCGCAACGGCGCAGGCAAGTCGTCGCTGCTCAAGATTGTCGCCGACCTGACGAAGCCGGACGACGGCCTCGTTACGCGCCAGCAAAACCTGAGCACGGTCTACGTGCCGCAGGAGCCCGAGTTCGATGGCGACGCGTCGGTATTCGATACCGTCGCCGCCGGGCTGACCGACGCACGCGCGCTGCTGGGCGAATACGACGTGGTCGCGCACCGTCTTGCCGAAACGCCCGAAGGCGCAGAACACGACGCGCTGCTCGCACGGATGAACACGCTGCAGTCGTCACTCGACGCGATCGATGCGTGGAACTGGCGCATGCGTGTTGCCACGACGCTCGCGCAGATCGGTCTGGACGGTGATGCCCGCGTGGGCGCGCTGTCGGGCGGCATGCAGAAACGGGTGGCGCTTGCGCGTGCGCTGGTGGTGCAACCGGACGTGTTGCTGCTCGACGAGCCAACCAACCACCTCGACTTCGATGGCATTCGCTGGCTTGAAGATCTGCTGATCGCCCAGCGCTCGGGGCTGCTCTTCATTACCCACGACCGCGCGTTTCTCGACCGGGTTGCGACGCGCATCGTCGAGCTCGACCGCGGGCGGCTGCTGTCGTACCCGGGCAACTTCTCTGCCTATCAGACGCGCAAGGCGCAGCAACTGGAAGTCGAGCGCATCGAGAACGAGAAGTTCGACAAGCTGCTCGCGCAGGAGGAAGTCTGGATCCGCAAGGGCGTCGAGGCGCGCCGCACGCGCAGCGTCGGCCGCATCGGGCGGCTCGTGCAGATGCGCCAGGAACGCGCGGAACGCCGCAATGCGCTTGGCAACGTCAAGCTGGACGTGGGGCAGGGCGAGAAGTCCGGCAAGATCGTCGCGGAACTGATTGACGTGACGAAGCGCTATGGCGCACGCACGGTGGTCGACCATTTTTCGACGACGGTGATACGTGGCGACAAGATCGGCTTCATCGGGCCGAATGGCGCGGGCAAGACGACGCTGCTGAAGCTGATCCTTGGCGAACTGGCGCCCGACGAGGGCAAGGTACGCATCGGCACGAACCTGCAGGTCGCGTACTTTGACCAGATGCGGGCGCAACTGGACCAGGAGAAGAGCCTTGCCGACACCATCAGCCCGGGCAGCGAGTGGGTCGAAGTCAACGGCACGAAGAAGCACGTCATGAGTTATCTCGGCGACTTCCTGTTCGCGCCAGAGCGGGCGCGCTCGCCGGTGAAGTCGCTCTCGGGCGGTGAGCGCAACCGCCTGCTGCTCGCGCGACTGTTCGCGCGGCCGGCCAACGTACTGGTGCTCGACGAACCCACCAACGACCTCGACATTCCGACACTGGAACTGCTCGAAGAACTGCTGACCGACTACGACGGTACCGTGCTGCTGGTGAGCCACGATCGCGCGTTTCTGGATAACGTCGTGACATCGGTGATCGCGTCCGAGGGCGAGGGCAGGTGGCGCGAATATGTCGGCGGCTTTACGGACTGGCAGGTGCAGAGCGCCCGGTCGCAGCAACTCGCACAAAACGAGACGCCGAAAGAGGCAGTGAAGGAAGCGGCGCCGAAGGACAGTGCCGCTGGCCGCAACGCGCAGCGCACGGTGAAGCTTTCATTCAAGGAGCAGCGCGAGCTGGAAGCGTTGCCCGAGCAGATCGCAAAGCTTGAAACGGAGCAGAAGACCATCGGTGCGCAGCTTGAAGACGGCTCGATCTTTGCGAAAGACGCGCAGGAAGGCGCGCGGTTGACCGAGCGTTACGCTGCGATCGACGACGAATTGCTGCTCGCACTGGAACGTTGGGAAGAATTGGAGAGCAAGCGGAAGTGATGTGCCGGCGAACCGTGGGCGGTCGCTTGCGGTTCATATCACGCAAATTGCCGCGCGCATCGAAATCAGTAAAATACCCCGCGAACCTGTTTCCTGTGGCGGTCCCGTTGCACGACCACCAGGCAGGTTGCAGGCAATAAAAAGATTGCCCGTGTTGCGGGCACGCCATCCACCCCGTTGTTTCGTTTCGCTTTTTTTGAAAACTCAACGGTTTGTCCACGCAGATGTCCACAGGACCTGTGGACAACGATGAACCGACGGACCACAGCAAGCCATGTCTACGAAAAAGCCAAACGCCGCGTATAGCGAAGCGTCGATCAAGGTGCTGAAGGGCCTGGAGCCGGTCAAGCAACGGCCCGGCATGTACACGCGCACCGAAAATCCGCTGCACATCATTCAGGAAGTCATCGACAACGCGGCCGACGAAGCCCTGGGCGGCTACGGACGTCAGATCATCGTCACGTTGCATACGGATCAGTCCGTGTCCGTCGAAGACGACGCCCGCGGCATCCCGTTCGGGATGCACCCCGAAGAGGGTGTGCCGGTCGTCGAAATCGTGTTCACGCGGCTGCACGCGGGCGGCAAGTTCGACAAGGCCGCCGGCGGCGCGTACACGTTCTCGGGCGGCCTGCACGGCGTCGGCGTGTCGGTGACCAACGCGCTGTCTACGCGCCTCGACGTCATGGTCTGGCGCGACGGCAAGGTCGCCGAACTCGGCTTCGCCGACGGCGATGTCGTCAAGCCGCTGGAAGTGCGCCCCGCTACGCGTTCCGACAAGAAGTCGGGCACGCGCGTGCGCGCATGGGCCAATCCGAAATATTTCGACTCGCCGAATCTGCCGCTCGGCGATCTGCAGCGCCTGCTGCGCTCGAAGGCAGTGCTGCTGCCGGGCGTCGAAGTCACGCTCATCAATGAGAAAACCGGCGAGCAGCAAAGCTGGAAGTACGAAGACGGTTTGCGCGGCTATCTGCTCGAAGGCATGGCCGGCAGCGATCTGCTGATTCCGCTCTTCGAAGGCGAGCGCTATGCGGAGAGTTCGCGCTCGAATGAGGAGACCTTTGCCGAAGGCGAAGGCGCAGCGTGGGTCGTCGCGTGGAGCGAGGAAGGTCCGCTCACGCGCGAGTCGTACGTCAACCTGATTCCGACGCCCGCCGGCGGCACGCATGAATCCGGTCTGCGCGAAGGTCTTTTCCAGGCGGTCAAGAGCTTCGTCGAGTTGCACAATCTTCAGCCGAAGGGCGTGAAGCTGCTCGCGGACGACGTGTTTGCCCGCGTGTCGTTCGTGCTGTCGGCGAAGGTGCTCGATCCGCAGTTTCAAGGGCAGATCAAGGAGCGTCTGAATAGCCGCGACGCAGTCAAGCTGGTCTCGTCGTTCGCCCGCCCGGCGCTCGAGTTGTGGCTCAACCAGCACGTCGAACACGGCAAGAAACTCGCCGACCTCGTCATCAAGCAGGCCCAGGCGCGCACGCGCGCCGGTCAGAAGGTCGAGAAGCGCAAGAGTTCGGGTGTCGCCGTGTTGCCAGGCAAGCTGACAGACTGCGAATCGACCGAAATCGGCCGCAATGAACTCTTCCTCGTCGAAGGTGATTCGGCAGGCGGTTCGGCCAAGATGGGGCGCGACAAGGAATATCAGGCGATCCTGCCGCTGCGCGGCAAGGTGCTCAACACGTGGGAAACCGAACGCGACCGCCTCTTCGCGAATAACGAAGTGCACGATATCTCGGTGGCGATCGGCGTCGATCCGCATGGTCCCGACGACAAGGCCGACCTGTCGAACCTTCGTTACGGCAAGATCTGCATCCTGTCGGATGCGGACGTCGACGGCGCGCACATCCAGGTGCTGCTGCTCACGCTCTTCTTCAAGCATTTTCCGCAGCTGATCGAACGCGGGCACGTGTGTGTCGCGCGGCCGCCGCTCTTTCGCGTCGATGCTCCGGCGCGCGGCAAGAAGCCGGCGCAGAAACTGTACGCACTCGACGAAGGCGAACTCGAAGCAATCCTCGACAAGCTGCGCAAGGACGGCGTGCGCGAATCGCAATGGACGATCAGCCGCTTCAAGGGCCTCGGCGAAATGAGCGCCGAGCAGCTGTGGGACACGACGATGAACCCGGACACGCGGCGTCTGTCGCCCGTCTCGCTCGGCGAACTCGATTTCGACGCGACCGTCGCACGCATGACGATGCTGATGGGCAAGGGCGAAGCGGCGTCGCGGCGCAGCTGGCTCGAAGAGAAGGGCAACGAAGTCGAAGCGGACATTTGAGCGCGCTGACGCATCCTGCGAGCGCTGCTCTCACGCCAAACCACGGACACGACATCTAGATGGACGATAACACTCCCGATCTTTTCACCGAGGCGGTGCCCGCCGGCGACTCCCTGACGCTCGGCAACTACGCGGAACGCGCGTATCTCGACTACGCGGTGAGCGTCGTCAAGGGGCGCGCGCTGCCCGACGTCTGCGACGGCCAGAAGCCGGTGCAGCGCCGCATCCTGTACGCAATGAACGAGATGGGTCTCGCCGACAATGCGAAGCCGGTGAAGTCGGCGCGCGTGGTCGGCGACGTGCTGGGCAAGTATCACCCCCACGGCGACCAGTCTGCGTACGACGCGCTCGTGCGTCTCGCGCAGGATTTCTCGATGCGCTATCCGCTCATCGACGGGCAGGGCAACTTCGGCTCGCGCGACGGCGACGGCGCAGCGGCGATGCGCTACACCGAAGCGCGCCTCACGCCGATCGCCAAACTGCTGCTCGACGAAATCGACCAGGGTACGGTCGACTTCATGCCGAACTACGACGGCTCGTTCGAAGAGCCGAAGCTGCTGCCCGCGCGCTTGCCGTTCGTGCTGCTCAACGGTGCATCCGGTATCGCGGTGGGTCTGGCAACGGAGATTCCGTCGCACAACCTGCGCGAAGTCGCGGCGGCGGCGGTCGCGATGATCCGCAATCCGAAGCTCCAGCATGCCGAACTGATACAGCACATCCCGGGTCCGGATTTCCCCGGCGGCGGCCAGATCATCTCGAGCGAAGCGGAAATCTCGGCGGCCTATGAAACCGGCCGCGGCAGCCTGAAGGTGCGCGCGCGCTGGAAGATCGAAGACCTCGCGCGAGGTCAGTGGCAACTCGTCATCACCGAATTGCCGCCGAACACGTCGGGCCAGAAGGTGCTCGAGGAAATCGAGGAGCAGACGAACCCGAAGATCAAGCTCGGCAAGAAGACCCTCACGCCGGAGCAGTTGCAGACGAAGCAGACGATGCTCGCCCTGCTCGACGCGGTGCGCGACGAATCGGGCAAGGACGCGCCGGTGCGTCTCGTGTTCGAGCCGAAGTCGAGCCGGATCGACCAGACGGAATTCGTCAATACGCTGCTCGCGCATACGAGCCTCGAATCGAATGCGTCGCTGAATCTGGTGATGGTGGGCGGCGATGGCCGGCCGCGTCAGAAGGGCCTCATGGAGATCCTTCAGGAGTGGATCAGCTTCCGTTTCGCCACCGTCACGCGCCGCACGCAGCACCGGCTGATGAAGGTCAACGACCGGATTCACATCCTCGAAGGCCGGATGATCGTCTTTCTGAATATCGACGAAGTCATCCGCATCATCCGCGAGTCGGACGAACCGAAGGCTGCGCTGATCTCGGCCTTTGGTCTGTCGGACCGCCAGGCCGAGGACATTCTTGAAATCCGTCTGCGTCAGTTGGCGCGGCTCGAGAAGATCAAGATCGAGAAGGAACTCGGCGAATTGCGCGACGAGAAGGCGAAGCTCGAAGAACTGCTGGGTAGCGAATCCGCGATGAAGCGTCTGCTCATCAAGGAAATCGAAGGCGACGCGAAGCAGTACGGCGACGATCGCCGCACGCTGATCCAGCAGGAAAAGCGCGCGACCTTCGAGGCGCGCGTGGTCGACGAACCGGTCACGGTCGTTGTCTCGCAGAAGGGCTGGGTGCGGGCGCTCAAGGGCCACGGGCTCGATCCGGCTGGCTTCACGTTCAAGGCGGGTGACGGCCTCTACGCGGCGTTCCAGTGCCGCACGCCCGATACGCTGATCGCGTGGGGCAGCAAGGGGCGCGTCTATTCGGTCGCGGTCGCCATGTTGCCAGGCGGTCGCGGCGATGGCGTGCCGGTCACGTCGCTGATCGAACTGGAGTCGGGCACGCATCTGATGCACTACTACTCGGCGTCGGCAGAGCAGGCGCTGCTGCTTGCGTCGAGCAACAGCTTCGGCTTCATCGCGAAGGTGGGCGACATGGTGAGCCGTGTCAAGGCGGGCAAGTCGTTCATGACCATCGACGAAGGGGCGACGCCGCTCGCGCCGATGCCGATGCTGCCGGACGCGACGCATGTTGCGTGCCTATCGAGCGCGGGGCGCATCCTCGTGTTCGGCCTCGATGAAATGAAGACGCTGTCGGGCGGCGGACGCGGCGTCACGCTGATGGCGCTCGATCCGAAGGAAACGCTCGTGCAGGCGCTGGCGATCGGCAAGGCGGGCGTGGTGCTGGTCGGCACGGGCCGCGGCGGCAAACCGCAGGAAGAGACGCTGGCCGGCGCAGCACTGGCTCCGCATATCGGCAAGCGGGCGCGCAAGGGCCGCGCGCCGGATACGAAGCTGAAGTTGCTGGGTCTGCGGCCGGCGTTGGCAGGCTGAGGCTGAGCGCGGGAAATCAAACGCAAATATGAACTGCGGTGCGTAACCGCGGTCGAACGCGCTCATAAGCCGCGCCAACGAAGCGCGGCGCCCCGCCATCAAGAAAGGACAATAACCATGACCAAAGCCATTGAAGTCGCGCTCTTCCTGCATCTGCTCGGCGTCGCCGTGTGGGTTGGCGGCATGGTCTTCGCGCATTTCTGTCTGCGGCCGGCGCTTGCCGATCTGTCTCCGCAACTGCGTCTGCCGCTCTGGGAATCCGTGTTTGGGCGCTTCTTCAACTGGGTCGCGGCCGCCGTGCTGGTGATCCTGTTGTCGGGTGGCTTCCTGCTGATGCAGTTCGGCGGCGGTCACGCATCCTGGACCCTGCACGCGATGGCCGGTCTCGGCATCGTGATGATGCTGCTCTTCGGACACATCCGCTTTGCGGTGTATCCGCGCATCCGTCGCGCGGTGCAGGCGCAGAACTGGCCGGACGGGGCGCGCGCAGTCGGTACGGTGCGTCGGCTGGTCGTCATCAATCTGGTTCTTGGAGTGGTGACGATCGGCGTCGCGGTCATGTCGCGCGGGTTTTAGGCGTCGTGGCAAGGTGCGTCTCCTGAACGCAATCACACCATGTGCCGATACACGAGCCACAGTCCGCACGCGAGACCTACCATCCCGTATACCGCATACGCGGGCAGCCTGAGCTTCGCGAAGCACACCAGTGAGAACAGCGCAGTGACAAGGTAGACCGGCTGAAGCGGCACGCGATAGCCGATCTTCAGCACGGCGACGGCAAGAAACGCTGTCGTCACTGCCCGCAACACCCGCATGCCCTGCTCGAAGCGCGGGTGTGTCTTCAACTGGTACAGATGCCGCTGGGCAAGCACGACGAGGCATCCGGAAGGCACGAACAGCGCGACCGTCGCAATCAGCGCGCCGACCCAGCCGTCGATCAGATAGCCGAAGAACGGAATGACATTCAGAAGCGGTCCGGGCGAGAGCGGCGAGAGCGAGAATGCCAGCGTGAAATCGTTGTCGGACACGCCGATCGCGGGCGTGACGAACAGCGTCTTCAGTACCGGTAGCGCCGAGAAGCCGCCGCCGAAGAGCGTCATCCCGGCGCCGGCAAGGCGCGGCCACAGAAGCGCGAACTCGTATTCATGCGGCAACGGGACAGCGAACAGCACGACCAGCACGCCGAGCCACAACAGCAACTGACGGTCGCCCGAGCCGACCGATATCTCCAGTCTCGCCTTGCTCACGGGGCTTGCCACCCAGCCCGACGCGAACGCGCCGCCCAGTATCACGACATACGCTGCCGGACTGTGCGCGAAGAAAAGCGCGATAGAGGCGAGCACCGCCGCACTCCATTCGAGCCGGCCGCGCACGAGCGCGCGCGTCTGCTTGTACCAGGTGACAGCGATCAGCGTCGCGAGCACGACGCTGAAGTGATTGAGCAGGGTCTCCGAGGCGGCCGCGCGAATCAGTGGCGTGCGATAGAAGATTGCGAACAGGGTCATCAGCATGAAGAAAGGCAGCACGCTTGCGATGCCTGCGACCCATGCGCCCGCGCGTCCGCGCAATGTATGACCCAACTGCACGGCGACGTTGCAACCCACCGGCCCCGGTACCATCCACGCGAGCGCAATCAGGTCGGAGAATGCGAGGCGCGACAGCCGCTCCTCGCGTTCCACGTAGTGATGCTCCAGTTGTGCCATCAGTGCGAGGCCGCCCCACGACAGCGCGGACAGGCCGCATATGACGCGAAAGAGCGTCCACAGTGGTTCGCGCTCACCGCGCCGCGTGGCGTCCCTGATCGTGGTCATGTGCATGGCAGATTCGCGCCGGGCGCGCCGTACGCGTATTTCTATCCTTGGGCCTGGCAGCTATCCGACGCGCGCCGCGCGGCCAGTACGGCATGCGTCGTGACTTCGTATCGTTGTGTGCCGGATGCCGCCCAGCCAGCCCGAACGTTCAGGCGGACAGGCCGCTCGTGCTCGGTGCGTCGCTGGTGCTGTCGGCGTCGGGTTCCTGCGTGACACGCCGGTCGTGCATCCCACAGACGCCGAAGCGTTCGAGCAGGGCGGGGATGCCTTCGGCCGGCACCGGACGCGAGAAGAGGAACCCTTGTGCCTCGATATGGCCGAGCGCGGCGAGCCATGCGATCTGTTCTTCTGTTTCCGTGCCCTCGACGACCACCGTCAGCCCCAGCGAGCGCGCGAGGTTGACGATCGCCGTCACCATCACGCAGACGCTGCGGTCGCCGGGAATCGCCTGCACGAACGAGCGATCGACTTTTAGCGTATCGACCGAGAAGCGGTTCAGGTACGACAGCGACGAATAGCCCGTGCCGAAGTCGTCGAGCGCGATGCGTACCCCCAAACGCTTTAAGGCGAAGATCTTCTCCGACACGAGGTCGGGATATTCCATCATCGCCGTTTCGGTGATTTCCAGTTCGAGGCGGCGCGCGGGGACGCCGGTTTCCTCGATGGCCTGCGACACCGTCTCATACAGGTCGCCGCGCCAGAACTGCACGGCGGAAATGTTGATCGCGAGCGACAGCGGATCGTAGCCCTGCTGCTGCCACAGCGCGAGCTGGCGGCATGCGGTGCGGATCACGAAGTCGCCGATCGGCACAATCAGACCCGTCGATTCGGCAACCGGGATGAACTCGTTGGCCGGGATCAGGCCGTGCTGCGGATGATTCCATCGCACCAGCGCCTCGAAGCCCGTGATACAGCGCCGCGTGAGATCGATTTTGGGCTGGTAGGCGAGAAACAGCTGGCCTTCAGCCAGCGCGACGCGCAGCTGCTGTTCCCACTTCATCAGATGGTCCGCGCGATGCGACAGTTGCGGCGAATAGAACTGATAGCAGTTCTTGCCCGCGTCCTTCGCGCTGTACATCGCGAGGTCGGCTTTCTTCAGCAGATCGATTTCGCTTTCGTTTGCCACCGAATAGAGCGCGATGCCGATGCTTGCATGCAGCACGAACGAACTGCCGCGCACCTCGAACGGTTTCGCAAAGACCTCGGCCGCGGCCTCGGCGAGCTCGACGGCACGCTTCTCGACGTTATCGCCCTTGACGATCACGACGAACTCGTCGCCGCCGATGCGGCTCAACGCGCCTTCGGCGCCTACTGCATCGGCGAGGCGCGAAGCGGTCATCTGCAGCACGATGTCGCCGGCGTTGTGGCCGAGCGTGTCGTTGACCGTCTTGAAGTTGTCCAGGTCGATGAAGAGGATCGCGAGGCGCCCGACATTGGCCGTCAGCGCCACGTCGTGCCGGAGGCTGCGCAACGTGGCATAGCGATTGCGCAAGCCGGTCAGCAGATCGTATTCGACGAGATGGGACATCTCGCGTTCGCGGCCGAGCAGCTTGCCGATGAGGCCTGTCGCCACCGCGAAGAAGCTCAGCATCGCGAGCGAGATGAAGCCCGCCATCAACAGATAGACGTTGCGCGTGTGGTTGTAGTCGGCGAATTCCTCTGCCTGCGACAGGCCGACCAGCACACCGAGCGGATAGCCGTCGATATGGCGATAGGACACGATGCGCGTGACGTTATCGATCGGGTCGACGTAAGTGCCCGACACATGTTCCGAAGTGGGATACGTGCCGCTCGCCGAGAACGCGCCGCCTGCGTTTTCCGCGCCGCCCGTGCGTCGCGCGAGTACGGTGCCGGTGTCGGAGATCACCGCGATCACGCCGTCACGACCGATCGCCGCATTGTTGTAGAAGTCGGTCGTGAAGTAGCTCGGATCTTCGGACACCACCACGACGCCCGCGAACGAACCATCGGGATGATTGAGCCGCCGCGTCATCTGCAACGTCCAGTGACCGGACACGCGGCCGAGCACCGGCTTGCTGATGTACAGCGCGTCGTCGTTCTCGTGCTCATGCACCTTGAAGTGTTCCCGATCCGACAGATCGATACGCTTCGGATTCGGATCGGCGGTATTCGCGGTCAGCATGCCGTGCTCGTCGATCAGCGACACCTGCACGAGCGTCTCGCTCTGCACGACACCCTTCTCGACGGTACTTGCGAGATCGAAATGATTAGGCGACTTCTCGAATTCGTATTTGACGAAGCGCGTGATCTGGTCGACCTGATGGATGGCCTTGACGGTGTGCTGCTCCAGCGCCGCCGACAGTATCGCGCTTGAAGCCATCGCCTCCCGATAGGTCGTGTCCTTTTCGACCGAGAGCCGCGCGAAGATCACCGTCCATAGCAGGATCAGGACCAGCACGCCGAGGGCGGGGATTACAAGGAGAGCACGCCGGCGCGACACTGCCGGGTCCCGGCGAAGCCTCGCGTCGTGCCTCATGGATGTGCGGGAATAGTTCATCGGCAACGCGAGGTCCGTGTGCCCGGCAGCGGCTCCGTATGCATCGACTGCGCGAGAATCGAGGGTGGCTGCATGATGAACTGGGTACCGGGTGCGCAGGGTGGGAAGGCGTGGTATTGCGCCGAAGTCCGTCGGTCACCTGGACCTTTCGATATTACTGAATGCGAAAAGATTAAGGAAGCATCCGCGCATCGGGTATACGCGGGCCTTGTCGGGCATAGGAGAGCTGATTTTCCGCCGCCCCGCCGGTATGCCGCATGGTTTGGGGCCGCTGCGTGCTTTAAGGTTTTTGTCCAGAGCGCGGCCCTAGTTGCGGCGCGCTGGATTCTCCGCATCCAGTTTCTTATGCATGGTGAATCAACGTGTATTGCTGCGGCGTTTTGTGTATAACGGTGGCGCTGTCCCACGTCCAGCGCGTGGTTTTGGCCACGGCGACGTGAGTCAAGGCAGCCTGAACGTGCCGTCGACAACGGTTACCGATGCGCCGCCGATCCACGTTTTCCCGGCCGTGTCGTCATAGGTGACGAAGACGCGGCCATCGCGGCCAATGACGGTGCCTTGACGAGCCGTGTAGCTGTCGCCCGGGCGTCGGTTTTGCTGAGTGAGCAGCCCGGCTAGCGCCGCATTCGCACTGCCGGTCACAGGGTCTTCCCCAATCCCCAGGCCCCCGCCTGCCATCAGACAACGTACTTCGAAGGTGGCAGGGCCGTTTGCCGCGTGCGGCCCGTAGACGGCAAGGCCATGGGCGCCGACCGTATGCGTGATCTGGGCCAGCGCCTGTGCATCGGGTTCAAGCGCGAGGCAGGCGTCGGCCGATTGCAGTCGCACGACGAGCCACGGTGCACCATTGTCGACGCCGCAAGGTGAAGCGGTAAAGTCGATCGCGTCGGTTTTCAGCGCCGCCTGCAATGCGGGGTACTGATCCGCAGGCAGTGGCGTGACCTTTGCTGGCGGTGCCGCGAAAGCCCATCTCCCAGCTGGTTGCGCGGCAAGTTCCACGAGACCCACACCGCACTGCTGGATGAGCCTGCCGGGCTGTTTCGGTTTATGGCCGCTTTCGAGCAATGCATGTGCCGTGCCGAGGGTCGGGTGTCCCGCGAACGGCAGTTCGCCACGCGTTGTGAAGATGCGTACCCGATAGTCCGCCGATGTATCGGTCGGCTTGAGCAGGAAAGTCGTTTCGGACAGATTCGTCCACCGGGCGATGGACTGCATCTGGGCGGCGGTCAGATCATCCGCGTCGAACACTACCGCGAGGGGATTGCCTTTGAGCGGGACTGATGTGAATACATCGACCTGCTTGAATCGGGTAAGCATAAGATTTGCTTCGCTTTCGTTGCCGGTTGGGACTGCGGTTTCTATTCGTCTTATTTTATCCAGCGGCTCGATGGTACTCTGCTTTTTTTGTCGTTTTTTAGCCAATAAATCGAAAAGAAATGATGACGGGGAAATAACAAAAAGACGGAATGCGGAAACAGAAACGCCGCAGTCAGACCTCGACTGCGGCGCGTTAGGCGGACCTGGCGACAGAAGCCTGAAGCAGGCCCTCAAGCCAGAGCCGCTATCACTCTACTTCAGCAATCATTTCAATCTCGACGCATGCGCCGAGCGGGATCTGCGCAACACCAAAAGCGGATCGCGCGTGCTTGCCCCGTTCACCGAAAACATCAGCGACCAGTTCAGATGCGCCATTCGTCACGATATGCTGTTCGGTGAAGTCGAGCGTCGAATTGACGAGGCTCATCAGCTTGACGATCCGCGTCACGCGGTTCAGATCGCCGACATGGGTATGCAACGTAGCGAGCAGATCGATCGCGATCGAGCGCGCGGCAGCCTTGCCTTCTTCGGTCGTCAGAGCGTCACCGAGCTTGCCGGCCCACACCTTGCCGTCCTTCTTCGCAATATGGCCCGACAGATAAACCGTCTTGCCGCTTTGCGCACTCATCACATAAGCGGCTGCGGGGGCGCCTGCCTGGGGCAGTTCGATGCCGAGTTCTTTGAGCCGGTCATACACATTTGCTTGAGCCATCACGTGTCCTTTGAGGTTGAGTTAATCCGGTAATGGGCGTGCGTTGAGGTTCATCCTTTAACCTCACATGCACACCACAACGCGCGTCGTGTCGCGCGCTCAGACCCGCGCGCGGATCAGCGCGGCAAGCTTCGCGATGCCTTCGTCGATCTTCGCGGGGGGGACGGTCACGAACGACAGTCGCAACGTGTTGTGCTGCGCCTCGCTCGCGAAGAACGGGCCGCCCGGCACGAACGCGACGTTCTGCGCGACCGCTTCTTCCAGCAGCTTCATGCTGTCGATCTGCGGGGGCAGGGATACCCACACGAACATGCCGCCTTCCGGGCGGTTCCAGCTGACACCTTCGGGCATGCAGCGTTCGAGCGCCGCCAGCATCGCTGCGCACTGGTCTCGGTAGAGCGAGCGGATCGTCGGCACGTGGGTGTCCAGGAAGCCGTCCTTCACCACTTCATGGACGATGCGCTGCGTAAAGCTCGGCGTGTGCAGATCCGTCGCCTGCTTGGCCTGCACCAGCTTGAAGTGCAGTTCCTCGGGCGCAATGATGTAGCCGATCCGCAGACCCGGCGCCAGTACCTTCGAGAACGAACCGAGGTGCACGATGTGATCGGGCGCCATCGACAGCATCGTCGGCAGCGGTTCGCCCGCGTAGTCGAGCGCGCCGTACGGATCGTCTTCGATGATCGGGAAGGGCGCGGTCAACGCCCGCGCAGCCAGCGCGCGGCGGCGTTCGACCGGCAGACGCCGGCCCGTCGGATTCTGGAAGTTCGGTTGTGCGTAGAGAAGCCGCGCGCCAGCGGTGAGTTCGGGTGTGAGCGCTTCGGGGATCAGCCCGTTGTCGTCAGTGGGCACCTGCACGTAGTGCGGCTCGTACATCGAGAACGATTGCAGCGCGCCGAGGTACGTCGGCGTTTCGACGAGCACCGGGCTTTGCGGGCAGATCAGCACCTTGCCGAGCAGGTCGAGCGCCTGCTGCGAGCCGGTCGTGACCAGCACCTGGGTCGGGCGGATCTGCGCGCCGTTTACCGAATAGCGTGCGGCGATCCATTCGCGCAGCGGCAGGTAGCCCTCGGTTGCGCTGTATTGCAACGCCGCGGCGGGCGAATCGCGCAGGATGCGGTCGGACGCTTCGCGCATCCGTTCGGCCGGGAACGTGGCTGGCGACGGCAGGCCGCCGGCAAACGAAATGACTTCAGGCCGTTCGGTGACCTTCAGGATCTCGCGAATCGCCGAGCTCGTGAGCTTGCGTGCGCGTTCGGAAAGTTGCCACGTAGGGGCTTGAAGGTCGCTTTGGTCCATAGTCTCCTCGACTGCTGTTGCTGATAGTGGGTCGGTCAAAACTTTGATTATCGCGCGTCTTGTCATGCGGCGCGCGTGGGCAGCGGCGCGACGCGCACAGTCGCACTGCGGCCGAGCATGACAGTGGCGATCACGGCAGCGGCGAAGACCCAGGTCGACGCCGCGACGGTCTCGCCGAAAAAGAGTGCGGAAAACGCCATCGTGAAGAAGATCTGCAGCAGCTGCACCTGGCCGACGCGTGCAGTGCCGCCCATCGCCAGGCCCGCATACCAGGCGAAAAAGCCGATGAACTGCGAGAACAGCGTGACGTAGCCGAAGGCGAGCCACGTCTTCATGGCGACGGGGCCCGGATGCTGCACATGATGCTCCCAGCCGAGCCAGCCGACGGGTATCACAAGGAACGGCGCAGACAGCACGAGCGCCCAGCAGATCACCTGCCAGCCGCCGATCTCGCGCGCGAGCCGCGCGCCTTCTGCATAGCCGAGTGCGCCGATGCCGACCGCGACCAGCATCAGGGCATCGCCGGCCCGCAGCGAGCCGCCGCCCGACTGCAGCGCGAACGCGACGACGATCGCGCTACCTGCGATCGCGCTGGCCCAGAACGCCTTCGACGGCCGTTCGTGCGACAGCCAGGCCGCATAGAGCGCGACGCACAGGGGCTGCAGGCCGTTGACGACGGCGCCATGCGAGGCCGGCACCGTCTTCATCGACCACGCGGAGAACACCGGAAACGCGATGATCACGCCGAGCGAAACGACCGCGAGGCTCTTCACCTGCGGCCAGCTCGGCCAGCGCTCGCGACGCCAGGCGAGCAGCGCGGCGGCGGGAATCGAGGCGACGAGCGCACGCCCAAGACCGTTTAACAGCGGATGAAACTCGGCGACGACAATGCGGGTCATCGGTAACGTCAGGCTGAAGATCACAACGCCGATGAGGCCAAGCAGCATGCCTTGGGATTCGCGCGGTTTCATTGCAGGGTGTCTCTCCAGATGTTGCTGGTTATGCGTATCAACAGGTATCGGGCTGCGCCGAACGTTACTTGAGCGTGCGCAAACCCGCGGGTGTTTCGAATTCGGCGACGAGCGATGGAGCGTCTGCCGTCATGCCCAGCGTGATCAGATGCGCGACGCCGAGCCACTCGAGTTGTGCTCCGACGACATCCGCCTGCGGGTGGAAACCCCTGAGCGACTTCAGCGCGAGCCCCGTTTCCGGCAACACCTCCGACGGATGGCGGGGCGTGTCCCACTGGATCAGCGAAGGCACGATGCCGTCGCCTGCGCCTTGCCACGCCGGGAATGCGCCGTCGGCCGGCACGGTCAACCCCCAGGTGAAATCGCCGCGGCTCATTGGCACCACCGGCGCGATCCGCTCCGGATACTGTTCCTGCCAGCGCACGAGATTTTTCGGCCGTTCGACTCGCGCTACCCAGTGCGACAGATAAGGGCCGTCGGCGAGACGCTCGTGCGTTGCCGGTTCGTCGAGCGCGAAGAGGCGTGGGCGTGGCTCTGTGCCCGTCGCGCCGGAGGCGGCCTGGGCCTGAGCGTCCGGATCGATCGCGATCACCTCGAGATAGACACCGCCCCACAGGTTCAGCAGCCGGTTGTGCGTGCGCATCAGCGGATGCGCACCGCCGCCGGCCGGCGCGACGCCGAGCGTGTCGGCGACGTACTGGGTGCCCTCGTCGAGGGTGCGGGCGGTGATCACGAGATGATCGAGGGGCAGCTTTTGAGCGGTCATGGCGGAACGAAAGGAGACAGTTTTCTGCGGACGACCGGTACGCCTGCACGCTGTCGGGCAACTGTACCGGGGCCGTTAGCATAACCTCTTGCCAGGCCGCCGGATCATGCGCCGCGCCTTGTCGTCGGAATCGGCCCCGGATCGGCGGGCCGAGGGCCAGAACCAGCCGGCTATGAGGGCACCGTAGCGCACGTCACTGGACCTAATTTAATGGTTGCAACCAGCACAGTAACGGTACAATCGGCTCGATACTTTTCAGTACAGTTGGAGCACGCCATGTCCGTTCCGCTCGACCAGATCCCCGCGCCGCACGATGCGTCCTCGCTGACCCTCGTCGACCAGCTTGTCCAGTGGGCACGACGGCGCATCGAGGAGCGCGTGTTTCGCCCCGGCATGCGCATGCCATCGATCCGCAAGCTCGCCCTCGACAAGGGTGTCTCGCGTTTCACGGTGGTCGAGGCCTACGAGCGGCTCGTGGCGCAGGGTTATCTGGATTCGCGGCGCGGGTCGGGCTTTTTTGTGCGCGAGCGGCTCGGCGGGCCGATGCCGGGCGAGCGTCGCGTCGTCCCGGAAGCGGCGCCGGCGCCCAGCACGATCGACGTCGTGTGGCTGCTGCGCAACATGCTGCACACGTCGACGCGCCCGGAAAAGGGCCCGGGCCTCGGCTATCTGCCGAGCCGCTGGCTGGACGGCGAACTGATCACCGGCGCGCTGCGTGCGCTTGGCCGGCAAAGCGGCGCGCAGATGCTCGGCTTCGGCACGCCGCAAGGCTTTCTGCCGTTGCGTCAGCAGTTGCAGACGCGGCTCGAGGAACTGGAGATCGGCGCTTCGCCGGACCAGATCGTGATGGTCTCCGGGATTACCCAGGCCATCGATCTCATTTCGCGTATCTACGTGCAACCGGGCGATGCGGTGATCGTCGGCGACCCGGCGTGGTTCCAGATGTTCGGCCGCTTCGCATCGCAAGGCGCGCGGCTTGTCGGCATGCCGTACACGCCGGATGGGCCGGATCTCGACGCGCTGGAGCAACTGATCCAGATGTGGCGGCCAAAAATGCTCGTGATTAATTCAGTGCTTCAGAACCCGACGGGCACGTCGCTGACCGCAGCGCAGGCCTTCCGCATCCTGCGCCTCGCGGAGGAACACGATTTCATCGTCGTCGAAGACGATATCTACGGCGATCTTTGCCCACCCGGCTATCCGGCGACGCGTGTCGCGAGCCTCGATCAGCTGAAGCGCGTGATTTATCTCGGCAGCTTTTCGAAGACGCTGGCGGCGAATCTGCGAGTCGGCTTCATTGCGTGCGCGCCGGAGGTGGCGAAGGCGATCACGGACCAGAAGATGCTGGTCGGCATGACGACGCCTGAACTCAACGAGCGCGTGCTGTACCGGATCCTGACCGAAGGGCATTACCGGCGCCACGTCGAGCGCCTGCGCGCGCGCCTCGACGGCGTGCGCGACAAGTCCGCGCGGATGCTCGAGAAGGCCGGCATGAAGGTGTTTTTCGCGCCGGGCGCGGGCATGTTCCTGTGGGCCGACACCGGCGTCGACGCCGACGTCTTTGCCGCCGCCGGCCACGAGGAAGGCTTTCTGCTGACGCCGGGGAGCCTCTTTTCGCCCCAGCAGTCGCCGACCACGTGGATGCGCTTCAATATTGCGAACTGCGCCGATCCGGCGCTGTCCGCGTTTTTGTGCCGCTACCTTGACAGTGTCGCGCGGCGTGCCTCTTGAAACGGCCGCAATCGGCCCCAGCTAGAGCGCCGACCGCTTTGCCCCGCTGGCCCTCCGCGTGGCCGATGTGTGCCCGGTGTTGCAAAAAGCGCCGCCCGGCACCGCGCCTGCCGCGTGCGCCGGGCCGGCGAGTGCAGCGCTCGTGGCCACTTTAGCGCCCGTTCCGAACAACCTGGTAACAGAGAGGAAATCCGACCATGGCACAAGAAACCATGAGCTTTCAGGCAGAAGTCAAACAGCTCCTGAACCTGATGATCCATTCGCTGTACAGCAACAAGGAAATCTTTCTTCGCGAACTGATTTCCAACGCATCGGACGCTGCTGACAAGCTGCGCTTCGAAGCGATCGAAAACAGTGCGCTGTACGAAAACGATCCGAATCTGCGTATCCGCGTGTCGTACGACAAGGCGGCGCGCACCATCAGCATCGACGACAACGGTATCGGCATGAGCCGCGACGAAGCAGTTGCGCACCTCGGCACGATTGCGCGCTCGGGCACGAAGGAATTCTTCGGCAAGCTCTCCGGCGACCAGCAGAAAGATGCGGCGCTGATCGGCCAGTTCGGCGTCGGCTTCTATTCGGGCTTTATCGTCGCCGACCGCATCACCGTTGAAACGCGCCGCGCCGGCCTGGCGGCGAGCGAAGGCGTGCGCTGGGAAAGCACGGGCGAAGGCGATTTCTCCGTGGACACGATCGAGCGTGCGCAACGCGGCACGACGATCACGCTGCATCTGCGCGCCGACGAAGACGAACTGCTGTCGACCTACAAGCTCAAGTCGATCATCCACAAGTATTCGGATCACGTTGCACTGCCGATCCTGATGAAGAAGGAAGAGTGGGACGCCGAAAAGAGCGAGATGGTCACGAAGGACGAAGACGAGACCGTCAATCAGGCGAGCGCCCTGTGGACGCGTGCGAAGAGCGACATCACCGACGAGCAGTACACCCAGTTCTACCAGCATCTCTCGCACGATCATCAGGATCCGCTGACGTGGACGCATAACCGTGTCGAAGGCCGCAGCGAATATACGCAGCTGCTGTACGTGCCGTCGCACGCGCCGTTCGACATGTGGAATCGCGATCATCGAGGCGGCCTGAAGCTGTACGTGAAGCGCGTCTTTATCATGGACGACGCCGAGCAGCTGCTGCCCGCTTATCTGCGTTTCGTGAAGGGCGTGGTCGATTCGAGCGACCTGCCGCTCAACGTGTCGCGCGAAATCCTGCAGGAGAGCCGCGACGTGAAGGCGATCCGCGAAGGCGTGACGAAGCGCGCGCTGTCGATGCTCGAAGAGCTCGCGAATTCGGATAACGATGCCGACAAGGCAAAGTACGCGACGTTCTGGACGGAATTCGGCCAGGTGCTGAAAGAAGGCGTCGGCGAAGACTTCTCGAACCGCGAGCGCATCGCGAAGCTGATCCGCTTTGCATCGACGCACAACGACTCGGCTGAGCAGACTGTCTCGCTCGCCGACTACGTCGCGCGGATGAAGCCCGAGCAGACGAAGATCTACTACGTGACCGCCGACACCTGGCAGGCCGCGACGCACAGCCCGCACCTCGAAGTGTTCCGCAAGAAGGGCGTCGAAGTGCTGCTGCTGACGGACCGCGTCGATGAGTGGATGCTGTCGTTCCTCAATGAGTTTGACGGCAAGCCGCTGCAAAGCGTCGCGCGTGGCGACCTCGATCTCGGCGCGTTGAACGACGAAGAGAAAGCGTCTCAGGAGAAGGTCGGCGAAGAACTGAAGCCGCTCGTCGAGCGGATGAAGGAAGCGCTCAAGGACAAGGCGAAGGATGTGCGTCTGACGTTCCGTCTGACGGACTCGCCGTCATGCCTCGTCGCCGACGAGGGCGATATGAGCGGCTACCTGCAGCGCATGCTGAAGGCGGCAGGCCAGCAGGCGCCGGCGTCGCATCCGATTCTCGAAGTGAATCCGGAGCATGCGCTGGTAAAGGGGCTGCACACGGATAGCGCGAACTTCGATGACTGGTGCCATCTGCTGTTCGATCAGGCGCTGCTCGCAGAAGGTGGCGCGCTGGAAGATCCGGCGAGCTTCGTGAAGCGGACCAATGCGTTGCTGCTGGCACGAGGCGCCTGACGTAGCAGGCTCGAGCCAGAGAGCTTGCCGGTTGTAGAAATGCGCTGCTTTGGCAGCGCATTTTTTTGCCCGCAGCTTGCGTCTGTTGACTCTGGCTGTCGGGATGGAGCGGGCGTTAACGCTCGCGCTGAGGCTCGTGCAACGGTCTGATCTGCGCGAGAACGGAACCTGCCAGTTCCTTCGCAGCCCCGCTCGCGTGCAAATCGTTCAGCACGCGCGCGGCCAGGCTGCCGATCGCGGCGCTGGTCTGCTTCGACGTGTGGTGTTGCGCAAGCGCCGAGCCGGCCAGTTCCTTCTCAAGGTGAGATGAAGCGTGTCGGGCCAGAACCACGGCGGCAAGATGTGCAATTCGATCTGACGTTTCCTTTAGATTTGTAGCCAATTTCTGATTTCCTGTAGGTTTTCATGATTGTGGTGAAGGTGATAGCGTCATGATTTATAACGCTAAAAATAGTATGTAATGCGAAATAAAAGTTTTCAACGGTTGATCGTCAATTTTTAAAAATGACCGGGATCGACCGTCAGGCTGCGGCCGGCTTCTACGTCGCGTTTGCTGGCACTCGTCACCACCCGCCGTGAGCGCAGGGACACTTCGCGGCAGCGCCTGCCGCGCGCATCTTATAATGCGAGCCATGCTTATCCGTCTCGATGCCGCCGACGCGCACTGGTGCGTCGCGCCCATGCCCGGCTTCACCCGCGATCAAAAGGACTGGCTCACGCGCGGCGGTTCGCTGACCGCGCATCTGGCCACGCTTGGCGCGGTCAGCGTGCGTGTCACCCGCGAAATCGTCGCTGATCCCTGGGCCGACGAACATGCGGCGCTGCGCGTGGCACCCCGTTCACCCGTATGGGTTCGCGAAGTCGTGCTTTCCGTCGACGGCACGCCCTTCGTTGCTGCCCACAGCATTGCGCCACTTGCCGCAAGCGTCGGCGTCTGGCAAGCGATGCGCCGTCTGCGCAATCGTCCGCTTGCCGAGTTGCTCTACAGCGATAGCAGTGTCGCACGCTCGGCGCTCGTGAGCCGCAGGCTCACGGCGCGGCATCCGCTCTACCGGCTCGCTGCGCGTGAGATCGATGGCGGCCTGCCGCATGCGTTTGTCGCGCGCCGTTCCGTGTTCGAGCGACATGGCGCGCCGTTGATGGTCACCGAGTGCATGCTGCCCGCACTGTGGGCGCATCTGGCTCTGCAATCGCGCGTGACGACCCGCGCACATGAGGCGCCGCGCATCCACCCGCGCGAACATGGGCGACCGCTCGAACACACCACATCGCGTGCCCATCAGCATGCCGTTGCGCGCTCTGGCGACGAGGCGCCTCGCTGATGCTGTGCGGCTTTCCTCCCGTCGTCGGCGCCGACACGCATACGCTGGTTCTGGGCAGCTTCCCGGGCGAGGCGTCGCTTGCCGCGACGCAGTACTATGCGCATCCGCGCAACCAGTTCTGGCGGTTGCTCGCCGCGGTCCTCGAGGAGCCGCTTGTCGAGCTGCCGTATCATGCGCGCCTCGATCGCCTGTTGACGCATGGCATCGGCATCTGGGACGTGCTTGCGGCATGCGAGCGCGAAGGCAGTCTCGACGTGGCGATCCGCAACTCGACACCCAACGATTTCGCTTCGCTGCGCGCCCATGCTCCGATGCTCAACAAGGTCTGCTTCAACGGCAAGACGGCTGGCCGCTTTGCGCCGGTCATCGCCGAAGCGGGTTACACCACCCTCGTATTGCCTTCGTCGAGTCCGGCGAATGCTATGCTCTCGTTCGACCAAAAATTGCGTCTCTGGCGCGACATCCTTACATGACGAAACTCATCAAGCGCGCTTCTGCCGAGGCGCGTGCCTTCCGCAGCAAACAGGCTGAATCCGCTGGCTCGAAGCAGAAAATGACGCGCACGACAAAGCGCGCACTGGACGAAGACCTCGACGACGCTCCGCTCATTGAAGCGCCGCGCAAGCCGCGTTTTGCACCTGTCACGTTCTCGGAAGAGGGTGGCGTTCGCTATCTCCACTTCGGCACCGAATGGGTGCAGGGCGCCATGCGCCTGAGGAAGCCGCAGCACATCGAGCTCGAATACGCCCAGCAGATGATGGCGTGGCTGCTGTTCCTCGAAACGCCGAAGCGCATTGTGCAGCTCGGCCTCGGCGCCGCAGCGCTGACGAAGTTCGCGCACCGCTTCCTCAAGGGCGCGAAGATCGAGGCGGTGGAGCTGAACCCGGCCGTCGTGGTCGCCGCGCGGACGATGTTCGAACTGCCGGCAGACGACGCGCGGCTCACCGTACACGAAGCGGACGCATGGGACTTCGTCAACAACCGGACGAATCACGGCACGATCGGCGCACTGCAGATCGATGTCTATGACGCGACGGCGCGCGGTCCGGTGCTCGACAGCGTGGCGTTCTATCGCGCGGTGCGTGCGTGCCTGACCCATGCAGGCATCGTGACGGTCAACCTGTTCGGCGATCATCCGAGCTTCGTGCGCAACATGAAACGGCTGAACGAAGCGTTCGACGGCCGTGTCTTTGCGTTGCCGGAAGTGCATGACGGCAATCGCGTCGCGGTCGCGTTCTCGGGTCCGACGCTGAACGTGCCGTTCGCGACGCTGCAACAGCGCGCGAAGCTGATCGAAGCGCAGCTTGGCCTGCCCGCCCGCAAGTGGATCAAGGGCTTGCAGGAATCGACCGGCCAGAACACGGGTTCGTTCTCCATCTGAGAATCCGCAGCGCAGGCGCATTTCAGGCGCGTCTGCTGACGGAAGACATGGCCGCGACGGCATCGATGCCGCCGCGGCCATTTCACATTCGACTGCTTCGCATGAGAGCCTCACGCAACTCATCGGAAGATCCGTCGCGCAGCGGACGCGGCCCTCTGCCGCCCCTGTACGTCCGCAATCACAGGTGTTCCTCTCTTGACAAGCCCAGCCTGCTTGGGGTCACCCCCGCTTGACCACAGGTTCGCGGCTCCTATACTCTTTCGAAGCTTTCGGGGTGCCCGTGGGCTATCCGCCTCCGGGGCCGGTACCCGTCGAACACGGGTGACAATTCAATAAAAGTAAAGAGGAGACGTCATGGCTCACGACGCCGACGCCAGCAAGGCCAGCAAATACTGGCTGTGGTTATTGGTACTTCCCTGGATCGCGATGATCTGGGTGCCGTCCTACAACAGGATCGAACCGCAACTGTTCGATTTCCCGTTCTTCTACTGGTATCAGCTGGCGTGGGTGCTGATCAGCGCGGTCATCACGGCCGTCGTCTACTTCAAGACCAAACAGCGCCCGACGGGTAGCGGTTTGCAAGGGGGCGCGCGATGAACGCTACCGCAACCTTTGTCTTCGTCCTCTTCTTTATCGGTGTCACGATCCTCGGTTTCGTCGCGGCGCACTGGCGGCGCGGCGACCTCGCGCATCTGGAAGAGTGGGGCCTCGGCGGCCGGCGCTTCGGCACCATCGTGACCTGGTTCCTGCTCGGCGGCGACCTCTACACCGCGTACACGTTCATCGCCGTGCCGGCTCTCGTGTTCGGTGCGGGCGCAACCGGCTTCTTCGCGCTTCCGTACACGATCCTGATCTACCCGTTTGCGTTCGTCGTGTTTCCGAAGCTATGGAGCATCGCGAAGCGTCACGGCTACGTGACCTCGGCCGACTTCGTCAGTGCGCGCTATGGCAGCCGCATGCTCGCGCTCGCGATCGCCGTGACCGGCATTGTCGCCACGATGCCGTACATCGCGCTGCAACTGGTGGGTATCGAAGTGGTGATCGGCGCGCTCGGCTTCGACACGACCGGGTTCGTCGGTGATCTGCCGCTCATCATCGCGTTCGCGATTCTGGCCGCGTACACGTACACGTCGGGTCTGCGCGCGCCTGCGATGATCGCCGTCGTCAAGGACCTGCTGATCTACATCACGATTGCTGCCGCCATTATCGTGATTCCGCCGCAGCTGGGCGGCTTCGGCCATATCTTCGGTGCGGTGCCGCCGGCCAAACTGCTGCTGAAGTCGCCGGACGTCTCGAGCCTGAACGGCTATAGCGCCTACGCCACACTCGCGATTGGCTCGGCGCTGGCACTGTTCCTGTATCCGCACTCGGTCACGGCCATCCTGTCGTCGAAATCGGGCAACACGATCCGCCGCAACATGGCCATGCTGCCGGCTTATTCGCTGGTGCTGGGTCTGCTCGCACTGCTTGGTTTCATGGCGCTCGCGGCAGGCGTCAAGGACATGCCGGAATTCGCGCCGTACTTCAAGGCGTTCGGTCCGAACTTCGCCGTGCCTGCGCTGTTCCTGCACTTCTTCCCGTCGTGGTTCGTCGGCGTCGCGTTTGCGGCGATCGGCATCGGGGCGCTGGTGCCGGCGGCGATCATGTCGATTGCGGCAGCTAACCTGTACACGCGCAACATCCACAAGGAGTTCGTCAATCGCAACATGACGCACGAGCAGGAGACGAACATCGCGAAACTGGTGTCGCTCATCGTGAAGGTCGGGGCGGTGGCGTTCATTCTGGGCCTGCCGCTCACGTACGCGATCCAGCTGCAACTGCTCGGCGGGATCTGGATCATCCAGACGCTGCCGGCTATCGTGCTGGGGCTCTTCACGCGGGTGCTCGACTATCGCGGCCTCCTGATCGGCTGGGCGGTGGGCATTGCGACCGGCACCTGGATGGCGGTCTCGCTGAAGCTCGCCAGCTCGATCTATACGATCCATATCGGCGGTATGGGGATTCCGGGCTATGCGGCGGTCTGGTCGCTGATCGTGAACCTGGTGGTGGCGGTCGTCGTGAGCCTGCTGGTGCGTGCCTTCGGCATGGCGCGCGCGGAAGACCGCACGCGTCCGGAAGACTATCTGGATGTCGTTGAAAGCTGATCGAAAGACGCGCGTGGCGCGTTGGTCATTGGCATCGAAACGGACGCCCGCGACGAAAGTCGCGGGCGTTTCTGTTTCTGGTGGGCGATACTGAAGTCTCGCCGAATCAATCAGACCGCTCCGTCAGCATGGCCAGTGCCGATTCCGACCGCCTTCCGCCACGTCGCACGCGCTTTGGACGCCCGGGGCGAATGGCGCGCGTGATCGTTTCGCCTTACTACCGGTATCGGCACGCCAGGCTCTTTCACAGCCTGCGGGTCGGGCTCGCGATGCTGGTATCGATACTCGCGACGACCGGGATCAATATTCCGCACGGCATCTGGGCGTCGGTGACGCTGCTGGTCGTCATCGGCGGCTTGCAACATCACGGCAACATCCGCAAAAAGGCCGCCGAGCGGGCGCTCGGGACGATGCTGGGCGCGACCATCGGGCTCGTGATGATCCTGCAGCGCGACCTGATCGGCTCGCTGCCGCTCACCTATCTGCTGATGTCGGTGGTGGCCGCCATCTGCGCGTGGTTCGCGATCGGCAAGCCGGGCTACATCGCGCTCCTGACGGCGATCACGATGTGTATCGTCGCCGGTCACGGCGACAACCTGATCGACACCGGTCTCTGGCGCACGCTGAACGTGATGATCGGGATCGTGGTTGCGCTGGCGTTTTCGTTCGCGCTACCCCTGCACGCGACCTATTCATGGCGCTACCTGCTCGCCGACAACCTGCGCGCGTGCGCACGGGCCTACGCGCGGATGCTGAGTGGCAAGCCGTTCAACGCCGACGAGCAGTTGAAAATCTATCTGGTGCTGAGCGCGCGGCTGGTGCAGTTGCGCTCATTGATCCCGTCGGTAGCAAAGGAAATCGACGTGCCGCAGACGCGGCTTGAAGAGATTCAACGGTTGCACCGGGCGCTCCTGAGTGCGATCGAGTTGATGGCGACGGGCGCGCTCGCGCATCTCGATGCCGCCGGGCGCGAAGCCTTTGCGCGGCAATGCGGGATCGAGGTGCGGACGGTGCGCGCGACCCTGCTCGCGATGGCGCGCGCCCTGCGTTTCGCGGGCGCGACGCGGTTCCGGATTCCGGAAGCGTCGGCGCTGAAGGAGCCCGATCCTGCGCTTGCGGCCGGTCTGCCTGCCGGTCTGCAGGGGCCGTACTGGCTGGGCCTGCGGATCGCCGAACAGGTGGACCGGTTGCGCGCGCTATTGCTGGAAACGGAGTCGCAGTGGAACATCGAGCAGCACTCGCGGGTGCTGGCGCTCGGGTAGGGCACGGCCTGGGTCACCGCGACGCTTGATCACTGCCTCACTGCGGACTCGCTTCGTGCGGAATCGTCACCATCCACTGGACGCCAAACCGGTCCGCGACCATGCCGAACCCTTTGCTCCAGAAGGTGGCTTGCCATGGCAACGTAATCTTGCCGCCGTCGGCCAGCGCGTTGAACAGCTTTTCGCCGGAGGCGGCGTCGTCGGCGGTGAGCGACAGGCTGAAGCCGGCATACGGAGTGGCCTGGGCCTTGCAGTCGCCGTCGGAAGCCATCAGTTCGGTCGTGCCGATCCGCAGCGTGGCGTGCATGATCTTGTCTTCCGTGCCCGGCGCGACGGGGTGTTCGTTCGAGGGCGGCGCGTCCTTGAAGCGCATCTGGAACAACACCTCGGCGCCGAGTTTCTCTCGATAGAACGTCAGCGCCTCTTCGCAACGGCCGTTGAAAAATACATATGGCTGGACTTGCATTGTCATCTCCTGGTATGCGTCACGCGGGCGGGGTGCCGCTGACCCCCTTGCCGCAATGCGGCAGGTCGGGACGTGACTGTGCAGACGATTGTAGGCGTTGCAGCCGCGCAAATTGTGACGACGTGTGAAGGTCCGCGAAGAGGGGGCGGAAAGGCTCAGGCGGCGCGGGAGTGAGGGAAAAACAGCGCAAAGAACGGCGCGCGTGGCCGGGCGGCCACGCGCGGATCGGCGAAGTGCCTGCGGGGGCTACCGCAGACCTTCGATCAGTTTTTCGAGCTTGACGGCGTCGGCCGCGAACGCGCGGATGCCTTCGGCGAGCTTTTCGGTCGCCATCGCCTCGTCGTTGACCTGGAAGCGGAACGACGACTCGTCGACCGGCACTTTCTTGATGTCGGCGCTCTTGCCGAGCTCAGGCGATAGCTTGCGTTCAACCGTTTCCGTGCTGTCCTGCAGCTTCTGCAGCAGGTCGGGACTGATCGTCAGCAGGTCGCAGCCGGCCAGTTCGGTGATCTGCGTGGTGGTGCGGAAGCTCGCGCCCATCACTTCGGTCGGGTAGCCGAACTTTTTGTAGTACGCGTAAATGCGGCGCACCGACTGCACGCCCGGATCGTTCGCGCCGCCGTCTTTCGCCTCGTCCCAGTTGGCGCCGGCGCTCTTCTTGTACCAGTCGTAGATGCGCCCGACGAACGGCGAAATCAGCTGCGCGCCCGCTTCGGCGCAGGCGGCGGCCTGGGCAAGCGAGAACAGCAACGTCATGTTGCATTTGATGCCGTCTTTTTGCAGGACTTCGGCGGCGCGGATGCCTTCCCATGTCGAGGCGAGCTTGATCAGCACGCGTTCGCGTTCGATGCCGGCGGCCTTGTAGAAGCCGATCAGTTCATGGGCCTTGGCGATCGACGCCTGCGTGTCGAACGACAGGCGCGCGTCAACTTCGGTGGATACGCGGCCCGGAATGATCTTGAGAATTTCGGTGCCGAACGCGATCAGCAACTGATCGATGATCGCGGCGACAGGTTTCGACGCGTGATCGCGTACGGTTTTCTCGAGCAGCGGACGATAGTCGTCCTTCTGCACGGCCTTGAGGATCAGCGACGGATTGGTGGTCGCGTCCCGCGGCTTGTACTGGGCGAGTTGCTGGAAGTCGCCGGTGTCGGCGACGACAGTCGTGTATTGCTTGAGCTGATCGAGTGCGGTAGTCATGTCGAGCCTTCTGGGCGCACACGCGCCGTGGTCCAGGGAAAGATGAGACTGCCGCTGGTGGCGCTGGCGGCAGCCGCTCAGATGCGACGCTTACGCAAGCCTGCCGTAAAGCGCCGACCGATACTTCTATTCTATGGCGGATCGGATGATGCGGTTTTGACAATGTCGCACCGGCATTCCGTTCGCGCCTGCCGGCTCACGCGCGGCGGGCGGTCAGCACGAACTGGGTCAGCACGCCGGCTACCAGCCCCCAGAACGCGGAGCCGATCGACAGCAGCGTAAGTCCGGAGGCCGTCACCATGAACGTGACGAGCGCCGCTTCGCGCTGCTTCACGTCCTGCATGGCGTTGGCGAGGCCGCTCATGATCGAGCCGAACAGCGCGAGCGCCGCGACCGACACCACCAGCGCCTTGGGCAGCGAAGCAAACAGTGCCGCGATTGTCGCGCCGAAAATGCCGGCGATCAGGTAGAAGGTGCCACACCAGACAGCCGCGGTATAGCGCTTCGAGCGGTCTTCATGGGCTTCAGGACCGGTGCAGATGGCCGCGGTGATGGCCGCCAGGTTGATCCCGTGCGAGCCAAAAGGCGCGAGGATCAGCGAGGCGATGCCCGTCGTTGCGATCAGCGGCGCGGAGGGCGTCGTATAGCCGTCCGCACGCAGCACGGCGATGCCGGGCACGTTCTGCGATGCCATCGCGACGACGAAGAGCGGAATCCCGATACTGATGATCGCGGCGAGGGAAAACGCCGGCATCGTCAGGACCGGGCGCGCGAGCGCGACGTGAAAGCGGCCGAAGTCGAGGAGCCCCAGCACGCCGGCCACCGCCGCGCCCACCACGAGCGTCGTCACGATCGCATAGCGCGGCGCGAAGCGCTTGATGACGAGGTAGGTGAAGAACATCGCCAGCACGAGCGCCGTCTGGAACTGCGCCGCGCGGAAGATCTCGATGCCGATCTCGAACAGGATGCCTGCCAGCAGTGCGGACGCGATGCCCGCGGGAATCTTCCTCATCAGCGTATCGAACCAGCCGGTCAGGCCGACGACGGTCAGCAGCAACGCGCAGACGATGAACGCGCCGATTGCCTCAGGGTAGGCCACATGCGGCAGAGACGCGACGAGCAACGCGGCCCCCGGCGTCGACCAGGCGATCACGATCGGCGCACGAAACTTCAGCGACAGGCCAATGGTGGTGAGCGCCATGCCAATCGACAGCGCCCAGATCCACGACGAGATCTGCGCGTCGCTCAGATGCGCGGCCTGACCGGCCTGGAACATCAGCACCAGCGAGCTGGTGTAGCCGGTCATCATCGCGACAAAGCCCGCGACGACCGCGGACACGGAGGTATCGGCAAAGGGCCTGAGCCGCGCGGGACGTGCCGCGGAAGGGGACAGTTCAGGCATAGGAGACTGCGTCATGCGGTTCTTTCGAAGGTTTGAGTTGTAATTGAGGTATGGCGCGCTATTTGCTGAGCATGCGCATCGCGGCTTCGAGACCGGCGAGGGTGAGCGGATACATCCGGTGACCGAGCAGTTCACGGATGATCGACACCGATTGCCGGTATTCCCACAGGCCCTCCGGCTCGGGATTCAGCCACGCATGGTGCGGAAACTGATCGGCGAGGCGCCGCAGCCACACGGCGCCCGGCTCCGCGTTGTTGTATTCGACCGACCCGCCGGCCTGCACGACTTCGTACGGGCTCATTGTCGCGTCGCCGACCAGGATAAGCTTGTAGTCGGGCGTGAACTTGTGCAGCACGTCCCACGTCGGCGTGCGCTCGGCATGGCGGCGCCGGTTGTGTTTCCACAGGAAGTCGTACACGCAGTTGTGGAAGTAATAGAACTCGAGATGCTTGAACTCGGCCTTCGTCGCGGAGAAAAGCTCTTCGGTGCGCTTGACGTGATCGTCCATCGATCCGCCGACGTCGAGCAGCATCAGCACCTTCACATTGTTGTGCCGCTCGGGGACCATCTTCAGGTCGAGCCAGCCGGCGTTCGCGGCAGTGCTGCGGATCGTGTCGGGCAGATCGAGTTCTTCGGCCGCGCCTTCGCGCGCGAAACGGCGCAGGCGGCGCAACGCGACCTTGATGTTGCGCGTGCCGATCTCGATCTGATCGTCGTAGTCGCGGTACGCGCGTGCTTCCCACACCTTGACGGCCGTACGGTTGCCTGACGCTTCGCCGCCGATGCGAATGCCTTCCGGGTTGTAGCCGCCATTGCCGAATGGCGACGTGCCGCCCGTGCCGATCCATTTGTTGCCGCCTTCGTGGCGGCCTTTCTGTTCCTCGAAGCGTTCCTTCAGGCGCTCCATCAGCTTGTCGAGGCCGCCCATCGCTTCGATCTGCGCTTTCTCTTCGGGCGACAGGTCGCGCTGCAGCTTCTTTTTCAGCCAGTCGAGCGGCACGTCGAGCGCAAGCTCCGACTTGCCTTCGACGCCGCGGAAATACTCGCCGAAAGCCTGGTCGAAGCGGTCGAAGTACTGCTCGTCCTTCACGAGCGTGAGGCGCGCGAGGTAATAGAACTCATCGAGCGACGGCGCGATCACGTTCGCCTTCAGCGCTTCGAGCAGCGTCAGGTATTCCTTCACCGAAACCGGCAGTTTCGCGGCGCGCAGCGAATAGAAGAAGTCGATCAACATGCTGTTTCCTCTGTGGTGCCTCTGCGGATCTCGTCCCGCTTTCGTCCCGCTTCGTCCGGTTTGCTGGTCGCGTGTGCGCGTGACTGAATGTGCGCTTTCGATAAGCGCGTCGACGGGCGGATCAACGCCCCAGCATGTACTTCAGGTTGGCGCGCACCGCCGGCCATTCCGATTCGATGATCGAGAACACCACGGTGTCGCGCAACACGCCATCCTTGCCGATCTGGTGATTGCGCAGGATGCCGTCCTGCTTCGCACCGAGCCGCGCGATCGCGGTGCGCGACTGCTGGTTCATGAAATGCGTGCGGAACTCGACAGCGATTGCGCGCAGCGATTCGAAGGCGTGCGTGAGCAGCAGCAGCTTGGCTTCGGTATTGAGCGGCGTGCGCTGCACGCGCTTCGCGTACCACGTATGACCGATCTCGAGCCGGCGATGCGCCGCCTCGACATTGAACATGCGCGTCGAGCCGACGATGTCGCCCGACACGACGTCGCGCACGACGAAGGGTTGCGCGCCGAGGTTGTCGCGCATCGCGAGCGCTGCTTCGATCCATGCGCGCTCGGTGCCCGGCGCCGGCACGCTCGTGTACCAGAGATTCCACAGTTCGCCGTCGGCGGCGGCCGCGGCGATGGCCTGCTCGTGATCGAGGGTCAGCGGTTCGAGGCTGACGTATTGGCCCTTCAGGGTAACGGGCTCTATCCAGCGGCTCATGTAGCGGTTTCCGTGCGCGTGTTGTCTGTTGCGGATGCGGTGCCGGTTCCCGCGCAAGGCGGAGGGCGCGACATTCTGTCGCAGCCTGTCATCGGCCGTCTAGCGGTTGTTGCGGTTCATGAAAATGAGCCGCTCGAAGAGGCTCACGTCCTGTTCGTTCTTCAGGAGCGCGCCATGCAGCGGCGGGATGATCTGCTTGTGATCCGCCGAACGCAGGGCTTCTGGGGGAATGTCTTCCGCGAGCAGGAGCTTCAGCCAGTCGAGCAGTTCCGACGTCGACGGCTTCTTCTTCAGGCCCGACACGTTGCGCAGTTCGAAGAAGCTCTGCAGCGCGGCAGCCAGCAGCGCCTTCTTGATGCCCGGATAGTGGACCTCGACGATCTGCTCCATCGTCTGCGCATCGGGGAACCGGATGTAGTGGAAGAAGCAGCGGCGCAGGAACGCATCCGGCAGTTCCTTCTCGTTGTTCGACGTGATGATCACGAGCGGGCGCTGTTTCGCTTTCACGAGTTCGCGCGTCTCGTACACGTAGAATTCCATGCGGTCGAGTTCGCGCAACAGGTCGTTCGGGAATTCGATGTCGGCCTTGTCGATCTCGTCGATCAGCAGCACGACCTGCTGGTCGGACTCGAAGGCCTGCCACAGCACGCCTTTGACGATGTAGTTGCGGATGTCTTTCACGCGCTCGTCGCCGAGCTGCGAGTCGCGCAGGCGCGAGACCGCGTCATACTCGTAGAGGCCCTGCTGCGCCTTCGTGGTGGACTTGATGTGCCACTGCAGAAGCGGCATGCCGAGCGCTGCCGCGACTTCTTCCGCGAGCATCGTTTTGCCCGTGCCGGGCTCGCCCTTGATGAGCAGCGGCCGTTTGAGCGTCATCGCGGCATTGACCGCGAGCTTGAGGTCGTCGGTGGCGACGTACTGCGATGAGCCTTCGAAACGCATGGCGAACTGCTCTCCCGGAAAAATCCCAGTATAAGTCAGAAGCCCTTTCTGCCCGAAACGGGCTCGCGTAGGGTGTAGGCCGTGCTGTGATCCGCGCCGCGCCGCGTGCGACGATGGTGGGCAGCACGGTGGTATAAACGCGTTGCACCGGGCGCTCGCGCCCGCCCGGTGGACGTCCGGCGCGGCGTCGCGGTACAATTAGCGCGATTTTTTTGGCCTGCGTGGCTCCTTTACAAGAATAACGGCGCAGGCCGCTGCCTTTTTGGGCGCCCGTTTCCCCTCATGCCAGGTTACAACCTATGAACAGAATCGTCGGCAAACACCTCGTGATCGCAGCGCTGTCGGCGCTCGCAGGCTTTGCGGCCAGCGCGCAGGCGGCGGATGTCGTTGGCAACGCGAAGGCGGGCCAGGGCAAGGTCGCGATGTGTATTGGCTGCCACGGCATTCCCGGCTACCGCACGGCGTATCCGGAGGTCTACCGGGTGCCGATGCTGGGCGGCCAGAATGCGCCATACCTCGAAAGCGCGCTGCGCGCCTACCGGAAGGGCGACCGCCATTTCGAATCGATGCACGCCGTTGCGGCGTCGCTGTCCGATCAGGACATCGCCGACATCGCAGCGTACTACGCGACGCAGACGTCCTCTTCGAAGAACAATCCCGACAAGTGATCGGCGTCGGTCACCAGCTCATTCAATTCGCGGGATAGGAGAATTCATGAAGAAGCCCCATCAGGCACTCCACACGGTGTTCAAGGCTGCGTGCGCGTCGGTCGTTTTCGCTGGTTTCGTCGCGTCGAATGTCGCGCACGCAGCCGATGCGTCCAACGGCAAGGTGCTCGCCGACAGCCATAACTGCGCGGCCTGCCACGGCCCGAACCTCAACAAGCCGGTGAGCCCGGAATATCCGAAGCTCGCGGGCCAGCATGCCGATTACGTCTACTGGGCGTTGCGCCAGTATCAGATGGGCACCGGCAACCCGCACCTCGGTCGCAACAACGCGATCATGCAGGCGCAGGTGCAGAGCCTGTCGCAAGGCGACATGAAGGACATCGCAGCCTATATCGAATCGATCGATGGCGATCTCGTGCAGAAGAAGTAAGCACGCCTGGCGTGACTGGTTGGCACAAAACGAACACCCCGCTACGGCGGGGTGTTCTGTTTTCAGGCAAGTGGTGCGTGGGGGCTTGCCGATTGTGGCGCCATGAGGCCTGTGGCTCGCGGCACCTGCGGCTTGCTCAGTCCCGTGACGCGCGGCGTTCAATGCGGGCGAGATAGGCGTCCGTGTCCGGTGGTGTGCCGGTGCGTTGAGCTTCCCAGAGGGTTTCGCCGAGGCAGTCCATGATTGCGTGCTGCGCGTCGTGGGTCGAACCGAGGCGGCTGGCGAGACGCTCATGAGCAGCACGGATGCCCGGCGGCTGGTCGATAGAGAGCTGTTCGCTGATCGCCAGATGCATGGAGAGATGCAGGAACGGGTTCGTTTGTCCGCTCTCGGGCGAATAGTCCTGCGCCGTCGCGGCCTCGGTGTCCGACAGATCCGCGTGATATTCGGGATGCTCGACGATCCAGTCGGCGGCAATCGCTTCGAGCGGCGTGAGGATTTCGCCCTCGCGTTGTTTGCGCCAGGTGTCGGTGAAAAAACGTCGGACTTCGTCGCGGCTGGGATTGAACATCGTGGGCTGGATCGGGGAAGTGGGAGGCGGAGAGACTGGCGGTCCGCAACGGCAAGCCGTCATTTTACGCCGGGCGGACAAGGCCCGCTGGCGGCATCTGGGCGGTGTGACGCCGCGCGGCGGACTTAGGTGTGCCGCAGAGCGGGACTCACCCGGGCGGACGCCAGTCAAAGGTCCGGCGGCGGTGTTTTCTGTTTGAACTCGCACAACGGCTCGATCACGCAGTGCCAGCATTCGGGCCGGCGAGCCTTGCAGACATAGCGGCCATGCAGGATCAGCCAATGATGGGCATCCTGCAGGAACTCGGCGGGCGTGAATTTTTCCAGTGCGATTTCGACGGCGCGCACGTCCTTGCCTGGCGCAAGCCCCGTTCGATTGGCAACCCGAAAGATGTGCGTATCGACGGCGATCGTCGGATGGCCGAACGCCGTGTTCAGCACGACATTCGCTGTCTTGCGGCCGACGCCGGGCAGACCCTCCAGCGCCTCGCGATCAGCCGGAACCTTACCGCCATACTGCTCGAGCAGGATGCGGCAGGTGGCGACGACGTTCTTCGCCTTGGTCCGGTAGAGCCCGACCGTCTTGATGTAATCGGCGACGCCTTCCTCGCCGAGTTCGAGGATCTTCTGCGGCGTGTTGGCGATCGGAAACATCCTGCGCATCGCTTTGTTCACCGATACGTCGGTGGCCTGCGCCGACAGCATCACCGCGATCAGCAGTTCGAACGGTGTCGTGTATTCGAGCTCGGTCGTCGGATGCGGGTTGAGGCTTTGCAGCGTTTCGTAGATGGCGCGGCGTTTGTTCGCGTTCATGCGCGGCGCTCAGGAATGGGTTGAGTGGGTATCGTCGGCACTGCCGGCGCCTTCCTGCGTGGATGGCCCTGCTTCCCCATCCGTTGCCTCCGGCGCGATGCCAAGGCGGCGACGCCGTGCTTCAGCGGCGTCGATCTGCGCCTGTACCTCGGCGCTCACCTGCTGCGTATTCTGCGGACCCTGGCCTTGCGCGGAAAGCGCTTCTTTCTTCTTGCGCGCCCGTTCGAGTGCGGCCTGGATAATGGCGCGTTTCTTCGCTTCAGGGTCGTCGGCGGATGAGCTGGCAGCGCTCGTGTCGGCGGCAGCGGTGGCCGGCGCGCCTGCTCCGGAGCCCACTCCCACGCCGGCGGCACGGCGTGCCGCTGCGCGCGCTTCGGCCGCCTCGCGCTCGCGCGTGAGCCGGGCGTTGCGGCGTTCATAACGTTGGCGGGCCGCGTCCGCCTGTTCCTGCGACCACGCGTCCCAACCGGTTAATCCGCCGGTGACGGGCACCATCGCGATACAGTCGACTGGGCAGGGCGCGACGCAAAGGTCACAGCCGGTGCACAGCTTTCCAACGACGGTGTGCATCTGCTTCGGGGCGCCGACAATCGCATCGACCGGGCATGCCTGTATGCACAGCGTGCAGCCGATACAGAGGCTTTCGTCGATGACGGCCACCGGGCGGACACGTTCGACGCCATTGTCGGGATTGAGCGGGATGACCGCTTTGCCGAGCAGCCTGGCGAGGCGCTCAACCCCTTCGGCGCCGCCTGGCGGGCACTGGTTATAGTTCGCCTCGCCGTGGGCGATCGCCTCGGCGTAGGGGCGGCAGCCTTGGTAGCCGCATTTCGTGCATTGTGTCTGGGGGAGCAGATCTTCGATGCGATCGGCTAGTGTTCTGGAATCGGTCACGGTCAGGACTTCGGGGCTTGCCGGCTGCCAGTCTTGGGGGTATGCCGGCTGCGGCGGCAGTGCGGAGCAGGATCTGCGCTGCTTGCGCGGCGAGGCATCCGCTAAATGAGGCATTATCGCCGATTTTCCTGATTGTGCTTCGCAAACCATGTGCCATAATCGAAGCGCTTTTTCGAAAGACCGCAGAAGGGTGTTCCCCCAACATGGCGCGCCCGTTTGTGCTGTCGGTGCATGGCCGAGGAGAAGGCCGGCGGCACGATTCGGATAACGCGGCTCACGAAGCATGATGCCACCATGAATCAGCCGAAAATCAAAAGAGATCCTGAAGGCACCCGTCGCCGCATCCTGCTCGCGGCGGCCGAGGAGTTTGCAAATGGTGGGTTGTTCGGCGCTCGCGTCGACCAGATCGCCCGCCGCGCGGAAACCAATGAGCGCATGCTCTATTACTACTTCGGTAGCAAGGAGCAGCTATTCACCGCCGTCCTGGAGCACGCGTTCAGCGCGCTCAACGAAGCTGAGCGCCTGCTTGATCTGAACGGCGTTGCGCCCGTTGAGGCGATCACGCGTCTTGCGCATTTCGTCTGGGACTACTACCGCGATCATCCCGAACTGCTCCGGCTCGTGAACAACGAGAACCTGCATGAGGCACGCTACATGCAGAAATCGACGCGCATTCGCGAAATGATCTCGCCCATCGTTGCAACGCTTGGAAGTATTCTCGAACGCGGCCAGCGCGCAGGACTGTTTCGCACGAACGTCGATCCGCTGCGCTTCTATGTGACGTTGTCGGGGATGGGCTACTACATTGTGTCGAACCGCTTCACGCTCGAAGCGACGCTCGGCCGCGATTTCAGCTCGGCGAGCGAGCGCAGCGAGATCGTCCAGATGAACACGGAACTGCTGCTGGCCTATCTGATGCGGCGCTAGGATCGCGGGGGAAGCGGCACCCGGACAACTGGGTGCGCGTTCTTGCCTTCAATCGATGCACGCACAACCATTGCACCTGACTGAACTGCATGACGCGCCGGCTACGCGGCGCGTCATGCGCGGGCGCATCCCATCTGGGTGACGGGCGCCCTGTGTGCTTCTCTTCACGCCTGCGCGGCGACCTTTTCCTTTACGGCTTTGGGCGCCTTGTTGTACTCGAGGATGAAGTCGCGCAGTTGCGGGTAAATGATGGTGCGCCAGCGGCGGCCCGAGAAAATACCGTAGTGGCCGCACTTCTCGGCAGTGAAATGCCGCTTGTTCTGCTCGGCGATACCGCTGCATAGCTCGTGCGCAGCGCGCGTCTGGCCGCTGCCGGAGATATCGTCGAGCTCACCTTCGATCGTGAACAGCGCCGTTCGGGTGATGTCCTGCGGGCGTACACGTTCGCCGGCGACATCCCATGTGCCTTCGGCGAGCCGGAACTCCTGGAATACGACGCGGATCGTTTCGAGGTAGTACTCAGCCGCCATGTCGAGCACGGCGTTGTATTCGTCGTAGAAGCGCCGATGCTGCTCGGCATCTTCTTCGTCGCCGCGCAGCAGGCTCTGGTAGTAATCCCAGTGCGATGCCGCGTGCCGTTCCGGATTCATCGCGACAAAGCCGGTGTGCTGCATGAAGCCCGGATACACCTTGCGTCCGATGCCCGGATAATTCGGCGGCACCGTAAAGATCACGTTGTTGTCGAACCACTCGTACGAGTGCTGCGTGGCGAGCGAATTGACGGACGTCGGGCTCTTGCGGGCGTCGATCGGGCCACCCATCATCGTCATCGTGAGCGGGGTGTCCTCGCCGCGGCTCGCCATCAGCGAAATGGCCGCGAGCACCGGCACCGTCGGCTGGCACACCGAGATCACGTGCAGATTCTTCGCGCCGATATGCCGGATGAATTCCTGGATGTACGCGACGTAGTCGTCGAGATGGAACGGACCGTCTTCGAGCGGCACCATGCGCGCGTCGATCCAGTCGGTGATGTAGACCTTGTGGTCCTGCAGCAGCGTGCGAACCGTGTCGCGCAACAGCGTCGAGTGGTGGCCCGACAGCGGCGCGCACACCAGCACCACAGGTTCGTCTTTCAGCTGCGAGACCGCGCTGCTGTCATCGGCGTAGCGCTTGAAACGCAGCAGGCGGCAGAACGGCTTCTCGATGATGGTCTGCTCGACGATCGGGATGTTGTGGCCGTCCTTGACGATCTGATGCAGGTTGAATTCGGGTTTTTCGTAATCCTTGCCGAGCCGGTAGAGCAGTTCGTAGCCCGCCGATAGCCGGGTTGCGCCCGGTACGTACGCAAACGGGCTGGCCGGATTCGCGAAGGATTTCGACGCGGCCTGGGCCCAGGCGGTAAGCGGGCTCAGAAGCGCCCGCTGGAATTCGTGCAGTTGATAGAGCATGGGTGCTCCAGCGTTAATGTTGTTCGCGTGGGGCGGCGCAAAAACGCGTAAGGCGTTGCGGCGGGCCGTTATTGGGTGCAGACCTTTGGTTATCGGCCGACATTCGCATTGGATGATATCGGACAAACCCCGATTGTGCAATGCAACAACCGTGGCACAGCGCACGTAAGTATTGTCAACGAATCAAAGGCTTGGCCAGGCTGACAGGGTCTTCCCTATGATCCGGCCGAGGCTTTGCTTTGGCCACTGCCGTTACCGTGAGCCGCGTCACTGGCAGGGACGCCATTGTGGGCGGGCTGGCCAGTCGCTTTCGCCATTTCCTGCTCGTGTTTCATCAGGTTCAGGCCGGTATGCACCAGCGCGACGTGCGAGAAGCCTTGCGGGAAATTACCGACGAGCCGTTTCGCTGCCGGATCGTATTCCTCAGACAACAACCCGACGTCGTTTCCGAGCGACACCAGGCGCTCATACATGGTGATCGCTTCCTGTATGCGGCCCTGCAACGCGAGGTTGTCGACCATCCAGAAACTGCAGGCGAGGAAAGTGCCCTCGCCGGGCGGCAGGCCGTCGTCGAATTCGGTGGTGCGATAGCGCATCACGAAACCGTCACGCAGCAGGTATTTTTCGACAGCTACGACGGTGCCTGCGATGCGCGGATCGGCCGGTGGCAAAAATCCTAGCAGCGGCAGCAGCAGGACGCTCGCGTCGAGTTCATCGCCGCCGTAGACCTGCGTGAACGCGCTAAGTCCGGCGTTCCAGCCTTTGGCGCAGACGTCGGCGTGAATCTGTGCGCGAACCTGGTGCCAGTGATCGAGCGGCGCCGGCAGGTTAAACGATTCGGCCGACTTGATCGCGCGGTCGAACGCCACCCACGCCATGACTTTTGAAAAAGTGAAATGCTGGCGGCCGCCGCGCGTTTCCCAGATGCCTTCGTCGGGTTCACTCCAGATTTTCTCGAGGTGTTCGAGCATCGCGCACTGGATATTCCACGCCGTTTCATCCGCTTGCAGGCCGCCGACGCGCGCCAGATGCAGCGCGTTCATTACTTCGCCATAGACGTCGAGTTGCAACTGGTTGACGGCATTGTTGCCGACGCGCACGGGGCGGGCGCCCTGATAGCCGGGGAGCCAGTCGATCTCGAACTCAGGCAGACGCCGTTCGCCGGCGATGCCGTACATGATCTGCAACTGCTGCGGCGAGCCGGCCATCACGCGGCCCAGCCACTGGCGCCACTTGCGCGCTTCGTCGAAATAGCCGCCGCGCATCATCGCGAGCAGCGTGATCGTGGCGTCGCGCAGCCAGCAATAGCGGTAGTCCCAGTTGCGTGTCCCGCCCAGCTGTTCGGGCAGCGATGTTGTCGGTGCCGCGACGATGCCGCCCGTCGGCTCATAGGCGAGCGCCTTCAGCGTGATCAGCGAGCGGCGGATGGGTTCGGCCCAGCGTCCCTCGACGGTGCCGCGCGCCGACCATTCGAGCCAGTAGTTTTCAGTGCGGGCGAGCGCGGTGTGCGGATCGCGGGCGGGCGGCGCGTGCAGGTGCGACGGCGTATAGGCCAGCGAGAACGGCACGCGCTCGCCTGCCGTGACCGTGAATTCGGCGACGGTGCGCATGTTCTCGCCGTGCAGTTTGACAGGTGTGCGCAGTACCGTGGTGTCGGGGCCGACCACCGCCTTGACGCCGCTGTCGTTTGCGAGCCGGCTTACCCACGGCACGGAGAAGCCGTAGTCGAAACGCAGCACGAGTTCCATCTGCATGCGCACCGTGCCGCGTTTGCCGACGACGATGCGTATCAGTTCCGACGACCCATTCCCCGGCGGCATGAAATCGATGACGGTGACGGCGCCCTCGGGCGTTTCGAAATCGGTCTCTAGAATCAGCGTTTCGCCACGATAGCGGCGTGTGGCGACGGGTTCGGGTGAACCTTCGTCGACCAAGGGCGCGATCAGCCAGCGGCCGTTGTCCTCGGTGCCGAGCAGCGCAGCGAAGCAGGCGCCGGAGTCGAAGCGTGGCCAGCAGAGCCAGTCGACGGAGCCTGAGCGGGAGATCAGCGCGGCAGTGTGACCGTCGCCGACGAGTGCGTAGTCTTCGATGAGAGAGGGCATAGGAGGCGGGAAATAGATGCGTCCGGTGCGTGATCTGTCGCGGAGTTCAGGGGTAGTACAGAGATCGTTCAGAGGCGTTGTCGTTGGGGACCTGCAAGGGTATCCGGTTCATTACGCTGCACTGCAACGACGACTGGCGTTCTCAATATTGCCTGCCTACAATCAGGTTTTTCGGGCCGTGGCCCGAACCACTTTCCAGCGCTTTCCATTGTTTCCACGCAACGCTTTTTCGGGGATTGAAGCCATGCTGAACCCGTCGAAATCCGATTGCATTACGATCCTCTCCGCCGCCAGCGAACTCACCGACGACGCGATGCTGTCACTCGACGCCAGCCAGCTCGGTTTGACGCGCAACGGAATGGAAACGGCCGCGGCGTTTCTCGTCGAGCGTGCATGCTTCAAGTGTTATCAGGAAAGTGACGGTCATTATGCCGTCGGCGGGCTGTCGTTGCAGGGAAGGTTGCGCCTCGAGCAGCTTTCGAACGGCTAAGGGCTGTCATCGGCAGGCGGCCGGATGCGCCGTCCATTCATGCGGTCCACATGATCTCTATCAGCGGCATGCGCCTTGCATCGCGTGCCGCTGTTGCATGGCGCGTCGTTCAGGCGGCTGTTCGGCTGCCAGATGGTGGTTTGCGGCCGGGTGTTCTCGTGGCCAGGTGTCCACCACTCGGGCGTCCGCGACCTGGCGTGCCCCAGCCAGGCCTCCCCAGCCCCAGCCAGGCGCCCCAGCCGGGCGCCCCCATCAAAAATGCTTCGAGCCCACGTCGAAAATACCGATGATGCCGATGATGATCAGATACAGCGCCACGATGTAGTTGAGCAGGCGCGGCATGACGAGGATAAGAATGCCGGCGATCAAGGCAACGAGCGGACCGAGGCTAAGGGTGACGTTCATGAAGACTCCGTTGTTTGAGACTGCTTTTTAGAAGTACGACCATGCCGAATGGCAGGCGCGCCGGGCGTTGCCCGACCGCGCGCAACGCCCGCAACCATGCACGAAACCTGCCTGTCCGCCTTACGGGCTGTGCGATCCGCCGCAACGCCCCTATACTTGCCCGACAAGAAAACGAATCCGCAGCGCACGCGTGGCAGACCAGCGACACCATAACCGAACCAGCACGATGTCGAAGGAGGTTTCATGCATCGCACTGGCTGCCGGGCAGCATTCGCCGTGCCAGCGTTCGTTCCGCGAGCGGGACCATTCCGTACCGCCCGCTCGATAATAAGGGGTTTCGCACTCATGGTCTCTATCGTTGCTACGCATGCCATTGCTGAGGGAAGTGCCGCTCTTCCCGCCGATGGCGTCTATGACCTGATCGTCGGCACCTACACCGGAGGCAAGAGCGAGGGCATCTACGTCTATCGTTTCGACACGAAGACCGGTGAAGCCACCCGCGTGTCCACGACGAAGACGGTGAACCCGTCATATCTCGTCGTCACGCCCGATCGTCGCCACGTGTATGCGGTGAACGAGTTGCCTGGCGACAACGGCCCGGCCAGCCAGCGCGGTGGTATCAGCGCATTCAGCTTCGATGCGAAAAGCGGGCAGTTGACCTTCCTCAACAAGGTTTCTTCCGAAGGCAACGATCCATGCTATCTGAGCCTGTCACCCGATGGCAGATATCTGACGGCGGCCAATTACTCGGTCGCCCCCGATCCCGGCGGCAGCTTTGCGATCTTTCCGCTCGAGGCCGACGGCCAGGTCGGTGCAGCCGCTCTCACGGTTCATCACCAAGGCAGCGGGCCGGTGAGAGGACGGCAAGACAGCGCCCACGTGCATTCGACGGTCTTTTCGCCGGATGGCCGTTATCTGTTCGCGCAGGATCTCGGCGCCGACAGGCTGTACGCGTACCGCTACACCCCTGACGGGAGCCGCGGCCTGCTCGGACCGACCGACACGCGCTACGCGGAGATGAAGGCCGGCTCGGGCCCGCGCCATCTGGTGTTCGGCTCCGACGGCAAGTATGCATATCTGACGAGCGAACTGACGGCGACGGTCAGCACCTTCCGCTACGACGACGGCAAGCTCACGCTGCTCCAGTCGCTGCCGCTCACCCAGCCGGGGTTCAAGGGCAAGGTCGGTGCGGCGGCGGTCCATCTGTCGCCGGACGGCCGTTTCCTCTACGCTACCAACCGCGGCGACGCGAACGAGATCGTGATCTTTTCGGTCGACCCGGCGAACGGTCATCTGAAGCTGGTGGGTCATCAGTCGAGCCTCGGTGAGGCGCCGCGCGAGTTCGCGATCGATCCGACCGGACAGTGGCTGATCGTGGGCAACCAGAACAGCGATACAGCGTACGTGTTCCGGCGCGATCAGCAAAGCGGTCTGCTGGAGCCGAACCCGAAACGTATCGATATCGGTTCGCCTGTCGACTTCAAGCTGGTGTCGCCGTCCTGACGGCGGGGCGGGGGGCATGACCCGGAGGCACCGCCTCCGGGTTCGGCTGGTGTGAAAGGCGCAGCGTTTATTCCGCCGACCCGGGTGCGAGCACTTCGCGACTGCCGTTGATGCCCATCGGCGAGACGAGGCCTGCGGTCTCCATCTGTTCGACGAGTCGCGCCGCGCGGTTGTAGCCGATGCGCAACTGCCGCTGCACCGAAGAGATCGACGCGCGTCGCGTACGCACCACGAACGCGACGGCTTCGTCGTAGAGCGGATCGGCCTCGGCATCCGGCGCGTCGCCGAAGAGATCCGGCGCCGCGCCTTCGGTCGTCGGGCCGTCGAGAATACCTTCTTCGTACTGCGGCTCGCCGAACTGCTTCAGATATTCGACGATGCGGTGCACTTCCTCGTCTTCGACAAATGCGCCGTGCACGCGCTGCGGATAGCCGGTGCCGGGCGGCAGGAACAGCATGTCACCCTGGCCGAGCAGCGATTCCGCGCCCATCTGGTCGAGAATCGTGCGCGAGTCGATCTTCGACGACACCTGGAAGGCGACGCGTGTGGGAATGTTCGCCTTGATGAGGCCGGTGATCACGTCCACCGACGGCCGCTGCGTCGCGAGAATAAGATGGATGCCGGCCGCACGCGCCTTCTGCGCGAGGCGCGCGATCAGCTCTTCGATCTTCTTGCCGGCCACCATCATCAGGTCGGCAAGCTCGTCGATCACGACGACGATGAGCGGTAGCGGGGCAAGCGGCTCGGGCGCTTCAGGGGTCAGCGAGAAGGGGTTGCCGAGCTTCTTGCCGGCGGCTTCGGCATCGCGGATCTTCTGGTTGAAGCCCGCGAGGTTGCGCACGCCAACGGCCGACATCAGCCGGTAGCGCTTTTCCATTTCGCCGACACACCAGTTGAGCGCGTTCGCGGCGAGCTTCATGTCGGTGACGACCGGCGCGAGCAGATGCGGGATGCCTTCGTAGACTGACAGCTCGAGCATCTTCGGGTCGATCATGATGAGGCGCACCTCTTCGGGCGTTGCCTTGTAGAGCAGCGACACGATCATCGCGTTGATCGCCACCGATTTGCCCGAACCGGTCGTGCCCGCGACCAGCATGTGCGGCGCCTTCGCGAGGTCCGCGACGACCGGATGACCCGTGATGTCCTTGCCCATCGCGAGCGTCAGATTCGACCGCGAGTTCTGGTAGACGTCTGCTTCGAGAATCTCGGACAGACGGATCATCTGGCGTTTGGCATTCGGCAGTTCGAGACCCATGCAGGTCTTGCCGGGAATCGTCTCGACGACGCGAATCGACGTGAGGCCGAGGCCGCGCGACAGATCTTTCATCAGGCCGACGATCTGGCTGCCACGCACGCCGAGCGCCGGCTCGACTTCGAAGCGCGTGATGACCGGGCCCGCCGACGCGCCGACGACGGTGACGGGCACCTTGAACTCCTGGAGGCGCTGCTCGATCAGCTGGCCGGTTTCGGCGAGCCGCTCTTCGGGGATCGGCTCCGCGTCCGACGACGCGCGCTCGAGCAGAGCGAGCGACGGCAGTTCGACCATCGACGCGGCCGGCGCGTGGAATTCGAAGCCGGTTGGCGCATGGCCGCGAGGCGGCGGCGGCGTGATGACGGGCGCGGCAGCGGACGTATCGTGCGCGTCGTACGGTACGTCGTCCTGCAATTCCGGTTCCTGTGCCCGCGCGGGTTCGATCAGGGTTGCAACGGTTGCCAGCGGCGCGCCCGGGAAGCGGACAATGTTCGACAGGGCAGGCGTGTCGTCGGCTTCTGATCCGGTTTCGGCTTGGGCTTTTGGCGGCTGGGCTGGCGCGTCGGTTTCTGCAGGTGCGGTGACAACATGGAGCGTCGGTGCGGCAACTCGAGCAGGCGGTTCCGTGGCATGCGTCGGCGGTTGGGCGTGATGATGCGACGTCATCGATGAGCCCGTGCGCAATTCGGCTACGTCAGCGTCTGCCATTTCCCATGGCGCGACCGGCGTATCCAGCGGCACGGCGGCCGAGGGCGCGTGTATGGGCGTCACGTCGGCGAGGTGAGTCACGATCGGTTGCATTGCCGCGACGGTCGCAGCGGATGCTGCCGGTTTTTCTGCTTCGAGAGCTGGCGAAGGGGCGTCCGACGACACGTGTGCGGCCGAAGACGCGCCGGGCGTTGCCGGTTCGCGGGTGGCTTCGTTGGAGGCCTGGGGGGTGTCGGTTTGCTGCGGCAAGGTATCCGCTTGCGCCTCCGCGTCGGCGGTCGCAGGCACCGGTGCAACGACGCCAGCGTTTCCGACAGGCGCATTCGCCCGGGGAAGTTCCGCCGGAACATCAACCGATTCCTTACGCGTGCTGTCCATTGCTTCCGTCCCGCTGATGCGGGCGAGGCCGGCGCCGGCGAGCGTTGTCCAGCGCGCAGCGTTTTCCTCGATGCTGCGCAGCGTTTCCTGCACGCTTGCGGTCGGGGGGACGCGTGGCGTGCCGACCGCTGGCCGCGAATAGGCCGGTGCGCGCACGCTGCCGGGCGCAGGCGGTCGAACGAACGGTTGCGCGGGCCGGGGAGCCTGGAGCGGTGTCTGGGTCGACGGCTGCGGGGCCGTTGGTGTTGCTGTGCCCGCGCCGCCCGTGCTACGCGAAAACGATTGCGAGGAGCCCATGGAAGCCGCGGAAGCCGAATCCGAGACACCCCGTACGTTGCCAAATGCCTTCGCAGCGTCCATCGCCGGCGGCACGGCGCCGGCTGCACCTGCCGTACCGGAAGCCGATGACGTTGCGCCCAGACCGGCACCCCCCATCGGGCCGGGGCGTGCCGCGCCCATGCGTGGTGCGTCGTTCGCCATTGTTGTATCGCGTGACGGCACGGATGAACGTGTCGTTGCGCCCGGCTCCCGAAGCCATCCGGCCGGCGCCACGGGTTCGGACGGGGTCCACGATGCGCGTTCATCCGGCCGTTGCGGCGGGTTGACCCGTCCGCGCGCAGCCTCGGCAGCCTGCGACGCCTGAACACGTGCGTTGCCGCCCCCGCTCGCGTTGCCTTGCGGCGTGGCGCCGTGTGTATCGGCCGTTGCCGCTATGCCACCGACAGCGCCCGTCGCCGCCCCCCGCCCAACCGGGGGCGGACGCCATACGGTAGGCCGCGCATAGCGACTGTTCGACTTCGGCGCCATCGTATTGGTGGAGGTGGACGTGGCGGCGTGCGACGGCAGTCCGTTGTCGGCGGCACGGCGCGGGCGAGCGTCTTCGTCGCGCTTCGAGAACGTGCGCGGGAGTCCGAGGCCGAACGCGCCGTCAGCCCACGACGCCACTTGCGACCAGCGAAAGCCGACGAGCCACGGCAGGCTCACAAGCAGCAGCGCGGCCATCACGAGCGGTGTGGCGATTGGCCCGAGCAGATGACCGAAGCCCGTCGCGAGCGCATGTCCCAGGCCGTCGACGCCAGCGATATGAACCAGTGACGCCTCCAGCGTGCAACTCGCGACCATTGCGCAGACGAAGCCAAGCCACAGCCGGATCGTGCCCGGACCGCGCAGGCCGGCGCCGCCCGGCAGGACGGATTTCGCGAGGCGCCACAAAAGAGGAAGAAGCCAGACGGCCGAGGCGCCGAACCAGCTGAAAACTACCGTGTGCATGCTAGACATCAACGAATGACGGAAGCTCAGAAACGCAATCCGTCGAGTTTAACCGGTGAAGCGGTACGCTTCTAAGACAGGCGGGCGAATGCCGGGGCCAATAGCGGTGGCCCGGGGTGCGGAATCCGCAGCAGTCAGTGGCTGCCGCGCAGGCTATCCCGACAGCCGGCGCAGCTATCGAGGCCCGTTCGATCATTGGCCGCGGCGAGTGAAAACGAGCGTATCGCCGTTCTCGAGGATCAGCTGCAGCTGTTGCGGTGCACGCATCTGGACGCCGGTACGGTCGATATGGCCGAGCGCGTCGAGAAAGGCGCCTTCGATCTTGCCGCCCGGCGTCATGCACGCCATGCGCGTGCCCGCCAGCGGTCCGAACGACAGCTTGCCGTCTTTCAGCATATAGGCGCCCATAAACCGGTTGCAGCCCGAGAAGCCGCTCGCGCGGCGCTGGCCGCTTGCTGTCGACAGATCGAGCGTCACCGGCTCGCCGGTGTCGCCGTGCGGGACGTCGCGCATCGTGCCGTCCGCCTGTTTCCAGCTGGTCAGTTCCCACTTCGTGTCGTCGAGCAGCTGTGTCGCGGCCGGGTTGAACGGATCGGGTGCTTCGGCGGAGGCGTCGGTATGGACGGGCATCGCGCAGGCGGTGAGCAGCGAAGCGAAGGTCAGGGCGGCAAGCGGTGTGCGCCACCGGGCGGAAAATGGGCTGATAGAGCCGCTGCGAACGCGGCTATCAAAGCGGCTATGAAAGCGGTCGTGGAACGGAGCAATGCAACGCGCAATACGTCGCGCGAAAAACTGAAGGGCCATGGCGTCGTTCCTCTTCAAACTGGCGAAGGCGTAAGGGTAACGCACTCCACAGTCAGCACGCGAGCGCATGTTAACATCGGCTGTTCCCTTTTCTTATCTCGATATTTTCTGGAGACCTCATGCAGATCGGTCAACGGATCGGCACCCCGCTGTCGACATCCGCAACGCGCGTCATGCTGCTCGGCGCTGGCGAACTGGGCAAGGAAGTCATCATCGCGCTGCAGCGGCTCGGCGTCGAAGTGATTGCGGTCGACCGCTACGCCGATGCGCCTGGCCATCAGGTTGCGCACCGTGCGCATGTGATCGACATGACCGATGGCGCCGCGTTGCGCGCGCTAGTCGTTGCCGAGAAGCCGCATCTGATCGTGCCGGAAATCGAGGCCATCGCGACCGACGCGCTCGCCGCCATCGAAGCCGACGGGCTCGCCGAAGTGATCCCGACCGCGCGCGCCACGCAGCTGACGATGAACCGCGAAGGCATCCGCCGCCTCGCGGCCGAAGAACTCGGACTTGCGACTTCGCCGTACGCATTCGCCGATTCGCTCGACGAGCTGAAAGCCGGCATCGCGAAAGTGGGCTATCCGTGCGTGGTGAAACCGGTGATGTCGTCGTCCGGCAAGGGCCAGTCGGTGCTGAAAGGCGATGCCGACATTGAACCTGCCTGGCAATATGCGATGGCGGGCGGCCGTGTGAAAGGCGGGCGGGTGATCGTCGAAGGCTTCATCAACTTCGACTACGAAATTACCCAGTTGACCGTGCGGGCCATCGATCCTGCGACCGGCCAGAACAGCACGTATTTCTGCGATCCGATCGGCCACGTGCAGGTCGCGGGCGACTACGTCGAATCGTGGCAGCCGCAGCCGATGAGCCCGGTCGCGCTGCAGCGTTCGCGCGATATCGCAAACAAGGTGACGACGGCGCTCGGCGGGCGCGGCCTCTTCGGCGTGGAACTTTTTGTGCGTGGCGACGACGTGTGGTTTTCCGAAGTCAGCCCGCGTCCGCACGATACGGGACTCGTGACGCTGTGTTCGCAGCGCTTTTCCGAATTCGAACTGCATGCGCGTGCGATTCTCCGTTTGCCGGTGGATACGTCGCTGCGGGAGCCAGGCGCATCGGCGGTGATTTATGGCGGCCTCGAAGAAGCGGGTATCGCGTTCGAGGGCGTCGCGCAGGCGCTGGCCGTGCCGAATGCCGATCTGCGCCTGTTCGGCAAGCCTGAGAGCTTCACGAAGCGCCGCATGGGCGTGGCGCTCGCCACCGGCGCGACCACCGACGAGGCGCGCGCGCGGGCGAAACAGGCGGCAGCGGCGGTGCGGCCGGTGTCGGCAAAGTAGGTGGTTGATGGCGCAGTCGCCCGTGGCGGGCGTTTGCGGTGTCAGGAGAAGCAGGAGATATGAGCATGGACACCGCCGTGAAGTCAGGCGAAAGCACGCAACCGGGTACGCAAAAGGGCACGCCACATCGTGTGCCTCACCGACGCAGCCGCATTGCCCGCGGGAGCGTGCTCGTCGCGCTGTGTGCGGGCCTTGCCGGCTGCGGCCTCGCGGCCGCGCCATGCCGGATTGCTTCGGCTGGCCTGAAGATCGTGCCGGTGGTCGGTCATGTCGCGGCCGCCCCGACCGATGCATGCGCGGAAGTGATCGATCCATAGCAAAGCGTCGCACCATCGTGTTTCGCCGTGGATATCCATCGTCGGGAGTGAGCAGTTCGATGAAAATCGGGCTCATTGTCCTATCGGGTGTACTGGGCGTTTCCCTGTTGTGCAACGCGGCTTTAGCCGCGCCGCTGCGTCTGACTGAAATCCAGACGAAAACCCGTCAGACGAGCAAATACACCTGTGCAACCGGCAAGATCCTGCAGGTGACCTACTGGAACACCGCCAACGGGCAAAGTTTCGCGCTCGTGCCGGTCAAGGGGCAGCAACTGCTGTTCGTCAACACGATCGCGGCGTCGGGCGTGAGGTATGAGGCGGGCAGCTATATCTGGTGGACCAAGGGTCCGCGCGCCGATCTTTACGACGCCACCGCGGGCGAGAACGCGCCGCCGGTCCTGGCCGATTGCGTCACCATCGTTCGGTAGTCAGGTGGTTCGCTGGTCCGCCGCCATGCGGTGGCGTGCCGGCTCCTGTCGTCGTCCTCTCCTTCATTGTCTGCTCACGCCGCAGGACATCTCAACCTCATTCAGCAAAGTTGACATCGTCGGATCGAGATATAGCATTCATTGGAAACGATAGACGATCGACAGGGCTTCACGCTCCGGAAAAGAAGGCGCTTTTGGGGGATCAAGCCGCGTTTGCTCCGCTAGTTTCAAAGCAGAAACCAAGCCTACCGGACGGCAACTCGCGTTGGTTTCGGCACGATGGTTTGCTCACACGGCGGCGCATCGTTGCTCGCGAACGAGTGTCCGTCGGCCACGCATCCGAGGCGAGCATCAAAGCCGAATGACGGTCCGACACCGCTGGCGTTTTCGTTGTTGCTATTCCGTGGAGTATCAAGATGAAAAAGATTGACGAGATTGGTCAGGAACCGGCAGACGCGCTTTTGAGGGCAAGGACTCGAAGGTAATCGACCAGTTGTTGAGTCCCGCACCCCATTTCGCCGACTACGTGAGGATGGGCCACTATCTCTCCTGCGGCGCGCAGTCAACGATCACTGGTGTGCCGTCCATTCAGAACGCATTGATCACGGCACTTTCTGGTTGAATTGCCAACGTGATGCAACTCAAGCAAGGAGCACTCATGTCCGACTTCCTGGATAACTACGAACCTGAGCGTAACGATGTGGTCTACGGCCTCGCGTTGCCGCGTGACCAATACCTGAACACTTACGTTGAATGGTGGTTGCAACAAAACTGGAGGGATCCGCTTCACGGCGAGGCCGTTTATGCAAGGGATCCGCTCACGAAAGCGAACATTGGCGAACCAAAGTCCACGCACATGAGCAGGAAAACCACGGCATCCGAGCCGGCCGTTGTAAAGACCGAAACGACCAAGATCAACTACTACAACAAGCCCATCTCGGATCTGGTCTTTAGCAAACTGGACGATCCGCAGTTCACTGTCCAACTGAGTCAACTTCCGCGAGGAAGCGAATATCTCGCAAGTCTAGAGAAAACGCGTTCAGCCGTGAGGAAAATCGGGGCCGCATCCTATCGGTCGCTGGCCGGGGGGCGAGCCGGGCTCACCCAGACTCAGTTCGGTGAATTGACCGAGAAGGAACTGGGGGATCTGAGGTTTTTCCTTGCGATCCGCCGGGCGTGCAAATACGGAATCGACTACTTTCTGCTCAAAAGTCCCCGCGACTTCGTGGGCAGCAATAAAGCGAAATTGAACGGTGCCCCGTGTCTGCACTACGTCCTCGACCAGATCACATCCGCAAGTATCGCCCAGTCTGAGGAATTCAGGTTGTCGGCCTTCAATGACGATCGCAAAGGGAAGCCGATCACGACTAGCGAGTTGCGCTACCTGTTTCGTACCTGGCACGTCTACAAGAAGCTTCATGCGACCAGGATCATCTTCTATCGCAACCAGAATATTGTCGGTCCGCTGTGGGAGAGTGAGCCCGCCCCCTGGATCCCTTACGCTCGTAAGCGTCTCGACAAACTACCACAACCGACTCGGCTGACCTATCAAAAGCAAATCGCGGAGTTCGAGAAGTTGGCTGGCTCCACGAATCTGGCGGCGCAGGCTCTGGACGTGTTCTTCACCATCCCCAGTTGCGACCCGATCCTGGAGCAACTCTAGAGTGCAAACTGGGGCGACGCGCAGCAAGAGATCGAAACAACACATTCTCCGAGACCGGCGGTAGTTCGTCATTGCACTCAAAGAACGAAATGTCTACTGCAATGAGCAGGCATGTCAGCATCGGTACACGACTTCAGCAATGGCCGATCGGGCTAAGCGGCTCGCGCGATAAGGGGCTGCAGCGACTGGGCGTCCTGCCTGCTCATTCACCCAGCCGTATCAACCTTCCCCGATATGGCAGTCAGGTCGGACTGCGCGCAATTTTTTCGTGGCTTGCCCGGCGTTCACTCACGTGGCGGCCTGCACACTCGCGCGGTCACCGTATTTCGTGACACGCTTCACTGAAGGCTTCAACCGCTGCGTTACGTCCACGATTGCTCCTTATAGGTTGCTTCCGGCCGAAGCGGTTGCCGCGCGGGGCTCACACCCGCTGGGAAAGCGCCGCCTTTGCACCGCGCACGCCATAGTGGGGCCAGTGGGTACGCGCCACCGTACCGCCGATGGATCGAGCCGCCTGTGTGGCCCATGAGGGCAGCGGAGACAGGCTCAAGGATGTCACAGTCACGGGACGCAGCCGCGAACAAGTGGCGGAAGCCATAGGGTGTTATTGTAGCCGGTGTGTAGCATCCACAAGGCACACGAGTAGCCGCAGAGCCTTTACTGACGGGCGTTTCAGGCTCTGGTAAGGCGCTCGAACCGACAGGAGCACTCTCAATGAAAGCTTCGGATCTGTTCGTCAAGTCGCTGGAAGCAGAAGGTGTCGAATATGTGTTCGGCATTCCCGGCGAAGAAAATCTCGATCTCCTCGAATCGCTGCGCCGCTCGAAAGTCAGGCTGATCCTGACGCGTCACGAACAGGCGGCCGGTTTTATGGCGGCCACGTATGGGCGCCTCACAGGACGCACCGGCGTCTGTCTGGCGACGCTTGGCCCGGGCGCCACCAACTTCGTCACCGCCGCCGCGTATTCGCAGCTCGGCGGCATGCCGATGCTGATGGTGACCGGCCAGAAGCCGATCAAGTCGAGCAAGCAGGGGCACTTCCAGATCGTCGACGTCGTGCGGATGATGGAGCCGCTCACGAAGTACACGCGACAGATCGTGTCGATTGCCAACATTCCGGCGTCGGTGCGCGAAGCGTTCCGCCAGGCCGAGGAAGAGCGGCCTGGCGCGACGCACCTCGAACTGCCCGAAGACGTCGCGCACGAAGAGGGCGACGGCAAGCCGATTCCGAAAAGCTACAGCCGGCGTCCGGTCGCCGAAGAAAAGGCGGTTGCGCGCGCGGTCGACGCGATCACGAAGGCGAAGCATCCGCTTCTGATGATCGGTGCGGGCGGTAACCGCAAAACGACGACGCGCATGCTGCGCGAATTTGTCGACCAGATCGGCATTCCCTTCTTCACGACGCAGATGGGCAAGGGCGTGATCGACGAATCGCATCCGATGTGGCTCGGCAACGCGACGCTTTCCGATGGCGACTTCGTGCATCGCGCGATCGAGCACGCCGATTGCATCATCAATGTCGGCCACGACGTGATCGAGAAGCCGCCGTTCTTCATGCGCAGCGCCGACGCAGGCGAGAAGACCGTGATCCACGTGAATTTCCTCGGCGCGGAAGTGGATACGGTTTACTTCCCGCAGATCGAAGTGGTCGGCGATATCGCGAACGCGGTGTGGCAACTGAAGGAAAGCCTGAAGGCGCGCCAGGAGCACTGGGACTTCACGCGTTTCAAGGAGATCAAGGCGCATTTCGAAGCGCATCTCGTGAAAGGGCAACTCGACGACCGCTTCCCGATGTATCCCGTGCGCATCGTCAACGACGTGTACGAGACGACGCCCGTCGACGGCATCGTCTGTCTCGACAACGGCATGTACAAGATCTGGTTCGCGCGCTATTACCGCGCGCACGAACCGAATTCGCTGCTGCTCGACAACGCGCTTGCTTCAATGGGCGCGGGGCTGCCGTCAGCGATCGCGACGAAGATCGTGCATCCGGACCGCAAGGTGATGGCCGTATGCGGCGACGGCGGCTTCATGATGAATTCGCAGGAACTGGAGACGGCGGTGCGTCTCAAACTCGATCTGGTCGTGCTGATACTGCGCGACGACGCGTTCGGCATGATCCGCTGGAAGCAGGAAAACATGAACTTCCCCGACTACGGGATGACCTTGCGCAACCCGGATTTCGTCGACTACGCGAAGAGCTATGGCGCGCAAGGCCACCGGATCACGTCGGCGGCGGAATTCGCGCCGCTGTTGCGCGAGTGCTTCGCGACGCCGGGTGTGCACGTGATCGATCTGCCGATCGATTACTCGGACAACGAGCGGGTTCTGAACCGGGAGATCAAACGGTTGAGCGCCCAGCTCTGAGGTCGCAGCGGTTCTGTTCAGATCGCGCGGCGAGCGTGCAGGTCGCACCTGTCGCTGCGCTTCAAGGAGAACGTGTCATGCTGAGGAATTCTTACCCGTACTACCTCGCCAACGAGCCGGTTGCGGCAAACACCGATCTCGAAGTCACCGATAAATTCAGCGGCGAAGTGGCGACGCGCGTCGCGCTTGCCGACGCGAAGGCCATCGACCGCGCGATCGGCGCGGCCGTCGACGCGCTGCCGGCCCTGCGCGACTATCCGCCTTTCAAGCGCCAGGCCGTGCTCGAACATTGCGTGAAGCGTTTTCGCGAACGCTACGACGAACTGGCGATGGCGCTGTGCATCGAGGCCGGCAAACCGATCAACGATTCGCGCGGCGAAGTCACGCGGCTGATCGATACATTCAAGGTGGCGGCGGAAGAGTCGGTGCGCATCGACGGTGAGATCGTCAACCTGGAGATTTCCGCGCGGGCGAAGGGCTACCACGGTTATGTAAAGCGCGTGCCGATCGGGCCGTGCTCGTTCATCTCGCCGTTCAACTTTCCGCTCAATCTGGCTGCACACAAGGTGGCGCCGGGTCTTGCAGCGGGGGTGCCGTTCGTGCTGAAGCCCGCCAGCCGCACGCCGGTCGGCGCGCTGATCATCGGCGAGATTCTCGCGGAAACGGACCTGCCGAAGGGCGCGTTCTCGATCCTGCCTGCACACCGCGACGGCGCCGATCTGTTCACCACCGACGAGCGCTTCAAGCTGCTTTCATTCACCGGCTCGCCCGCGGTCGGCTGGGACCTGAAGAAAAAGGCCGGCAAGAAAAAGGTCATTCTGGAACTAGGCGGCAACGCGGCGGCGATCGTCGACGGCGACCAGCAAAACAAGCTCGACTACGTCGTTGACCGCCTCGCGTTCGGCGCGTTCTATCAGTCGGGGCAGAGCTGCATTGGCGTGCAGCGGATCCTGATCCACTCGAGCCTCTATGACGCGCTGCGCGACAGGCTGATCGCAAAAACAAAGTCGCTGAAAATGGGCGACCCGAAGGACGAGGCGACCTTTGTCGGTCCGATGATCTCCGAATCGGAATCGAACCGGCTCGCCGGCTGGATGGAAACCGCGGTCGAGGCGGGCGCGAAGATCGTCGCGGGCGGCAAGGTGGACGGCGCGATGTTCGAGGCGACGCTGCTGGAGAACGTCGGGCGCGACACCGACCTGTATCGGAAGGAAGCGTTCGGGCCGGTGGCGATCCTCGAGAAGTTCGACGATTTCAGGAGCGCGCTCGCGACCGTCAACGACAGCGACTTCGGCCTGCAGGCAGGCATCTTTACGGATTCGCTGGCGCATGCGCATCAGGCGTGGGACGAACTGGAAGTGGGCGGCGTGGTGATAAACGATGTGCCGTCGTTCCGTGTCGACAACATGCCGTACGGCGGCGTGAAGGACTCCGGGCTGGGCCGCGAAGGTATCCGCTACGCGATCGAGGATATGACTGAACTTCGGCTGATGGTGATGCGCGAAACCTGGTGACGGGGGTGCAGGGTGGCTGCGCAGCCCGTTTCCATGCTGCTTTTAGCGGCTGGAAGCGCGGCTGGAAGCGCCGTCACGCGAATGTCGTCTACATGTCGTACGCTGCCTGGGGCCAAATCCGCCGCGCGACCGGAAAGCCGGTCGCGCGGGGCTGGAGCAGAAAGCGGATGCGTGCGCCATGAGCGTTTTTGCTGAAGTGCTACAATACCGCCCTTTCCGGCGGATGTTTCCGTCGGCCGGAGCCGGCTGCATTCTTTCCCATAGTTCATTCGGGTCCCGTGCGGCACGCCGTGGCTCCGCCTTCATCCTGATGCCCTCCGCGGCCTTGTCCGCTGCCACGCGTACCGCGCAGGCGCATTTTTAGCGAAAGCCACCATGTCCGACACAGCCGTCACGCCCAGCACCGATACACCGACCTTCGACCAGTTCGGCCTTTCCGCCGACATTCTGAGGGCTGTCACGGACTCGGGCTACACGACGCCGACGCCGATCCAGGCCCAGGCCATCCCCGTCGTCCTCGCCGGCCGCGACGTCATGGGCGCCGCCCAGACCGGCACCGGCAAGACCGCCAGTTTTTCGCTGCCGATCATCCAGCGGCTGTTGCCGCAGGCCAGCACGAGCGCCTCGCCCGCGCGACACCCGGTGCGCGCGCTGATCCTCACGCCCACGCGCGAACTCGCCGACCAGGTCGCCGCAAACGTGCAGGCGTACGCGAAGCACACGCCGCTGCGTAGCGCGGTGGTATTTGGCGGTGTCGACATGAATCCGCAGTCCGCCGAATTGCGGCGCGGCGTGGAAATCCTGATCGCGACGCCGGGGCGCCTGCTCGACCACGTGCAGCAAAAGACGGCGAATCTCGGCCAGGTGCAGATTCTCGTGCTCGACGAAGCCGACCGGATGCTCGACATGGGCTTCCTGCCGGACCTGCAGCGCATCCTGAACCTGCTGCCGAAGGAGCGTCAGACGCTGCTTTTCTCGGCGACGTTCTCCGGCGAAATCAAGAAACTGGCGGCGACCTATCTGCGCAATCCGCAGACGATCGAAGTCGCGCGCAGCAATTCGACCGCGACGAACGTCACGCAGATCGTCTACGAGGTCGCGGAAGGGGACAAGACCGGCGCGGTCGTGCAACTGATCCGCGAGCGCAGCCTCAAGCAGGTAATCGTGTTCTGCAACAGCAAGATCGGCGCGAGCCGTCTTGCGCGGCAGCTCGAGCGCGACGGCGTGGTGGCCACGGCCATTCATGGCGACCGGACGCAGAACGAGCGGATGCAGGCGCTCGACGCGTTCAAGCGCGGCGAGATCGAGGCACTGGTCGCGACCGATGTGGCGGCGCGCGGTCTGGATATCGTGGAACTGCCCGCGGTGATCAACTTCGATCTGCCGTTTAGCGCGGAAGACTATGTGCACCGGATCGGCCGGACGGGCCGCGCAGGCGCGTCGGGTGATGCACTCTCGCTGTGCAGCCCGAACGAGCGCAAGCAGCTTGCCGACATCGAGAAGCTGATCAAGCGTCCGCTCGATGTGCAGCGTCTGACTGTCGATGTGCCGGTGCGTCATCACCACGAAGAACGCGCTGGCCGGCGTGAGCGCGATGAGCGTCCGGGGCGTCGTCGCCCGACGGGTGGGTCGTCGTTCGATCGGCCGCATCATCATCGTCACGCGCAGCCGCCTGTCGACGATTTCTTCCTCAAGCCTTACGAGCCGTCGCTTTCCTCGAAGAAGCAGGAAGACGAAGCGGCCGCCGCTCCGCAGAAACCGGCTCCGAGGCAACCGCTTGCCGCGCTGCTCGGCGGCTTCGGTATGCCGCGCAAGACGCCTACCTCTTCCTGATCGTCTTCGCTGCTGTGTTCGCCTCTCTCCGGCTTGCTGCCTGAGAGGGGGCCTGGCAGCGGCGCACGTTTATCTTCCGTTCGCCGCCATCGCGGCCCAATGGGCTACTGGTGCCCGCGATTTTCGATCTGCGCCATGCGCCGGGACCATGCCATCGTGGCGGCCGCGTAAAAAGCGTCCAGCGATCCGCTGATGCTTGAGCCCAGGTCAAGTTCCAGATGCGCGGCCGCGGCGTGAAGCGTCCTTAACGGCGCTGAGTGATCGAGCGCGGTTGCTCCAGTCTGCTTGCTGAGTTTTTCGCCTGCATCGTTCGTGACCACCGGGACGTGCAGATATGACGGCGTCGGCACATCGAGGCAACGCTGCAGATAGATCTGCCGCGCGGTCGAATCGAGCAGGTCCGCGCCGCGCACAACGTGCGTAATGCCCGCATCCGCATCATCGACCACCACCGCCAGCTGGTAGGCCCATTGGCCATCCGCGCGCTTCAGTACGAAGTCGCCGACTTCCGTGGCCAGATCCTGTGTCGGCTGTCCCTGCCAGCCATCCTCGAACGTGATCACGGCCGCGTCGCCGTCCGGAATCCGCAGACGCCACGCGCGTGCAGGTTTGCCATGCAGGCCGCCACGACAAGTGCCTGGGTAGGCGAGGGTCGTGTTGCGTTCGTGTGCCTGCAGCAGTGAATCGGCGATTTCCTTGCGCGTGCAGCCGCACGGATAGATCAATCCGTTGGCCTCGAGTTGTTCGAACGCCCGCTGATACGGGTCGGTGCGCCGGCTTTGCCACACCGGCGGTTCGTCGGGGTTCATGCCGAAACGCACGAGTGTCGCGAGAATATCCTCGGCGGCGCCGGCGACCGTGCGTGGCCCGTCGATGTCTTCGATGCGCACCAGCCATGCGCCGCCATGTGCGCGCGCATCCAGCCAGCTCGCGAGCGCGCTGACGAGCGAGCCGAAATGCAGCGGTCCGGTAGGCGACGGCGCGAAGCGTCCGCGATAGGTCGACACGGTCATGGGCAAGGCGTCTGGCGAGCGCCTGCTATGCCGGCCGCGATGTCGGGTTGCGCGTGCGACCGTTCAGATTCGAAACCGGGCGCTGCCATCACGCGGCGTATGCGCCGTCCTTTTGCGGATGGCATTCAGGACAGGTCTTGCCCGGCGTGTACAGCGGCGACTTTTGCGCCTCTGCATCCACCACCGCGCGGCAGCCGAAACATTGCACTGTCGAAGTCGGCTCCAGTTGCGGGTTCAGTGCGGTCCGGTAGTCGAACACGAAGCAGTCGCCTTGATAGTGCGCGCCCCCCACTTCCTCGAAATACTTCAGGATGCCGCCTTCGAGCTGGTAGACGTTCTCGATGCCGACTTCCTTCATATGGATTGCCGCCTTCTCGCAACGAATCCCGCCCGTGCAGAACGAGACGACCGTCTTGCCCTCGAGATCCGAGCGGTTTTGCTCGATGACCTCGGGAAATTCGCTGAACTTCGCGATCCGGTAGTCCAGCGCGTGCTCGAAAGTGCCGACGTCTACCTCGAACGCATTGCGCGTATCGAGCATCACGACGGGGCGCCCTTCATCGTCGTGACCGCGGTCGAGCCATGTTTTCAGCGTCGGTGCATCGACGAACGGAGCGCGGCCCAGTTCCGGGCGGATGGCCGGCTTTTTCATCGTGATGATCTCGCGCTTCAGCTTGACGAGCATGCGACGGAATGGCTGCTTTTCCGAGAAGCTTTCCTTGAACTGAAGGCCCGCAAATTTTCCTTCGAAGAGCGGATCGTGGCGAATGTAATCGATGAAATCACGCGCGGCTTCGGGGGTGCCGGCGACGAACAGGTTGATGCCCTCCGGCGCGAGCAGGATGGTGCCGCGCAGGCCGAGCGCGTGGCAGCGTTCGGTGACGAGCGGGCGCCACTCGACGATGGCTTCGAGGGTCGCGAATTGATAGGCGGCGAGGTTGACGATACTCATGATGGTCCAGCAGCAAGAGGTGGCGGGCGGCGCGAAATCGCGCCCTGGCAGCGCGCTGGCGCGCGGTGCGGCCACGACAGAATGGTTCAAAGCCGTATTATCCCTCATCCCGCCGATATCCCCGCAGTCGGCCGGCTGGCATACGATTGCGGCAACCGGCGCAGACGCTCCTGGCCGAATGGCTAACGCTTTGCTTTCGGCGCAAATCTTCGGGAGGGTGGAGTTACAATGTCGCCCATGTCAGATCCCCGCTTCGTTCATCTTCGCGTCCACTCCGAATTCTCGATTGCCGATGGCATCGTGCGCCTTGACGACATCGTCAAGGCCGCCGCCAAAGACGGTCAGGGCGCGCTCGCACTCACCGACCTCGGCAACGCGTTCGGTCTCGTCCGTTTCTACAAGGAAGCTCGCGGCAAAGGGGTCAAACCCATCGCCGGCTGCGACGTCTGGATCACGAATCCCGATGATCGCGACAAGCCTTCGCGGCTCTTGCTGCTGGTCAAAGACCGGCGCGGCTACCTGAATCTGTGCGAGCTACTGACGAAGGCGTGGCTCACGAATCAATATCGCGGCCGTGCGGAAGTCGAGATCGGCTGGCTCGAAGCGGGTCTTGGCGAAGGTCTGCTCGCGCTCTCTGGTGCGCAACAGGGCGACGTCGGCATGGCGCTGGCCGCCGGCAATGAAGAGGCCGCAAGGCGCAATGCGCAGCGCTGGGCCGCGCTGTTTCCCAATGGTTTCTATATCGAGTTGCAGCGTTGCGGGCAGCCGGGTGGCGAAGCCTACGTCCAGCAGGCCGTCGCGCTGGCCGCTGCGCTGAAACTGCCGGTCGTCGCCACGCATCCGCTGCAGTTCATGACGCCGGACGACTTTACCGCGCACGAAGCGCGAGTGTGTATCTCAGAAGGGGATATTCTCGCGAATCCCCGTCGCCAGAAGCGTTTCACGACCGATCAGTATTTCCAGTCGCAGGACCAGATGGCGGCGCTTTTTGCTGACATTCCGTCGGCGCTGGCCAACACGGTCGAGATCGCCAAACGCTGCAACCTCACGCTCGAACTCGGCAAGCCGAAGCTGCCGCTCTTCCCGACGCCCGACGGCATGTCGCTCGATGACTACCTCGTGCAGCTGTCGAAGGAAGGGCTGGAGAAGCGGCTCGACCAGCTGTATCCGGACCAGGCCGAACGCGACGCGCAGCGCGAAACGTATTACCAGCGGCTCGAATTCGAGTGCGGCACGATCATCAAGATGGGCTTTCCGGGCTACTTCCTGATCGTTGCGGACTTTATCAACTGGGCCAAGAACAATGGCGTGCCGGTAGGGCCGGGCCGGGGCTCGGGTGCGGGTTCGCTCGTCGCCTACGCACTCGGCGTGACCGACCTCGATCCGCTGCGCTACAACCTGCTGTTCGAACGTTTCCTGAATCCGGAGCGGGTGTCGATGCCCGACTTCGATATCGACTTCTGTCAGGAAGGGCGCGACCGCGTCATTCAGTACGTGAAGCAGAAGTACGGCGCGGACGCCGTTTCGCAGATCGCGACCTTCGGCACGATGGCGGCGAAGGCCGCGGTGCGCGACATCGGTCGTGTGCTCGATCTGGGCTACATGTTCACGGATGGCATCGCGAAGCTGATTCCGTTCAAGCCCGGCAAGCACGTGACCATTGCCGACGCGATGAAGGAAGAGCCGCTTCTGCAGGAGCGCTTTGACAACGAAGACGAAGTCCATCAGTTGCTCGAACTCGCGCAGCGTGTCGAAGGGCTGACGCGTAACGTCGGCATGCACGCGGGCGGCGTGTTGATCGCGCCCGGCAAGCTGACCGATTTTTGCCCGCTCTACACGCAGGGCGACGATAGCGGCGTCGTGAGCCAGTACGACAAGGACGACGTCGAAGCCGTCGGCCTCGTGAAGTTCGACTTTCTGGGCCTGACCACGCTGACGATCCTCGACTGGGCCGAGCGTTATATTCGCCGCCTCGATCCGTCGAAGAAAGACTGGTCGCTCGCCCAGGTGCCGCTCGACGACCCCGCGTCGTTCTCGATTCTCAAGAAAGCGAATACGGTCGCCGTGTTCCAGCTGGAAAGCCGCGGCATGCAGGGCATGCTGAAGGACGCGCAGCCTGACCGTTTCGAGGACATCATCGCGCTCGTGGCGCTGTACCGCCCGGGCCCGATGGACCTGATTCCGAGCTTCTGCGCGCGTAAGCACGGCCGCGAAGTGGTGGACTATCCGGATCCGCGCGTCGAGCCCATCCTGAAAGAGACCTACGGCATCATGGTCTATCAGGAGCAGGTGATGCAGATGGCGCAGATCATCGGCGGATACTCGCTCGGTGGCGCCGACCTGCTGCGCCGCGCGATGGGCAAGAAGAAGGCCGAGGAAATGGCCGAGCACCGCGCGTTGTTTCGCGAAGGCGCGGCGAAGAACGGCCTGACCGCCGAAAAGGCCGACGAAATCTTCGACTTGATGGAGAAGTTCGCGGGCTACGGCTTCAACAAGTCGCACGCCGCGGCCTACGCGCTGCTCGCGTACTTTACCGCCTGGCTGAAGGCGCATCATCCGGCTGAATTCATGGCAGCGAATATGTCGCTCGCCATGGATGACACCGACAAGGTCAAGATCCTGTTCGAAGACTGCATCACGAACGGGATGAAAGTGTTGCCGCCGGACGTCAACCAGTCGGCATATCGCTTCGAGCCTGTCGCCGAAGCCGACGGCAAGCGATCGAAAACGATCCGCTATGGTCTCGGCGCGATCAAGGGCAGTGGCCAGAACGCGATCGAGGAAATTCTCCGCGCACGCGAAGAGGGCCCCTTCATTGACATCTTCGACTTCTGCAACCGCATCGATCGCCGGGTTGTGAACCGTCGGACCATCGAGGCGCTGATTCGCGCGGGCGCGTTTGATCAATTGCACGAGAATCGCGCGCAATTGATTGCGTCCGTTTCGCTCGCGATGGAAGCAGCCGATCAGGCCAGCGCCAATGCGTTGCAGGCGGGCCTCTTCGACATGGGCGATGAGCCGTCGCAAGGCCACGAACTCGTCGATGAACCGGCATGGCCGGAAAAGAAGAAGCTTCAGGAAGAGAAAGCCGCACTTGGTTTTTACCTGTCCGGGCATCTGTTCGACGCGTACAAGGGCGAAGTGCGCCGCTTCGTTCGCCAGAAGATCGGCGAACTGAAGGAGGGGCGCGACAAGCTGGTTGCGGGCGTGATCGCGTCGCTGCGCACGCAGATGACCCAGCGCGGCAAGATGCTGATCGCGTTGCTCGACGACGGTACAGGGCAGTGCGAAGTCACCGTTTTCAACGAGCAGTTCGAGGCCCACAAGCAGCTCTTCAAGGAAGATGAGCTTCTCGTCGTGCAAGGGCAGGCGCGTAACGACGCGTTCACGGGCGGGATCCGCTTCACCGTCGATACGGTCATGGACCTCGAACGCGCACGCAGTCGCTACGCACAGGCTGTCAAGGTGCAGATGAACGGCAATGCCGATGCGCAGGCGTTGCGTCGCGTGCTCGAGGCGCATTGCGCCGGTCCGCAGGAGACGGCGCAGGCTGCGCCCGCACCGGCCCCTTCGCGCGGCGGTGGAGGACGCGGCGGCAATGGCGGTTATGGTGGCGATGGCGGCCGGCAGCGTGCGCCCGTGCAGATACCGAATGGTCTTGCGGTGCAGATCATCTATCGCAGCGAACATGCGGAAGGCGAGGTGCGGCTCGGCGACCAGTGGCGCGTAAAACCGACCGACGAATTGCTGAACGCATTGCGCGGCGAGTTCGCGGGAAGCGCGATTGAGATCGTTTATTGAGTCCCCGACCGTGGCTGCATTATTTCCGTCTTCCCGTCCGCCGCGCAGCATCCTCGTCGTCTGCACCCGACGTATCGGCGACGTGCTGCTCACGACGCCGTTCGTCCGGTCACTGAAGGCTCAATGGCCCGATACTCCGATCGACATGCTCGTGTTCCGCGGCACCGAAGGGATACTCGAACACAACCCTGACGTGCGCCGCGTGATCGTCGTCGCACAGCGCGCCGGGCTGCGGGAACGGATTGCCGATGCGGTGAAGATCTGGCGCCGCTACGATCTCGCTTGCGCCGCCGTCAGTTCAGATCGTCCGCGGTTTTATTGCTGGTTCGCGGGCAGGAAGCGCATCGGGCTCGTCGATCCCAACCGCGTCACACTGCTGACCCGGCTGATGCTGCACGGCATTGCCATCAATCATCACGAGTCGGTCCATACGGTCAACAGCAGCCTCGCGTTGACGCCGCTTTTGGGGATCGAACCGCGCGCCGAGGTCGTTGCGCCCGGCATTGGCGACGACCCTGTGCGGCGCGCGGAATTCGATGCGCGCATTCACGCGCCGCCCGCCGTACTCCCCGGCCAGCCGTTCGTGGTGTTGCACCCGTACCCGATGTTTGCGTACAAGCGCTGGCACCTCGAAGGCTGGGTCGAGCTGATCGCCTGGCTGCGTTCGCAGGGTTTCGCGATTGCATTGAGCGGCGGCCCGGCTGCGGAGGAACGGGAGTACGCGGAGCGGGTCGCTGCCGCGGCTGGCGGCCCGGTGCTCAATATGGTCGGGCAACTGTCGCTTGGCGAAAGCGCGGAAATGATTCGGCAGGCCAGGCTTTACGTGGGGCCGGACACGGGCGCCACGCACATTGCCGCGGCCACCGGTACACCGACGATCGCATTATTCGGCCCGTCCGACCCGGTTCGCTGGGGGCCGTGGCCGTGCGGCTGGCCGGCCGGAGTCGATCCCTGGCCTTTGCGCGGGTCGGGTCGTCATAGCAATGTTTATCTGCTCCAGGGAGAGGGCGACTGTGTGCCGTGCCGGGGCGAAGGTTGCGAGGGGCATGTTGCAAGCCGCAGCGATTGCCTGGCCAATCTCCGCGCCAGCCGTGTTATCGGCGCAGCGGCCGAACTGCTCGGCTTGCCGGCTCCATCGGTCGCGAATCCGGCGGTTATCCAGTCGATCGTCGATACGTCGCTGCTAAGGCTGGGCGACGGCACGTAGGCTGTTGCTTTGACGAATCGGATGAGATTGCTGCCTTGACGAAGCGTTCGTTGCATTTCGCCGTGGTATGCGCCTCGTTGGCGAGAACTGGTTGTGGGTTTTTCCGGCAATCTGCTGTTGCATGAGCACCTTCCCTCCCACGTACCGACCCCATACAAATTCCCCTGGCGGCGTCGACCAGGAGAGGGACCCGCAGCCAGTTGATATACTTTGCACCTCGCTGGTCAGCAAACCGTCATACGAAAGTTATCGTGCGCCACGCGTGGCGCTTGCCCAGCCAACTTCTGCTTCACCGAACTACAGCGTTCTTACATGCATAACGTCTCACACCGATTGACCGCCTCGCGCATCTTCGCCGTTGTCGCACTGTGCCTGGTGCCGGTCTCGACCGCGCTCACCAACGTTGCCTGTGGCCTGTTTGTCGTCGCGTTGCTGAGCGCACCCGAATTCTGGCGCAATCTGCCGTCGATGTTTCGAAGCCGGACTGCGGTCTCCGCGCTGCTATTGCTCGCCGCGCTGATCGTAAGCGTTGTCTACACCGTCGCGCCGTATGGCGACGCGTGGTCGTGGATCGGCAAGTACGACAAGTTGCTGCTGTTGCCGCTCGCGATCGTCGCATTCAAGGATTCGGATTGGGCCGGCGTCGTGCGCTGGAGCTGGTTTGCGACCCTGTGCGTGATCTTGCTACTGTCGACGACGAACTATCTCGGACTGACCGCGATCGGACCTGCTCATGCATTTGAACTGCCGGTGTCGCGTGCGTGGGTGTTCAAGAACCACATTGCGGCGGGTCTGTTCGGCGCGCTGCTGTTCTATCAAGCCGCGGATCTCGCGATGGTTACGCGCCACAGCCGGGCGCGGATCGCGTTTGCGGCGATCGCAGTGCTCGCGTTGATCAACGTATTCGTGATGATGCAGGGCCGGACGGGCCAGGTGATCGCCTTGCTGTTCATGCTGGCCGTGGCGGTGCGATTCGCATGGCGTAAGCACGACCAGACGCCGCTGCGCGCGGGTTTGTCCGTCGGCGCGGTCCTCGCTGCTGCGGGCCTGCTTGTTGCGGTCGCCTGCACCATGCACGGAGGACGCTTGCTCCAGGTTGCAACTGAAGTGCACGAATACCAGCAAAGCGATGCGATCACTTCGACCGGGCTGCGACTCGAATGGTATAAAAAGAGCCTCGAATTGATCCGCGAACGTCCGCTGATCGGTTACGGGGCAGGTGGGCTCGGCGTCGAATTCAAAAAGTTGACCCAGGGCAAAACGGAGGCGGAAGGTCAGTTGACCCAGAATCCACACAACGAATATCTGCTGATGGCAGTGCAGTTGGGCGCCATCGGCGTTGCACTGTTCGTGAATCTGCTGATCCAGATTGGACGCGACGCGCGCGCGCTGGACCCACGTTCGCGTCAGTTGCTGTTGGCCTGGCTTGCCGCGTTCGCTATCGGCTGTCTCGCCAATTCGCTGCTGCTCGATTTCGCCGAAGGCCATCTGCTGGTACTGCTCGCGGGGATCCTGCTTGGCTGTGGCTATCGCACGCAGACTGTTGCCAGACACGACACATCAAGCGTAGCCACGGTGGGCTAGTGCGATCGAACGCGTGACGGACCTGTGCTGCGTCGTGTGCAGGTCAGATAAGGCTCGCGTCTTACGAACGAGCCTTCCTCGCAAGCCCGCTCCCCACTTGTGATCTCAAAGCACGGGAACGCAATTTACCCGTGCAGCGTCATACGTCTTTCGCAAGGGAGGGCGCCGGCGCGCCGCGCCGCTAACTGAACGCCCGTTTGATGCGGGACTTGAGGAGCGCGCGCCGCAATGCTCCGGTCGTTTCCGGCTCAGGCACATCAAGCCTCGCGCCAACCGGTTGCCCGCGGCGCAGATAGAAGCGATCGAACGTCGCCTGCGTCATTCCCCATTTGTTCAGGAACTGCCGGCGTCCGTTGTTTTTGACGATCTTGCCTGTACTTTTCTGCTGGAAGTGATAGACGAGGCTGTCGCCCACTCCGAGAAAGACTCGGCACCCGGCATCCCACATCTTCATCGAGAAGTCGTTGTCGCTGCTCATCCCGGGGCTGAGTTCGCTGCTGTAGCCGCCGACCTTGTTCCACCAGTCGCGATGGACCAGCGTCGGTGGCCAGGTGGCGCCGCGCCAGTCGGCGCGTTGGAGTTGTCGCGTGGCGGCGATCAGGTCGTCGGCCCGGAACGATTGGGCATCGCGGCCGAAGTCGCTCACGACGACGCACGGATTGCCTGTATCGACCGGCTCGATCATCGTTCCCGACAGCATGAACAGGTCGGACGGCATCTGCGGAATGCGTTGCGCGAGCGCGTCGTCCCAGCCGGGGCAACAGTACATGTCGTCGTTCATGTAGACGACGTAGTCGCGCGTCGCGCGTGCCGCCGCAAGATTGACCGCGTGGCAGATGCCGATATTGGCCGGCGAGGCCGTATGTTCGATTCCCTCATTGCGCACCCATGCGAGCGTACCGTCTGAGCCGTCGTTGACGTGGACGATGATCTGATGCTCGTGCGTCGAGTTTCGACGAATGCTCTCGACGACCCATTGCAGGTAGGCGAGATTGTTCCAGGTCGGAATGATGATTGAGAACATCGAGATCGGGGTTGGTTGTCGTTGACACGGCGCCCCTAAGGCGCCGGCAAAAAAACTGGCTGCATTGTACCGCCACCCGTCGCGCCGACGCAGACGCCGCGGCGCCTATTCGCCTTCGTGATGCCGATTGGCTGCATCGAGCTTCAGGAACCGGTAGTAGACCGTCTCCGCATTGAAGATCGCGATCATGAAACCCGTGCGGCCGTCCAGAAAGCCGCGCCGCAGCAGATAAGTGCGAATGAACGCCCACGCGCCGCGCCCGAGTGCCTTGCCAAAGCCGCCGCGCTTGCCGGCCGCGTGGCGCTGCTGGGCCCCGGCGCTCGAATAGGCATCGAGTTTGCGCAGCACGGTCTCGAAGTCCTCGTACGAGTAGTGCATCAGCTTGCCTTCGAGACGCGCGGCAGGCGTCTCGAAGACGAGACGTTCGTGTACGAGATCGTCCGAGAAGCGTGCGGCGCCGCGCTTGAAGAGGCGCGGCACCCAGTCGGGATACCAGCCGCTATGGCGGACCCACTGTCCGCAGAAGCTGGAAAGACGGTCGAGCGCGTAGACTTCGGCGCGTGGCGCGCGAATCGCGGCCTGGATCGACGCCGCCAGTTCCGGCGAGACTATCTCATCGGTATCGATCGACAGGATCCAGTCTGCCGACAGCGCCTCGACCGCCCGGTTCTTTTGCGGGCCGAAGCCCGGCCAGTCGGTGTGAACGATCACGCGCGCGCCGTGCGCCTGTGCGATCGATACCGTATCGTCGGTGCTGCCACCGTCGATGACAACGATGTCGTCGGCGAATGAAAGCGCCGCGAGGCATTGCGCGAGCCTTGCCGCCGCGTTGCGCGCAATGAGGGCAACGCCGACGGTGGGGGCGGCGGTGGAATCGATTGTCGAAGGCTGCACGTCGTGGTGTCGTCGCGTTTTAAAAGGGTGAGCGCGAGTATACCGGGCGTGGCAAGCCATGCCGGATTGCGCCCGGGCGGCGCTGGCGCGACCGAACCGAAATGCCGGCCCGTGAGGGGTGGGCGGTTATAATGTTCCGATTTTTCGCACCGCATGACTACTCCGTGAGAGCACTTCCTCGCCTCGTGACCAGATGCGGTGAGAAGGGGTGCCTCGGGGGTACCTCGGGGGCGCCTCGCGAAGCCGACGCGCGACGAGTCGATGCCTCATGGCTTGCCCAAAGTCGCCGCGCGTGCGGTGTCAATTGCAATCGAAGGGAATTTCTTGGAAACCCAAACAAGTTTGAATAAGCCGATCGGCGCTGAGCGCACATCGCCGTCTGCGGTGATGAAACGGCTTTGGCCGTATGTCCGGCCGCTCGTCTGGGTGGTGGTGCTCGCCATCTTCACCATGGGCGTCAGCGCTGCGACCGACGCCGGGATTCCGGCGCTCCTGAAACCTCTGCTCGACCACGGCTTCGGCGCAAACGCCAGCCGGCGGGCGGTCCTGTTCGTGCCTCTTGCGGTGATCGGCCTCGCGCTCGTGCGCGGCACCGCGCAATATGCGTCGCAGTACCTGCTTTCGTATGTGTCAAACCGCATCCTGTTGCAGTTGCGGCTCGATATGTTCAACCGGATGATCCATGCGAGTGCGTCGTTCTTCCAGCGCGAAACCGCCAGCACGGTCATCAACGCGATCGTGTTCGAGGTCAATCAGATCCTGAACGTGCTGATCGGCGTGATGGTGACGCTCGTGCGCGACTCGCTGACGGTCATTTTTCTGCTTGGCTATCTTTTCTACCTGAACTGGCGGCTTACGCTGATCGTCGCGGTGATCCTGCCCGGCATCGGTTGGCTCGTCAGCAAGATCAACCGGCGCTTGCGGCGGCTCGGCCGCGAGCAGCAACTGCTGACCAACGAGCTGTCATACATCGTCGAGGAGACCGTCGGCGGCTACAAGGTCGTCAAGGTGCACAACGGCGAGGCGTACGAGATCGGCCGTTTCAGCGAAATGAGCAAACGTCTGCGCGGCTATGCGATGCGTATGATCGTGGCCGGCGGTCTTGCGCAGCCGCTCACGCAGTTTCTTGCGTCGATCGCGCTCGCGATCGTCATCACGATCGCGGTCGTGCAATCGGCGCATGACCAGACGACGGTCGGTGGCTTTGTTGCGTTCGTCACGTCGATGCTGCTCGTCATTTCACCCCTCAAGCACCTGATCGACGTCAATCAGCCATTGCAGCGTGGGATGACCGCGTGCGAGTTGATCTTCGGTCTCATCGATGAGCCGGTCGAGCCGGAAGGCGGCGGACGCAAGCTCGAGCACGCACGCGGCGACATCGAGTTCCGCGACGTCTCGTTCACGTATGGCGCGGTCGATCGTCCGACGCTCGACCGCGTGTCGTTCACGGTCAGGCCCGGCGAGATGATCGCGCTCGCAGGACCGTCGGGCAGCGGCAAGACGACGCTCGTCAATTTGCTGCCACGCTTTTTCTCGCCGACGGGCGGGCAGATCCTGGTCGATGGCGTGTCGATCGAGGAATATGGCGTGCACGATCTGCGCAGCCAGATGGCGATGGTGAGCCAGGACGTCGTGCTGTTCAACGATACGATCGCCGCCAACGTCGCGTACGGCCATACGCCGGACCGGGCGCGCGTCGAAGCCGCGCTGCGCGCTGCGAACCTGTCAGATGCAGTGGCGGTGATGCCCGAGGGCATCGATACGCTGATCGGCGGCAACGGCATGCGCCTGTCGGGCGGGCAGCGGCAGCGTCTGGCGATTGCCCGCGCAATCTACAAGGATGCGCCGATCCTGATTCTCGACGAGGCGACATCGGCGCTCGATTCGGAATCGGAGCGCCACGTGCAGGCCGCGCTCGAGACGTTGATGAAGGGACGCACGACGCTCGTCATCGCGCACCGGCTGTCTACGATCGAGCGTGCGGACCGCATTCTCGTGATGGAAAGCGGGCGTATCGTCGAGCAGGGCAGCCACGAGGAACTGCTGCAAACTGACGGGCTCTACGCCCATCTGCACAAGATCCAGTACCAGCAGCAGGCGGCGTAGTACTCCGCACTCTGGCAGCCCTTTTCTTACGTACCTCCGGTCACGAGCGGGAGCACCGTCAAATCGGGATGCGTGCCGTCGATGATGCTGCGCCCAACGTGAACCCCTTCGTACAGCGCGTCATCCGCGCTCTTGAACGTCTCTTCTCCGTCCGCATGAAACGGCACGGAATGGCCGGGCAGCTTCGGGTCCGCGCCCGGGTGGCAGACGTAGCCGACATAGGTGAACCGGTCGCCGGGTTGGGGCGAGTGCTGCTCGGGCTGGCCCTTGACAGACGGGGCCACGTGGATTTCGAATCCTTCATATTCCACCAATTGCCACTGCGCCTGTTCGTCGGACATGTTCGTCTCCGTTCAAGCCGTTTCGTTTCGGATACTAGCTTCGTTTGACTGCCAACTGCTCCGTGGGCAATTTTCGCGCTGCGCGGTGCGATTTGGCGCGTCGTTCAATGCCGATGCCTCATGCGCTCCCAGAGACGGTGCCCGTCGAGCCGCTGAAGCAGCCGCTCTCTGGAATGCGCGCGCCGGTAGTGCGAACTCACGAGGATTGCGGCAACGATCAGTACGATCAAACCGACCACCGCGCTCACCATCGATTCAGCCATGGCGGCCTCCATCTATTTCACCTGCATACCAGGAATTCTAGGTGATCTGCAGGGAGAGGGGCCGCTACGGTTTCACGACGCCCAATTGCTTCAGCAGCGTCAGGTTGTCTTCCAGATGCCAGTTTTCGACGATCCGGCCGTCCCGCACGCGATACAGATCGAACGCCTGGAAATCGACGGTCTGTCCATCCCCCTTGATGTTCTGGAACTGACCCGTAAAGTGCCCGTGAAAATGCAGATGAACCGAGGCGCGGTCTCCGGCAACGACCATATCGCCGATTTCGGCGGTGAGGTCCGGCACGGCGGTGCGAAATCCTTTCGATGCCTGCAACGGGCCGTTGGGACCTTGCGGACGTCCGTCGGGGAGCGTGCGGTCGATAAAGTCGGGCGCCAACGCCTGCTTTGCATACGACTCGTCGCCTGTGTTCCAGAACGCGGCGTAGCGGCGCGCTGCCAGCGTCACCGCGGCACGTTCCGACGAGGTTTCGCCGACGCTCAGATGATGCGGCCGAGGCAGCGATTCGCTGGCGGCGTAGGCGGCCGGTGAAGTGGCCAGAGCGGCTGCTGCAGTGGCGGCGATGGCGGTAAGGCGGACGGCGGCGGACAGTGTTTTCAACATGACATTTCCAGTGAGAAAGCGTTGGGGTGAACCATGGACGCATTCTCTGCGGAAGTGCCGAATTTGATAATCGGGCTGTTTATTGAAGGATTTGCAAGATCGATTTGAAAATGCAGGGGGCAAAGGCCCCTGTTGCATCGGCTTCAGGACGTCCGCTGATTTGAGGCTTACACGCGACGGGCGAAGGCCTGGGGAGGGGCTGCGGTATCGCGCCGCCGCGAACCGGCGTCGAAGTCGTCCAGTTGAAGCAGCAGGCTATCCAGCGAACAGAGCTGCACCTTTGAAAGGTGCTCGACTTCAAGCAGCTGGTGGAGCCGCTTTCGCCAGTAGGTTGACGGCAGGATCGGCCCGCCGAGATCGCCGTGCAATGACGGCAACATCACGCGCGTGATGTGCGCGATGTCCTGGTCGATCAAGGTCATCATGATGCCCCCGTGACGTGCTGTGTGCTGGTCGTTGACCTGTTTTGCTCTTACGTCTGATGAATACTTTAGACTGATTTAAGTGAACTGCCAACCATGCAATTCGCGAGGCGGCGGAGGGGGCGCGCCGCCGATGGGGAAAAGTGGGTTGAGCGCTCTCGTTGGAGTCGGTGTGCCGGAAGCGGCGCAAGGCGGCTTCCGGCTTGAACTCCATCACCAGGCCGGCCGGACCGGTGCGTAGCCGTACTGACCTGCCGGCGCGGCGCTACAGGCGACGTAGGCGCGTTGATACTGGTCGTAGCAGTAACCCGGCGGCGGTCCTTCATAGGCAGGCGCCTGATACACCGGAGTCTGGTACACGGGCGCCTGGTAGGCGACCACCGGCGCCGGGTTCAAGGCAGAACTCACTACCGCGCCAATGACCGCGCCGCCGATCAGCGCGCCCAGAATATCCCCGCCATGATCGTGGGCGGAAGCCTGGCCTGACGCGATCAGGCTTCCGGCAAGTAACATTGATGCCGCCATCTTTTGCATGTTGCTCTCCTGCTTTTTGTAGCTTTGAGGGACATGCTGCCGATTGTCGGCGGCCCAGGCAGTAATAGATGCAGCAAGTGGTAACGGGAGATTTCGTTTGTAAGGCGGCTTTGAGGTGTTGGGTGGTGGAGGATCTTTGTGTGGCAGTCGAGCTTGGCGTGCTCAGTTGGGTCTCTACATCAAAACAATATCGTACTGCTCCTGACTCAGATTCGACTCCACCTGCAACGACACCGGCTTGCCGATAAAGTCGATCAGCATCGCCAGATGCTGCGACTCTTCTTCAAGAAAGAGATCGATGACCTGCTGTGAAGCCACCACGCGAAACTCGCGTGGATTGAACTGACGCGACTCCCTCAGGATCTCGCGCAACACGTCGTAGCACACGGTGCGCGCGGTTTTCACCTGCCCCTTGCCCTGGCACACCGGACAAGGCTCGCACAGCACATGCGCAAGCGATTCGCGTGTGCGCTTGCGCGTCATCTCCACGAGCCCGAGTTGCGAAAACCCGTTCACTGTCACGCGCGTGCGGTCGCGCGACAGCGCCTTCTTCAGTTCACCCAGCACCTGGTCGCGATGCTCGGCGTTTTCCATATCGATGAAATCGATGATGATCACGCCGCCCAGGTTCCGCAGGCGCAGTTGCCGCGCGATCGTATGCGCAGCTTCGAGGTTGGTCTTGAAAATGGTGTCGTCGAAATTGCGCGCGCCGACGTAGCCGCCGGTATTCACGTCGATCGTGGTCATGGCTTCGGTCTGGTCGATGACCAGATAGCCGCCCGATTTCAGGTCGACTCGCCTCGACAGCGCCCGCTGGATTTCGGTCTCGATGTTGTACAGATCGAAGAGCGGCCGCTCGCCGGTGTAGTGATGCAGCTTCGACGACACCGCCGGCGTGAACTCCGCCGCGAAGTCGGACAGCATCTGGAACGTTTCGCGCGAATCGACCTGGATGCGTGTGGTCTCGTCGTTGACGAAGTCGCGCAGCACGCGCTGCGCAAGATTGAGGTCCTGATACAGGAGACTCGTCGGCGGCATGCGCTGGCCTTGCGACAGGATCGTGGTCCACGTCTTGCGCAGATACGCGACGTCGCTGGCAAGCTCTTCGCTCGTCGCATCCTCGGCAATGGTGCGCACGATATAGCCGCCTTTTTCATCCGCGGGCAATACCGCGGTCAGCCGCGCACGCACCGCCTCGCGCTCGACTTCGCTTTCGATCTTCTGCGAGATGCCGATGTGCGGTTCCTGCGGCAGGTATACGAGGGTGCGGCCGGCGATGCTGACCTGCGTCGAGAGCCGCGCGCCTTTCGTGCCGATCGGATCCTTGACGACCTGCACCATCAGCGACTGGCCTTCGAAGACGATTTTTTCGATGGGCTGATGAGGCACCTGCTGTTGCGGTTCGCCGGCAATGCGCGGATGCCAGATATCGGCGACGTGCAGGAACGCGGCGCGCTCGAGACCGATGTCGATGAACGCGGATTGCATGCCGGGCAGCACGCGCACGACCTTGCCCAGATACACGTTGCCGACGCGTCCCCGCGACAGCGTGCGCTCGACGTGAAGTTCCTGGACTGCGCCCTGTTGGACAAGCGCGACGCGCGTTTCCTGGGGCGTTACATTGATCAGGATTTCTTCATTCATGGTGTTGTTCTAGAAGTCGATGCGCGCTGCACGCAACAGTGCAGCGGTTTCAAAAAGTGGCAAACCCATGATACCTGAATAGGACCCGTCGATATGCTCGATAAACTCCGCGGCGCGGCCCTGCACGCCGTAAGCGCCGGCCTTGCCGAGCGGCTCGCCGGTCGCGACGTAGCGGCGCAGCGCGTCGGCGTGCACTGCAGCAAAGCGAACCCGCGACGTCGACAGCGCGGCAGGTAACAGCGAACCCGCCGCATCGACGACGGCGACCGCCGTCAGCACTTCGTGATCGCGACCCACGAGGCGCGTCAGCATCGCTACGGCGTCGTCGGCATCGACCGGTTTGCCGAGGATCGCATCATCGATGGTGACCGTTGTGTCTGCAACCAGAATCGGCGCATTCGCATGACCGCCCTCGACGAGCCGTGCGCGCGCGGCTTGCGCCTTCGCGATGCACACGCGCATCACGTAGTCGTGCGCAAGCTCGCCAGGCAGTTCGGCTTCAAGTGCTTCGGCGTCTTCGTCGGGGCGGGGCAGCAGCAGTTCGAAGCGCACGCCGAGCTGTTGCAGCAACTCCTGGCGGCGCGGGCTCTGTGAGGCGAGGTACACGAAAGGGTGAAGCGCAGTGGACGACCAAGGCATGAACGGGTCTCGATGTGGCGTATCGCTTGCGGTGCGTTCGAGAACGCCTGAAGACTCAGGCGGACACGCATGGCACACAGGAAACCGCGCACGAGCGACGTGCATTGCCCGACTGGGGCGAAAGCAGCGAAAGGAGCGAAGCGAATCCGCAAACGGTCTGATGCTCTCAGACGCTCCAGCGCTCACGCGCGATGATAGGGGTGATTTTGCGTGATGGTCCACGCGCGGTAAAGCTGTTCGGCGAGCAGCACGCGCACCATCGCGTGCGGCAGCGTCAGGCTGGAGACGCGCAGCATCATGTCGGCGCGTGCCTTCAGGTCGGGATCGAGGCCGTCGGCGCCGCCGATCAGGAACGCGACGTCGCGTCCGTCCTGCTGCCAGCCGGGAAGCGCCGCGGCGAGCTGCATGGTGGTCCAGTCCTTGCCGCGTTCGTCGAGCGCGACGATGCGCGCGTTTTTCGGCAGTGCAGCTTCGATCTTCTGCCGTTCAGCCGCCATCACGCTTTCCGCCGGACGGCCAGACGAGCGCTGTTCCGGCTTGATTTCGCGCAGTTCGATGCGCAGCTCGGGGGGCATGCGCTTCGCGTACTCGTCGAAGCCGGTGGCGATCCAGTCCGGCATCTTGTGGCCGACTGCGAGGATATGCAGCTTCATCGTGAGCCGGTCAAAGCGGAGGAAGCGGACAAATCAAGGGACATCGACGTGACGCAGCGTCAGGTCGAGCGACGGCGTGCCGCCGCCTTGCGCGCGGGCTTCGCGACCGGTTCTTCGCCCTCGTCTTCGTCGTCGAGCGGCTCGCTCGCGCGCGCGCCGCCGAAGGTGTTCGGGCTGGACAGTTTCACGCGCACGGGCTTGTCGCCCCAGATTTCTTCGAGGTTGTAGTACTGGCGCAGCGCGGGTTGCATGATGTGCACGACCGCGTCGCCGCAGTCGACCAGCACCCATTCGCCAATGTCCTCGCCTTCGGTGCTAATGATGTCGCCGCCGGCTTCCTTGACCTTTTCGCGCACGCTGGAAGCGAGCGCCTTGGTCTGCCGGTTCGACGTCCCGCTCGCGACGATCACGCGGTCGAACAGGGAGGTCAGATGGCTGGTGTTGAACACCTTGATGTCTTGCGCTTTCACGTCTTCGAGGGCGTCGACGATCGCGCGTTGCAGTTTGCGAATATCCATTGTTTACCGATGGTACAGATGATGTTGAAGAATATAGTCCCATACGGCGGCAGGGACAGGGCTTGCGGCACTGTCGTGTTCCTTGCCTCCGGCATGGTGCTGGAGCCGCTCGCGCAGGTGCGAGCGGATGTCGGTGGCTGAGACGTCGAATGCAAGCGTCGTGTCGATCAGCAGATGGCCTGAAGGGGTTGCCTGCAGCACTTCCGCGCGGGCCTCTCGCGCGGCGATCTCGGCGGCCACCGCCGGCGGGATCGTTGCAAGTTCAAAACCTGGCCGGGTCGCCGCCCCCACGTGCGCGTAGTCGAAGAGCCGCCGCCAGTCGCGCCAGGTGTCGAAATGCACCAGCTGGTCGGCACCGATCAGCAGCGATATCGACACCTTTGCGCCTTCGCGTTCGCGCCAGCGTTGCAGCGTTTCGACGGTGTAGGTCGGTCCTTCGTGCTCGATTTCGTCGGTGGCGACGCTCACCGTGACTTCCGGCAGCACGAGCGAGCCGGCCGCCGCGCGCGTCATCGCAAGCCGGTGCTCCGGCGCCGACACGTCCGTCTTCTGCCACGGCTGGCCGGCCGGCAGCAATACGAGTTCGGTCAGTTGGAGCACGTGGGCGAACCGCCGCGCGAGCGCGAGGTGGCCGTCGTGGATCGGGTCGAAGGTGCCACCCAGCAGACCGATCCGGCGGGGCAGCGCGACTGGATGAGCGTTCGGATTCAGGTGCGGGTCCTTTCGTGACGGGGCATCGGGGCGTCGGGGGTGGGGCGGGGCAGGTGGAAATGCACCCGGCTCAAACCCACTCGCGCGGCACGAGAAAATCGGAATAGAGGCGCGCTTCCGGCGTGTCCGGCTCCGGCTGCCAGTTATAGCGCCAGTTCACCACAGGCGGCATCGACATCAGGATCGATTCGGTGCGTCCGCCGCTCTGCAGCCCGAACAGTGTGCCACGGTCGAACACCAGGTTGAATTCGACGTAACGGCCGCGTCGATAAGCCTGGAAATCGCGCTCGGCTTCGCCATAAGGCTGTGCGCGGCGCTTTTCGATGATCGGCAGGTAAGCGTTCAGGAACGCGTCGCCGACGCTTTTCACCATCTCGAACGAGCGGTCGAAACCCAGTTCCGCGAAATCGTCAAAGAAAATTCCGCCGATGCCGCGCGGCTCGTTACGATGCTTCAGGAAGAAATACTCGTCGCACCAGCGCTTGAAACGCGGGTACAGGTCGGCGCCATAAGGCTGCAGCGCGTCGCGGCAGACGCGGTGAAAGTGCTGCGCGTCGTCCTCGTAGCCGTAGTAGGGCGTGAGGTCCATGCCGCCGCCAAACCAGAACACCGGCGCCTCACCGGCTTTCGTCGCGATCAGAAGCCGCACATTCATGTGCACCGTCGGGCAGTACGGATTGTGCGGGTGCAGCACGAGCGATACGCCCATGGCCTCGAAACCGCGTCCGGCAAGCTGAGGGCGCGCCGCGCTCGCTGAGCCCGGCAGCGCATCGCCAGCCACGTCCGAAAAGCCGATACCGGCCCGCTCGAAGAACCTGCCGCCTTCGAGAATCCGCGTGCAGCCGCCGCCGCGCAGCTTTTCGCCGGGCGCGCGCTGCCACGCGTCGGTGGCGAACGGCGTGCCGTCAAAGGCGCCGAGCGTATCGGCGAGGTGTGTCTGCAGGCCCTGGAGCCATGTGCGGACGGCCGCTACGTCGTAGGTCGAATCGGTCATGGATGCTGATGGCGGCCGGATTGTCGGGCCGCGGGTTCATGAAAGGAGCAGTGGGGTGGGCCGTATCCCGGCTTCCCGATTGCCGGGTTGCCCGGAACAGCGCCCGGGAGCACCGGCATCAATACGCCCTGCGGAATCGGGCGACATTGGCACGGCCGCTACACCGCAAAACAACCCGCAGTGTAGCGTTGACTGGCAGAGCAGCCATGCTGCGCTGCGGACTAGCTGTGCTTGCGGTTGACCGCGCGATGGCCGATGTCACGACGGTACTGCATGCCGTCGAAGGAGATCTGGTTGATCGTTTCGTAGGCAACCGACTGCGCACTGCGCACCGAATCCGCAAGGCCGACGACGCAGAGCACCCGGCCGCCGGAGGTGGTCAGTTTGCCGTCCCTGTAGGTCGTACCGGCATGGAACGTCACGGCATCGCCGGTTTCGGCCGGGATGTCGCTGATCCGGTCGCCTTTGCGCGGGCTGTCGGGGTAGTTGTACGCAGCCAGCACGACGCCGAGCGCGGTACGACGATCCCATTCCAGTTCGACCGTATTGAGCGTGCCGGCGATCGCCTGCTCGACGACCTTCGAGAAATCGCCCTTCAGGCGTGCCATGATCGGCTGGGTTTCCGGGTCGCCCATGCGGCAGTTGAATTCGAGCGTCTTCGGGTTGCCCTGCGCGTCGATCATCAGGCCGGCGTAGAGGAAACCGGTAAAACGGATGCCTTCCTTCTCCATGCCGCGCACAGTCGGCTGGATGATTTCGCGCATCACGCGTGCATGCAGTTGGGGCGTGACGATCGGCGCGGGCGAATACGCGCCCATGCCGCCCGTGTTCGGGCCCTCGTCGCCGTCCAGCAGACGCTTGTGATCCTGGCTCGACGCGAGCGCCAGCACATGCTTGCCGTCGACCATCACGATGAAGCTCGCTTCCTCGCCATCGAGAAACTCTTCGATCACGACCCGCGCGCCCGCATCGCCCAGCTTGTTGTCGGACAGCATCATGTCGACGGCGGCATGCGCTTCATCAAGCGACTGCGCGACCACCACGCCCTTGCCGGCAGCAAGGCCGTCGGCCTTGATAACGATCGGCGCACCCTTCGCATCCAAATAGGCGTGCGCAGCGGCGACATCCGAGAAGGTTTCGTATTCGGCGGTCGGAATCGCGTGACGCTTCATGAAGGCCTTCGCGAAGTCTTTCGAGCTCTCGAGCTGCGCGGCTTCTTTCGACGGCCCGAAAATCTTCAGACCACGCGAGCGGAACAGATTGACGATGCCCCCGGCGAGCGGTGTTTCCGGCCCGACCAGCGTGAAGGCGATCTGTTCTTTCTCGACAAAGTCGGCGAGCGCATCCAGCTCGGTGATATCGACGTTGCGCAGACGCTCGTCCTGCGCGGTGCCGCCGTTGCCCGGTGCAACGTAGACGAGCTGAACGCGCGGCGACTGCGCGAGCTTCCACGCGAGCGCATGTTCGCGACCGCCGGAACCGACGACGAGTAACTTCATGTGAATCCCCGAAGACTAAAAAACAGTGACGGCCGACGCGCCTGCGTCAGCCGTGATTTACAGCAAGGTTCGCACAAGGCGGCAGGCGCGAGGCAATCAGCGCAATGTGCCTTGCAGGAGCCGGAACGCGGGAGCCGGCGGGCAGCGCGCAAGGGGCGCCCGCGAGAGCTGGCCCGCGCGCCGTGCTCATTCGTCGGCGATGGCTGCGTTCGTGTAGACCTCCTGCACGTCGTCCAGATTTTCCAGGGCGTCGAGGAGTTTCTGCATCTTGAGCGCGTCTTCACCGGTGAATTCGACTTCCGTCTGCGGCTTCATCGTCACTTCGGCGACTTCCGCCTTGAAGCCCGCGCCTTCGAGCGCCGCCTTCACCTTCGGGAAATCGTTCGCCGGGCAGACTACTTCGATGCTGCCGTCGTCATTCGTGACGACGTCGTCGGCGCCGGCTTCGAGCGCGGCTTCCATCAGCTTGTCTTCCGGCGTGCCGGGCGCGAACAGGAACTGGCCGACGTGATCGAACATGAACGACACCGAGCCGTCCGTGCCCATATTGCCGCCGAACTTCGAGAACGCGTGACGCACTTCGGCCACGGTACGGGTACGGTTGTCGGTCATCGTGTCGACGATGATCGCCGCGCCGCCGATGCCGTAGCCTTCGTAGCGGATTTCTTCGTAGTTTGCGCCGTCGACGCCGCCAACGCCACGCTGGATCGCGCGGTTGATGTTGTCTTTCGGCATGTTGGCGTCATACGCCTTGTCGACGGCGAGCCGCAGACGCGGGTTCGAGTCGACTTCTCCGCCGCCCATGCGGGCCGCGACCTGAATTTCCTTGATCAGCCGCGTCCAGATCTTGCCGCGCCTGGCATCCGTCGCTGCCTTCTTATGCTTGATGTTGGCCCATTTCGAATGACCCGCCATTACCTTTCTCCGTCGCGTGCACACGTGGCGCGCACGCATAAGTGCAAGTTGTCTTTGCCGCTGTTGCTTTCTTCAGGCGCTTCCCGAACGCGCGCCTCGATGTCTGTTCCATTACACCTTGTTCACCCCGGGTCCGCCTTCGACACCGGACCACATGGTGGAGCGGGTGGGCGGGGCGAAGCGGGTTGCCGGGGCTATCCGGGCCGTTGGCGCCGCTACCGCGCCGGCCGCAAGGCCCCGCGAAAGCGCATTGCGCTGTGGGGCTGGCAGATTTGAGTCGCCTGATGAGCGGATTCGAATTTTATCATGCCGCAGGACGGCGGCAGCGCGTGTTCGGCGGGAAATGCGAGGAAGAATCGCGCGGAAGAAGCGCGGCGCAACAGCGAAAGCGGGCGCTGCACCCGCGCAGCGCCCAGTTTCGACGCGCGCCCGCAGTCAGTTCTTGGTGCCGAACAGCCGGTCGCCGGCGTCGCCGAGGCCCGGCACGATATAAGCGTGCTCGTTCAGATGCGAATCGAGCGATGCCACGTACAGCTTCACGTCCGGATGCGCGTCCTGGAACACCTGAACGCCTTCCGGCGCGGCCACCAGGGCGAGGAACATGATGTTCCCGCCCGGCACGTTGCGGCGCTTCAGCACGTCCACCGCGTGCACCGCCGAATAGCCGGTAGCCACCATCGGATCGCACAGGATGAAGGTCCGGTCTTCGAGGTCCGGCAGGCGCACCAGATATTCGACCGGCCGATGATCTTCCGCCCGGTATACGCCGATGTGCCCGACGCGGGCCGACGGAATCAGTTCCAGCAGCCCGTCCGACATGCCGACGCCCGCCCGCAGCACCGGCACGATCGCCAGCTTCTTGCCGGCGATCACGGGCGCGTCCATATCGACGAGCGGCGTCGACACCCGGCGCGTCGTCATCGGCAGGTTGCGGGTGATCTCGTAGCCCATCAGGAGCGTGATCTCGCGCAGGAGTTCACGGAACGTGCGCGTCGACGTATCCCGGTCGCGCATGTGCGACAGCTTGTGCTGGATCAGCGGGTGGTCGAGGATGAAAAGATTGGGAAAACGGCTGTCCTGTGTCATGGCTTGAGCGCACGCGTTGGCAAGAGGAATCGGCAGGCGCCTCCCACCGCGCCGGCAAACCGGCGTGGCAGCGCGCGCCACGGCTGCAAGTTTACCGAAAGTGCCGTCGGAAGATACCGGATATTGCAGGGCGCTTTGCGGCAGCGCGGCGGCGATTCTTCTAGAATCAGGGGCATCAGGCCGGCCGCCTGATCCAGGCCGGCATGGCCGATGCGGCGCCCGCCGCACCGGTATTCCGCTTTCTACCGTCGATAAAACCGCCATTCCCTTCCGGAGTGGGAAAAGAGGATACGCACATGGACATGGGAATCGCAGGACGCACTGCGCTGGTATGCGCAGCGAGCAAGGGCTTGGGGCGCGGCTGCGCGGAGGCGCTGGCCGCAGAAGGCGTGAACGTGGTGATCGTGGCGCGCACCGCTGAGACGCTGGAGGCGACCGCGGCCGCCATCCGCACGAAAACCGGCGTCGACGTCAAGACGGTCGCCTGCGACATCACCACGCCCGAAGGCCGTGCCGCCGCGCTCGCCGCCTGTCCGCAGCCGGACATCCTCGTCAACAATGCGGGCGGTCCGCCCCCCGGCGACTTCCGCCAGTTCACGCACGACGACTGGATCCGCGCGCTCGAAGCCAACATGCTGACGCCGATCGAACTGATCCGCGCGACCATCGACGGGATGATCGGACGCAATTTCGGCCGCATCGTCAACATCACGAGTTCGGCGGTGAAGGCGCCGATCGACGTGCTGGGTCTGTCCAACGGCGCGCGCTCGGGGCTGACGGGTTTCGTCGCCGGTCTGGCGCGCAAGGTCGCGCCGCAGGGCGTGACGATCAACAACCTGCTGCCGGGCATGTTCGACACGGACCGCATCGTCGCGACGATCAACGCGCAGGCGAAGGCGCAGGACATTTCCATCGAAGAATCGCGCAAGCGGCGCATGGCGTCGATTCCGGCCGGCCGCTTTGGCACGTCCGATGAATTCGGCCGCGCCTGCGCGTTCCTCTGCAGCACGCATGCGGGCTTTATTACGGGCCAGAACTGGCTGATCGACGGCGGCGCCTATCCGGGCACGTTCTGAACGCCAGTTGCGGTTGTCAGCACCGCGCCACCATAACAACACATTGAGGAGTAGCACGTCATGACCACCCGCGTCGCGCTGATCGCGCACGATCACAAGAAGGACGACATCGTTCGCCTCGCTGGCGAATACGTCGACACGCTCGGGCGCTGCGAGATCGTCGCGACCGGCACGACCGGTTCGCGTATTGCGTCGGCGCATGGCCTGACGGTCGAACGGATGCTGTCGGGCCCGCATGGCGGCGACCTGCAGATCGGCGCGCAACTCGCCGAAGGCAAGGTCGACATGGTGATCTTCCTGCGCGATCCGATGACGCCGCAGCCGCACGAACCCGACATCAACGCGCTGGTGCGCGCGTGCGACGTGCACAACGTCCCCTGCGCGACGAACATTTCCACCGCGCGAATGATTCTCGACGTCCTGACGCTGCGTTTCACGCATCAGGTTTGACACGTCTGTCGATCCAGCGGACAGCAACAGGCTGCAACGATCAGCAACGATCAGGAGACACCATGACGAAGGCGATTCGATTCGACAGGACGGGCGGCCCGGAAGTGATGAAATGGGTCGATGTCGACGTAAGCGAGCCGGGTGAGGGCGAGATCAGCATCAAACAGCACGCCGTCGGGCTCAACTATATCGACGTGTACTTTCGCAACGGGCTTTATCCGTTGCCGTTGCCGGGCGGACTCGGCATGGAGGCGGCCGGTGAGGTGACAGCGGTCGGCGCGGGCGTGAAGGATCTGAAGCCCGGCGATCGTGTCGCCTACGTTGGCCGCCCTCCTGGCGCGTACGCGCAGGCCCGGGTGCTGCCAGCCGCGCAGGTCGTCAGGCTGCCGGATGCGATCGGCTATGAAGACGCGGCGTCAGTGATGCTGCAAGGTCTGACTGTGCAATATCTTTTGCGCCGTACCTACCCGGTGAAGGCCGGCGACACGATCCTGATCCAGGCGGCAGCCGGAGGCGTCGGCCTGCTCGCGTGCCAGTGGGCGAAGGCGCTGGGTGCAACGGTGATCGGCACGGTCGGTTCGGACGAGAAAGCCGAAATCGCGAAAGCGCACGGTTGCGACTTTCCGATCGTCTATACGCGCGAGAACTTTACGAAGCGCGTGCGCGAGATCACGAACGGCGCAGGCGTGCCCGTCGTCTACGATTCGATCGGCAAGGACACGTTTACGGCGTCGCTCGATTGCCTCGCGCCGCTCGGCATGTTCGTGAGTTTCGGCAATTCATCGGGGCCGCTGCCGCCGATCGATTCGTCCGAATTCGCCGGCCGCGGCTCGCTGTTCTTTACGCGTCCGGCGCTCTTTACCTACATCAGCAAGCGCAGCGATTACGACGCGATGGCGGCGGAGCTATTCGATATGGTCGTTTCGGGCAAGGTCAAGACGAGCGTGAACCAGCGCTATGCATTGTCCGATGTCGCGAAGGCGCATGCCGACCTCGAAGGCCGTCGCACGACCGGATCGACGGTTCTGCTTCCGTAACCTGCCTGGGGCGAAGCCTCGAGGCTTAACCCACGCCGTTCCGAAGCCGTTCCAGGACGCGGCAAAACACAGGGCCGCTTCAGCTCAACGCTGAAGCGGCCCTGTCCGTTTACGGGATTTTTATACCTCCCTTAACACCTTTGACCCGTCCTTTACGCCGATCGGCATAACGTTGCAGTCATCCAAAGTCCGTACATGGAGAACTCTAAATGGATGTGCTGTACATCGGGGGGCTGGTGCTTTTCACAGCGCTGACCTTTGCATTGATCGCCGGCTGCGAGAAGTTGATGCAGTTCCGGCGCGGCCAGGGAGCGCGCTCATGACCTGGATCCTGTGGCTGTCGGGAGCCGCGACCGCGCTGCTCTTCGCTTACCTCGTCTATGCGCTTCTGCGCGCGGAGGACATTGAATGAACGCCAACAATGTCCTTCAAAGTGTCATCTATGTCGTCGTTCTGCTGGCCGCGGCGGTGCCCGTCTCGCGCTACCTCACGAAGGTGATGGATGGCACCTCGCGCGTCGTGCGCTTTGGCGGTCCGATCGAGCGCTTGCTGTATCGCGTCGCCGGCGTCGATCCGTCGACCGAAATGAGCTGGAAGCATTACGCGATCGCGACGATCGCGTTCAACGCTCTCGGCGCCTTCTTCCTGTATCTGCTGTTGCGCGTCCAGGGCTGGTTGCCGGGCAACCCGCAGCAGTTCGGCGCGATGAGTGTCGACAGCGCGTTCAACACGGCAGTCAGCTTCGTGACCAACACGAACTGGCAGGACTACACACCGGAGCAGACGACCGGCTATCTGGCCCAGATGCTTGGCTTCACGGTGCAGAACTTCCTGTCGGCGGCGACCGCTATCGTCGTCGTGATGGCGCTGATCCGTGGCTTCGCACGTCATACGGCACAGACGATCGGTAACTTCTGGGTCGATATCACGCGCGTGACGATGTACGTGCTGCTGCCGATGGCGGCGATCATCGCGGCGCTCCTGATGAGCCAGGGCGTGATCCAGAACTTCAAGTCCTATCAGGACGTGCCGACCCTGCAGACCACCACCTATGCTGCGCCCAAGCTCGACGCCCAGGGCAATCCGGTGAAGGACGCGAAGGGCAATCCGGTGACGGTCGACACGAAGGTCACGACGCAGACGATCGCGATGGGTCCGGTCGCCTCGCAGGAAGCGATCAAGATGCTCGGCACCAACGGTGGCGGCTTCTTTAACGCCAACTCGGCGCATCCGTATGAAAACCCGACGCCGTTTGCCAACTTCGTGCAGATCCTCGCGATCCTGATCATTCCGGCGGCTTTGTGCCTCGTGTTCGGTCAAACCATCGGGGACCGCAAGCAGGGCGTCGCCGTGCTGGCTGTGATGACGATCGCGTTCGCCGTCTGCGTGGCCGGCGAAATCGGCGCCGAGCAACGCGGTAATCCGGCGTTCACTGCGCTGCACGTCGACCAGTCGGCGAGCGCGCTGCAGCCGGGCGGCAATATGGAAGGCAAGGAAACGCGCTTCGGCATCGCGCAATCGGGCATCTTCACGGTCGCGACGACAGCGGCTTCTTGCGGCGCAGTGAACAACGCGCACGACTCGCTGACGCCACTCGGCGGCCTGGTTCCGATGCTCCTGATCCAGCTCGGCGAAGTGATCTTCGGCGGTGTCGGTTCGGGGATGTACGGAATGCTGGTGTTCGCGTTGCTGGCGGTGTTCGTCGCGGGGCTGATGATCGGCCGCACGCCTGAGTACGTCGGCAAGAAGATCGAGTCCTACGAGATGAAGATGGTGTCGATCGTCGTGCTGCTGACGCCGCTGCTCGTGCTGGTCGGGACGTCGATTGCCGTGCTGACCGATGCCGGCAAGGCCGGCATCGCAAACCCGGGCGCGCACGGCTTCTCCGAGATTCTCTATGCGTTCAGTTCGGCAGCGAACAACAACGGCAGCGCGTTCGCCGGCCTGACCGTGAGCACGCCCTTCTACAACTGGCTCACCGGTATCGCGATGTGGTTCGGCCGCTTCGGCACCATCGTTCCGGTGCTGGCGATTGCCGGCTCGCTCGCCGCGAAAAAGCGCATCGCCGTCACGGCCGGCACGCTGCCGACGCACGGACCGCTGTTCGTGGTCCTGCTGCTTGGCACCGTCCTGCTGGTTGGCGCACTGACTTACGTGCCTGCCCTGGCTCTGGGCCCCGGCGTCGAACATCTGCTGATGCTCGCCGGCCATTGAACCCAGGCATATTGAGGAATTCGAGGAACAGATGACTGATCATTCCGCAACCCGGTCCATGTTCGATCCGACGCTGGTGCGTCCGGCGATCGTGGACTCCTTCAGGAAACTCACGCCGCGTACGCAGTTTCGCAATCCGGTGATGTTTTGCGTGTACGTCGGCAGCATTCTGACGACGATCCTGTGGATCGCCGCGCTCGCCGGTCAGGCTGAAGCGCCGGCGGGCTTCATTCTCGCAGTCACGCTGTGGCTGTGGTTCACGGTGCTCTTCGCGAACTTCGCGGAGGCGCTCGCCGAAGGCCGCTCGAAGGCCCAGGCGGCGTCGCTGCGCAGCGCGAAGAAAGACGTGATGGCCAAGAAGCTCAACGAGCCTCATCCGAAGTCGCCGATCCGCATCACGACGGCGACCGACCTGCGCCGCGGCGACGTCGTGCTGGTCGAGACCGGCGACGTGATTCCGGCCGACGGCGAAGTGGTCGAAGGCGTCGCGTCGGTCGACGAATCGGCCATCACCGGCGAATCCGCGCCGGTGATCCGCGAGTCGGGCGGCGACTTCTCGTCGGTGACGGGCGGCACGCGCGTGCTGTCGGACTGGATCGTCGTGCGCGTCACGGCGAATCCGGGCGAGGCCTTCCTCGACCGGATGATCGCGATGGTCGAAGGCGCGAAGCGTCAGAAGACGCCGAACGAGATCGCGCTGACGATCCTGCTCGTCGCGCTGACGATCGTGATGCTGCTCGCCACGGCCACGCTGCTGCCGTTCTCGATTTTCTCCGTCGAAGCGGCGAAAGCCGGGCATGTGGTGACGATCACCGCACTCGTGGCGCTGCTCGTCTGCCTGATTCCGACGACGATCGGCGGCCTGCTGTCGGCGATCGGCGTGGCCGGCATGAGCCGCATGATGCAGGCCAATGTGATCGCAACCTCGGGCCGCGCCGTGGAAGCGGCCGGCGACGTCGACGTGCTGCTGCTCGACAAGACCGGCACGATCACGCTCGGCAACCGTCAGGCGTCGCTGTTCGTGCCGGCGCCAGGCGTGACCGAGGAAGCGCTCGCCGACGCCGCGCAACTGTCGTCGCTCTCCGATGAAACGCCGGAAGGCCGCAGCATCGTCGTGCTGGCCAAGCAGCGTTTCAACATCCGTCAGCGCGACATGGCGACGTTGCATCCGGTGTTCCTCGCGTTCAGCGCGCAGACGCGCATGAGCGGCGTCGATCTGTCGCCCACGGGGACGTCCCCCGGGGCGCCGGGACGTGAAATCCGCAAGGGCGCGGCCGACGCAGTCCGGCATTACGTCGAGGCGCACGGCGGCCGTTTCCCGGCCGAGATGAACAACGCGGTGACGGAAATCGCCCGGCGCGGCAGTACGCCGCTCGTGGTGGCGGAAAAAGGCGAGGGCAACGCGCGCGTGCTCGGCGTGATCGAACTGAAGGATGTCGTGAAGGGCGGCATCAAGGAGCGCTTTGCCGAGTTACGCAAGATGGGCATCAAGACCGTGATGGTGACCGGCGACAACCGGCTGACCGCCGCGGCCATCGCGGCCGAAGCGGGCGTCGACGACTTCCTCGCCGAAGCCACGCCGGAAGCGAAGCTCTCGACGATCCGCGCGCACCAGGCCGAAGGGCGGCTCGTGGCGATGACGGGCGACGGCACCAACGACGCCCCCGCGCTGGCGCAGGCCGACGTCGCCGTGGCGATGAACACCGGCACGCAGGCGGCGAAGGAAGCCGGCAACATGGTGGACCTCGATTCGAACCCGACGAAGCTGATCGAGATCGTCGAGATCGGCAAGCAGATGCTGATGACGCGCGGCTCGCTCACGACGTTCTCGATCGCCAACGACGTCGCCAAGTATTTCGCGATCATCCCGGCCGCGTTCGCGACCACCTATCCGGTGCTGAATACGCTCAACGTGATGCATCTCGCGACGCCGGCGTCCGCGATCATGTCGGCGGTGATCTTCAACGCGCTGATCATCGTGGCGCTGATTCCGCTCGCGCTGAAGGGCGTGCGCTACCGGCCGCTGGGCGCGGCGATACTGTTGCGCCGCAATCTGCTGATTTACGGCCTCGGCGGGATCATCGTGCCGTTCATCGGCATCAAGCTGATCGACATGGTGCTGGCCGCGTTTGGCTGGGTTTGAACGCTGCGCTCCAAAAAGGAACTGTTAATCATGAAATCCCTGTTTCGTCCGCTGATCGTGATCTTCGCCGTGCTGAGCGCCATCACTGGACTGGCTTATCCCGCTGTAATGACAGCGGTTGGACAAGCGGCCTTCAACGATCAGGCCAATGGCAGCCTGATCGAAGCGAACGGCAAGGTGGTCGGCTCGAAGCTGATCGGCCAGCAGTTCGACGCGCCGCAGTACTTCTGGGGCCGTCTGTCGGCCACTTCGCCGATGCCGTACAACGCGCAGGGCTCGTCGGCTTCGAATCTCGGACCGACCAATCCGGCGCTTGCCGACGAAGTCAAAGGCCGCATCGACGCGCTGAAGGCCGCCGGCACCGATATGTCGCAGCCGGTGCCGGTCGATCTCGTGACGTCGTCGGGCAGCGGTCTCGATCCTGAGATCAGTCCCGCGGCGGCCGCGTATCAGATCGACCGTGTCGCGAAGGCGCGCAAGATGAACCCCAACGATGTGCAGGCGCTCGTCGAGCGTTACACGAGCGGGCGCCAGTTCGGCATTCTGGGCGAGTCGCGCGTCAATGTGCTGCAGCTGAACCTGGCGCTTGATCAGGCGCACCAGGGCTGATCTGCGGCCCTGCGGGAAGCTCCTGAAGGCGGTGCCGCGCTGCGGCACCGCTTTGCCGTTTGCGGTCGTTTTACAGCCATGCGACCATGCAACGATAAACCGCCGTTTGCGCGACACGCGACAACACCGAACCGAACCGGCATCGCACGCCCGCGGCAACACGACAACCACCACGCATGAACCGACCCGATCCCGACGAGTTGCTCGACAAGCTGCAACGCGATGAAGCGAAAAGCCAGCGCGGCAAGCTGAAGATTTTCTTCGGCGCGTCGGCCGGTGTGGGGAAGACGTATGCGATGTTGCAGGCAGCCCGCCGGCGCAAGGAGGATGGCGTCGACGTGGTGGTGGGCATCGCGGAGACGCATGGGCGCGGCGAGACAGCCGCGCTTCTCGACGGCCTCGATGTCCTGCCGCTCGCGCGGATCGAGTATCGCGGCCGCAAGCTCGGCGAATTCGATCTGGACGCCGCGCTCGCGCGCAAACCGCAACTGATTCTCGTCGACGAACTGGCGCATTCGAATGTTCAGGGCGCGCGGCACCTGAAGCGCTGGCAGGACGTCTACGAACTGCTCGATGCGGGCATCGACGTCTACACGACGGTCAATGTCCAGCATCTCGAAAGCCTCAACGACGTGGTTGGCCAGATCACCGGCATCCGCGTCTGGGAGACCGTGCCTGACCGCGTGTTCGATCGCGCGGACGAAGTGACGCTCGTCGACCTGCCCGCCGAAGAACTGCTCGACCGGATGCGCGACGGCAAGGTCTACATGGCGCAGCAGGCCGAGCGGGCGGTGCGCAACTTCTTTCGCAAGGGCAACCTGATCGCGCTGCGCGAACTGGCGTTGCGGCGCACGGCGGATCGCGTCGACGCCCAGATGCGCGAGTATCGCGCCGACCGCTCGATCCAGCGTATCTGGCAGGCACGCGACCGTTTGCTCGTGTGCGTCGGGCCGGGTCCGGAGGCGCCGACCCTGGTGCGTGCCGCTGCGCGCCTTGCCGCGGCGCTGAAAGCCGACTGGATCGCGGTATACGTCGAAACGCCCAAGCTGCAGCGGCTGCCGGATGCGCGCCGCGAACGCACGCTGAATGCGCTGAAACTCGCGGCGGAACTCGGCGCCGAAACGGCGACGCTCGCGGGTAACGACGCCGTCGCTGCATTGATCGGCTATGCGCGCGTGCGCAACGTGTCGAAGCTGGTGGCCGGTGCGTCGTCGCGTTCCGGCTTGACGCGCTGGCTGCGCCGGCCACTGGGCGACCGCATCGCCGAACGTGCGGGCGATGTCGACCTGACCTTGATCCGCGCGTCGTCGGAGCAGCAGGGCGTCGAGCGTCACACGCCGCTCGATGCCGGCGCACGCGCATGGCGCGATGCATTGAGCGCGGCCCGCGAACGACGTTCGCCGCCGGGTGCGTATGCCTGGGCACTGGCGATCTGCGCGGGCATCACGCTGGTCGCGAGCCAGCTGCTCGACCGCATCGATCTGACCAATCTCGTGATGCTGTATCTGCTCGGTGTGATTTTCACCGCGGTGAAGCTCGGGCGAGGGCCGGGCGTCGTGCTGTCGTTTCTCAGTGTGGCCGCATTCGATTTCTTTTTTGTGCCGCCGCGCATGTCGCTGTCGGTGTCGGATACGCAATATCTGCTGACGTTCTTCAGCATGCTGCTGACCTCGCTCGTGATCAGCCATCTGACTTCGAGCCTGCGGCGCGAGGCGAGCGTCGCGCGACGTCGCGAGCAGCGCACCGGCGCGATGTACGCGATGGCGCGCGAGCTGGCCGCGGCGCTCGCGACCGAACAGATCGTCGAGATCGGCAGCCGTCATGTGAGCGAGGTGTTCCGCGCACGCGTGGCGATCCTGCTGCCGGACAGCGCCGATCAGGTGAAGCAGAAAATCGAGGAAGCCGACGCGGCGATCACGCTCGAAGGCAGCGCGCTCGATAGCGACGTCGGCCAGTGGGTCTACGATCAGCAGAAGCCGGCGGGCCACGGCACCGATACGCTGCCCGCCGCCGCGGCGCTGTACCTGCCGCTGAAAGCGCCGATGCGCACGCGCGGCGTGCTCGCGGTCGTGACCAAAGACGAACGCGAACTCGAGGTGCCCGAGCAGCAGCGCATGCTCGACGCGTTCGCCGCGCAGATCGCGCTGGCGCTGGAACGCGTGCACTACGTGGACATCGCGCGCGACGCGCTGGTGAACATGGAGTCGGAGCGGCTGCGCAATTCGTTGCTGTCGGCGATTTCGCACGACCTGCGCACGCCGTTGACCGCCATCGTCGGTTTCTCGTCGATGCTTGCGCAGACGCGCGAATCGCACCCCGAGCCGCTGCCCGGCGACGATCTCGTGGAAGCGATTCACGAAGAGGCGCTGCGGATGACCGGCATCGTCACGAACCTGCTGGACATGGCACGGCTTCAGGCGGGCGGGCTGAAGCTGAACCGGCAGTGGTCACTGCTCGAAGAGACGGTCGGTGCTGCGCTGCGCGCCTGCCGTCGCGTGCTCGTGCGGCACCCGGTGCAGGTGAAGTTGCCGCTGGACCTGCCGCTGCTGCAGCTCGACGCCGTGCTGATGGAGCGCCTGTTCTCGAACCTGTTCGAAAACGCCGCCAAATATGCGCCGGCGGATACCCCGCTCGAGATCGGTGGCGAGCTCATCGACGACGATGGCAAACCGCTCGTGCGCGTGACCGTCGACGATTTCGGCCCGGGCCTGCCGGCCGGTATGGAAGCGCGGGTGTTCGAGAAGTTCACGCGTGGCGAGAAGGAATCGGCGAAGCCCGGCATCGGGCTGGGTCTGGCGATCTGCCGTGCGATCGTCGATGCGCATGGCGGTACAATCGGCGCGGTCAATCGCATGGCCGCGGACGGGCATGTCGAAGGCGCGCGCTTCTGGTTCACGCTGCCGGTGGAAACGCCGCCGCCGTCGTCGCCCGAAGCGCTTGAACCCCCGGACGAATCCCTGGGCGACGAACCCGGCTTCGCAGACGAACCCGCGACATCGGTTTCCGTGCCGGACCACACAGCAGACGCCACCAATATGCCGTCTTCCATTTCCCACGATCTGCCGGTCGATTCGACGCCCGCGTCGGCACGAACCCCCTCGCAGAACTCAAAGCCGACCCATGAGTGACCCGAGCATCACCGTCGTACTGATCGAAGACGAAAAGCAGATCCGCCGTTTCGTGCGCGCGTCGCTGGAAGGCGAGGGCATCGCGGTTCATGACGCGGAAACCGGCAAGCAGGGGCTCGTCGAAGCCGCGACGCGCAAACCCGATCTGGTGATCGTCGATCTCGGCCTGCCGGACACCGACGGCCTCGATGTGATCCGCGAACTGCGCGGCTGGAGCGATCTGCCGATCATCGTGTTGTCGGCGCGCACCCAGGAAACCGAGAAAGTCGCCGCGCTGGACGCCGGCGCCGACGACTACCTGACCAAGCCGTTCGGCGTGTCGGAACTGCTCGCGCGGATTCGCGCGCACATGCGCCGCCGCAACCAGGGCGGGGCGAACGATTCGCCGCAGGTGCATTTCGGCGCGGTCACGGTCGATCTGGCGCTGCGGCAGGTTTCGCGCGACGGCGTGGCGGTTCACCTGACGCCGATCGAATACCGGCTGCTGGCGACGCTCGTCCGCCACGCCGGCCGTGTGCTGACGCACCGGCAGTTGCTGCGCGATGTCTGGGGGCCGTCGCATGTCGAAAGCCATCACTATCTGCGCATCTACATGGCGCATCTGCGGCAGAAACTGGAACGCGATCCGGCGCAGCCAGAGCACATCGTGACCGAAACTGGGGTCGGCTACCGGCTGGTCGGCGCGGTCTGAGATATATGCCGGGCGATATGGCGCGCGGGTCCAATTAAATCGATTTGATATGATAGTGAAACTGTAAGGACGACCTTGCACGTTCGATTCATCGGGGACGGCCCCATCTAACCCATGGAGGCCCCCGTGTCCTGGATTCTTCTATTGATCGCCGGTTTGCTCGAAGTCGCGTGGGCGGCCGGTCTCAAGTCTTCCGAAGGTTTCACCCGTTTCTGGCCGTCGGCATTCACGGTGGTGACTGCGCTCGGCAGTTTCATCCTGCTCGCGATGGCCATGCGCCAGTTGCCGCTCGGCACGGCTTACGCCGTCTGGACCGGGATCGGCGCGGTCGGCGCATTCATTTTCGGCATTGTCATGATGGGCGAAGCGCTGACGCTGGCGCGCGTCGCCAGCGCGGCGCTGATCGTCGTCGGGCTGGTCGGGCTCAAGCTCTCTTCGGGGCATTGACCGGGCCACCAAGCGAGGCACCGGGCACGGCGCGCGGGCTGGCTGGTCCGCCGCACCCGCCCATGTCTCGAAGGCCCGAACGCGAGAGATTCAGCGGACTGCGAATCAACGTGGCTATAATGAAGCCGGATCCAGTCTCAAAAATGCCTCGCGCGGCTGGTCTGGCGCCGCTTGGGGTCTGACACGACCGATCGGCGCAGCGAGACCGTCATCGTGCCGCCGTTGCGTCCGTCGTGCCTGTTGTCACCGCGGTGCGTGCAGGGCGTGTGGCACGTGCGGTGCGCCCCGCAGGGCGCCCGCAGTGCACCTGGAGGCAGCAATGCTTGAACCACTTTCGCTTGCAGCGGGCCTCGCATGGGGCAGCGGCCTTCGCCTCTATCTGACGGTGCTGCTCGCCGGCGTGTTCGAACGCCTCGGCCTCATCCATCTTCCTGCCACGCTTTCCGTGCTGTCGTCGCCGTGGGTCATCGGTGCGGCGGCCGTGCTCACCGTCGCTGAATTCCTCGCCGACAAGATCCCCGCGGTCGATTCGCTGTGGGACGCGATCCATACCTTCATCCGTATTCCTGCTGGCGCGATGCTTGCCGTCGGCGCGCTCGGCCACGCCGATCCGGCGCTGCTGACCGTGGCCGCACTCGCCGGCGGTACGCTCGCCGGCACCGCGCATCTCGCGAAGGCCGGCACGCGGGCGCTCATCAACCTGTCGCCGGAACCGGTGTCAAACGTGATAGCGTCGTCGGCGGAGGATGGGCTCGTGTTCGGCGGGCTGCTGCTTGCGCTGTTCCTGCCGTTCCTGTTCCTGCTGCTCCTGATCGGTTTTCTGATGGCGGCGGCGTGGGCGCTGCCGCGTCTGTGGCGAGGCGTGCAGGGCGGCTTTCGCGGCATGGCGAACCACATGGTGTCGCGCCTCGCAAGGAGCCGGCACGATTGAGCGATCGCTTGAACGTTTCGGTGCGTGTTTCGCAGCAAGCGAGGACGGCCCGCCGCTTCACGTTGTCTGATCTTCTCGCGCAGGCCGGGCGCATGACGTTGCGCGACTGGCGCGCAGGCGAGCTGACCATGCTGCTGCTCGCGCTGGTGCTCGCGGTGGCGGCGCTCTCGAGCGTCGGCTTTCTCGCGGACCGGCTGCATCAAGGGCTCGAGCGCGATGCCCGGCGCATGATCGCCGCCGACTTCATCGTGCGCGCCGATCATCCGGTCGATCCGCAGTTCAGCCAGCAGGCCCAGGCGCTCGACCTTCGTACGGCGACCACCGTCATTTTCCCGAGCATGATCAGTTCGACCGTCGCGACTCCGACCTCGCGCCTCGCGGCGCTGAAGGCGGTGTCGGCCGGTTATCCGTTGCGTGGCGCGCTGCGCATCGCAACGGCGCCCGGTGTGCCGGATCGTCCCGCCGACGCGATTCCGCCGAAGGGCGTCGTGTGGGCCGACCAGGAACTGCTCGATTCGCTGAAGCTGCACGTCGGCGACGCGGTGAAAGTAGGCAGCCGGACCTTCACGATCGGCGCGATCATCACCCGTGAACTGGATCGCGGCTTCGCGTTCGTCAATTTTTCGCCACGCCTGATGCTCAATGCCGACGACCTCGCGTCGACCGGCCTCATCGCCTATGGCAGCCGCGTCACGTACCGGCTGCTGGTGGCCGGGCCGGACGAAGCCGTGGCGAAATTCGCGGCGTGGTCGCATGCGCGCGTGGACGGCGGCAAGATGCGCGGCGTCGCGCTGGAATCGCTGCAGGACGGCCAGCCGCAGGTGCGTCAGACGCTCGATCGCGCAAGCCACTTCCTCACGCTCGTTTCGCTGCTGACGGCGCTGCTTGCCGCGGTCGCCATCGCGATGGCCGCACATCGCTACATGCGCCGGCATCTCGACGGCTGTGCCGCGATGCGCTGCCTCGGCGTCAGTCAGAAAACGTTGCGCTCGCTGTTCACGCTCGAATTCGTCGCGCTCGGTGTGACGGGCGGCGTAGCCGGTGTCGCGCTTGGCTTTGCGGGGCATCTGGCGCTGCTCGCGTGGCTGGGCAGTCTGATCGACGTGGTGCTGCCCTGGCCGACCGTATGGCCCGCCGTCGAAGGCATTGCGGCTGGCCTCGTGCTGCTGCTCGGCTTCGCGTTGCCACCGCTGTTGCCGCTGACGCGCGTGCCACCGGTGCGCGTGCTGCGTCGCGAGTGGGGCGAAGAGGGGCGCACCGCGTGGGCGGCCTACGCGCTCGGTATCGTGCTGTTCGCGGCGCTCCTGATCGTTGCAGCGGGCGAGCTGAAGCTCGGAGGCATCGTAGCGGGCGGCTTCGCGGGTGGGCTGCTCGTATTCGCCGTCATCGCACGGCTTGCGCTGTGGGGTGCCTCGCGGCTCGTGCGCAGCGAGCGTGTGAATGCCGGTATCGGCTGGCGCTATGCGCTCGCTTCGCTCGAACGCCGCAGCAGCGCCAGTGCGCTGCAGATCACGGCGCTCGGCATCGGCCTGATGTGCCTCCTGCTGATCGCGATGACGCGCAACGATCTGGTCGCAGGCTGGCGCAAATCGACGCCGCCCGATGCACCCAACGAGTTCATCATCGACATCCAGCCTGATCAGCGCGACGTGGTCACGCAATACCTGGGCGCGCATGGCTTGCCCGGCGCGGAGCTGTCGCCGATGGTGCGCGGCCGCCTGATCGCGATCAACGGCAAACCGGTCAATCCGGATTCGTACAGGAGCGAGGATGCCCGGCGCCTCGTGGACCGCGAATTCAACCTGTCGTACACGACGAGCCTGCCCGACGACAACCGGATCGAAGCGGGCAACTGGTACGGTGACACAACGAAACCGCAGATCTCGATCGAGCAGGGTCTCGCGAAACTGATCAACGTCAAGCCGGGCGATATGCTGCGCTTCGATGTGACCGGTCTGCAGGTCGACGCGCCCGTGACGAGCGTGCGCAAGCTCGACTGGGGCTCGTTCAAGGTCAACTTCTTTGTGCTGATGCCGCCCGCCGCCTTGCAGGATTTTCCGGCGACGTTCATCACGAGCTTCCATTTGCCGCCGGCGAGGCGCACGGCGATCGATGGCCTGATCGCCGAGTATCCGAACCTCACGGCGATCGATACCGGCCCGATTCTGGCCCAGGTGCAGCGCGTGCTGGAGCAGGTGATCGGCGCGGTGCAGTTCCTGTTCGCCTTTACGCTCGCGGCGGGTGTGCTGGTGCTGTACGCCGCGCTCGCCGGCACGCGCGACGAGCGTATGCGAGAATCCGCGCTGCTGCGCGCGCTGGGCGCGTCGCACCGGCAGGTGCGGGCGGTGCAGGTGGCGGAATTCATTGCGGTCGGCGCGCTCGCCGGGCTGATGGCGGCGCTCGGCGCGCAGGCGATCGGCTGGGTGCTGGCCACGCGCGTCTTCGAGTTTCATCTCGAGTTCGACCCGTGGATGCTGCCGGTTGGCGTGGCCGCCGGTATCGCCTGCGCGGGCGTCGGCGGGTGGTTGAGTCTGCGCCATGTATTGACGCGCCCGGCCTTGCAGTCGTTGCGCGATGCCTGAGTTTTCGACTCTCTTTTGTCTTCACGTATGACCGATCCAATCGACGAAGCGCCGGCGCAACCGACGGCCTTCGAACTCGTGGGCGGCGAGGCGCGCGTGCGCGAACTCGTCGACCGTTTCTACGACCTGATGGACCTCGAGCCGGATTTCGCCGGCATCCGCGCGCTGCATCCGCCGACGCTCGAAGGCTCGCGCGACAAGTTTTTCTGGTTCCTCTGCGGCTGGCTGGGCGGCCCGGACCACTACATCAGCCGCTTTGGCCATCCGCGTCTGCGGGCGCGGCATCTGCCGTTTACGATCGCGTCGGGCGAGCGCGACCAGTGGCTGCGCTGCATGGCGTGGGCAATGGAAGACGTCGGGCTCTCCGAGGCCCTGCGCGAGCGGCTGCTGCATTCGTTCTTCGATACCGCCGACTGGATGCGCAACCGGCCGGGCTGATGTCAGGAAGCGTCGTGCAACGGTAAAAGCGGCCTGAAAAAGCGGCCAGTACAGTCCGGCTATTCCTCTCCATCTGGCTGACTTTCTACGCTGTGGGCTGCCCGGCATAATGGCTCTTTTGGCGGAAAGTAAAAGAGGACTCTCCATGAAGACGCGCGCCCTGTTTCGCGACGACGCCTATCTCACGCACTGCGACGCCGCGATTACCGCGGTGGACGAGCAGGGTATCCATCTCGACCAGACCGTGTTCTATCCGCTCGGCGGCGGCCAGGCGGGAGATGCGGGCGCCCTGATCCTGGCGGACGGCACACGAATCGCGATTGCAGACACCCGCAAGGCGAAATTCGAAGGCGCGACGCCCGACGACGCGGTGCATGTTCCCGCGCCAGGTCAGGAGATGCTGCTGGCGCGGCTTGGGGCCGGCGAGCGCGTGCGGGCGGAAATCGACTGGGAACGCCGGTACCGGCACATGCGGTTGCATACGGCGAGCCACCTGATCTGCGCGGTGCTGCCTTACCCGGTGGACGGCTGCAGCATCACCACCGACTACGCGCGGCTCGATCTTGCGACAGTCGAGCCGATCGAACGCGAGGTGGTCGAAGCGCGGCTCGCCGAACTGGTCGGCGGGGCGCATAGCGTCTCGACCCAATGGATCACCGACGAAGAGATGGAGCAGCGCCCCGAACTGGTTCGCACGATGAGCGTGAAGCCGCCGATGGGGCTCGGACGTGTGCGGCTGTTGCGCATCGAAAACGTCGATCTGCAGCCGTGCGGCGGCACGCACGTGCGCAACACACAGGAAATCGGTGCGTTGCGCGTGGCGAAACTGGAAAAGAAAAGTGCGCGCACGCGCCGGCTCGTGCTGGAGTTCGCGTGAGCGAATCGAACGCCCGGGAAGCATTATCCGCGGACTACGCCGCGCTCGATCCCCGTGCGCGGGATGTACTGGAATGCTGGTTCGGCGCACCAGGTACGGCGGATTTCGGCGCGGAGCGCAAAAACTGGTTCAAACGCAGCGACGCGTTCGACACGATGCTTCGCCAGCGTTTCGGTGCCTTGATCGACGAAGCGCTGCACGGCGCGCTCGACAGCTGGACGCGGACACCGCTCGGCGCGCTGGCACTCGTTATCGTGCTGGACCAGTTTTCGCGCAACTGCCATCGGGGCACAGCCCGGGCGTTTTCCGCCGACGCGAAGGCGCTGCTCGTCGCGCAGCAGATGGTCGCGAGCGGCGCGGATCGCCAACTGCCCGGCGTCCATCACCGGGCATTCGCCTATCTGCCTTTCGAGCACGATGAGACCCTGGAGAGCCAGCGCGAATCGGTGCGTCTCTTCAATGCGCTGGAGGTCGAGGCGCCTGGGGCGGACTATGTCGGCTCCGCCATCCGGCACGCGAAGATCATCGAGCGGTTTGGACGTTTTCCCCATCGCAATGCATTGCTCGGCCGCCCGTCCACCGTGGAAGAGATGGCGTTTCTACGCGAGCCAGGCTCGTCGTTCTGATTACCCGTCGCGACAGGAAGCGATGCCGGTCTCGAACCCTCAATCCTGCGGCGTCTTTGCGCGGGGGATGCGCACAAAGACGCGCAGCAGTTGGTCGTCGTCGCCGTGGCGCGCGCCTGACCAGTATGGCTGCCAGTCGCCGCGCGGCACGAACGCATCGCCAGGACTGCTTTGCACGATGAGCCACGTGCATTCCGTCTTCTCAGTGTCGCTGGTCGGCATGTGCTGCACGCCGGTGAAGTAGTACAGCATCGGCGCTTCCGATTCGCCTAGTCCGACGCTTGCCATGCAGTCGCCATCGTTCCACTCGGTGTCGAGGCGCGTACCCAGATCCTCGAAGACCGCCCGGTAGCTCTTGGCCTCATCGATCCACGGCAACAGCAACGTGCTGACCAGACCCCACGCGAGGATCGCACCCAGGCACCAGCTCAGCGCGCCGCGCCACTTGCCCGCGTGCCTGAGGGCGGGCAACAGCCATAGCCAGCCGGCCGTCAGCAGCAGCGCCGAGCCGATCAGCACCGGCCTCGCGGGCATCACCCAGTCGAGTGGCAGCCAGCGGCCGAGCAGACGGAGAGTCGAATGGGATTCTACCGGGCCCGTCATGGTTGACCAGACGATCCAAACGAGCATCGCAAAGCTGCCGAACAATAGGCGGTTCGTCATATCCCAGATGGAATGCAGGCGCTGCGGCAGGCGTTCGACACCCAGCATCGCGAGGAGCGCGAGAGGCGCGATGAAGGGCAGGATGTACAGTTCGCGCGCGGTCGCCGAGAGCTGCAGCACGGCGATGCCGATGCCCGCGAAGATCGCCGGCAGCGCGACGCGAGGATCGAGCCAGCGTCGCCAGCCGCTGCCCGGAAGTGAGACCAGTGCAATCAGTGCAAGCGGCCCGACCGGGAAGCCGACGGTCAGAACTGCGCGCAGCACAAAAAAATGTCCGTCGTTTCCCGAGCCGAGATAGGGCACCGAGAAGCCGAAGAAGCGTCCCACGTTGTTGTCCCAGAACCAGACCTTGAACAACTCCGGCGAGCGCAGATAGAAGCAGATTGGCCAGATCAGCGCAAACGGCGCCAGCACGAGCGTGGCGAGCGCAAGCGAACGCGCGAAGCTGCGACTGCGGCAGGCGGGATACAGCAGCATCACCGCTACGGTGGTCGCCCCGAACACGAGCGGCACGAACAGGCCTTTGGCCAGCAGCGCGATGCCGACGCCCGCACCTGTCATCCACACAGGATTGTTCGCGAGGGCGCGTGGCGCGTCGATAGTCGATTCGCGGACGTGCGCAAGCACGAGTTCGAAGAGTCCGCAGAACGCCAGTGTCGTGCCGGCCATCAGCGCGACGTCGGTCATCATGTCGTGCGAGTGCTTGATCACGACGAGGCTGCTTGCGAACAGGGCGACGCTGCCGATCACGCGCAGGTCGAGCCAGCGGGTGGCGCCTGTGACCGTGCGCGCAAGACGGGCGGTATAGAACAGCGCCATGCCGGAAAAGAGGGCGCTCGCGAGGCGCGCAGCGTCGTGCAGTGGCAGGTAACGTCCGAACATCCACGCGAGACCGGCAGCGACCCAGTCATAGATCGGCGGCTTCTCGACGAACGGCTGGCCGGCATTGGTCGGCACGACCAGATCACCCGTCTGGAGCATGTGCTGGATGATGCCGAACGTGTAGGTTTCGTCCTGCTTCCAGGGGTCGTGCCCGAGCGTGCCGGGCAGCAGCCACGCGCAAAGTACGGCGAGGGCCACGATCCATATAATGGGGCGTGACCACGCGAACGCGTCTGTCCGCGGTGCGTGCGCGGCGGGTGCAAGCGGTGCGGCGGCTGCGCCTTCGGAGAGGACTGCGGAACCTGCGGTGCTGGCACGTGCCCCTATAGTGGCAGTGGCGATTGTTCCCCGGCGCGATGCCTTGGGACGATCTGGCTGATTCATGGCAAAAAAGCTCTGGTCTTGAGCCGCGACGCAGTGGTGCGCGATCTGTTCTGGTTGTCGGGCGCAGCGCGCTGTCCTGCTTCTCTGTGCGCGTCAGTCGCCCTGGCTGGGCGCCATTCTATACGCCTAATATTACGGGCGTTTACAGAGAGTGTAGGGGTTTAGAAAATATCGTCGCGATAACGCGATCATTGTTGCGCCGAAAGCAGGAATTCGACGGTGCGCTGGGGAACAGAAGGGGTCAGCGACCGGCGCTGACGTCGAGAAGCGCGCCGTTCACATACGAAGCGGCGTCGCTGAGAAGCCACACGATGGCCTCGGCGACTTCGTCGGCGCTGCCTGGGCGGCCGAGCGGGGTTTGTGCGCCGAGCACCGCGGCGCGGTCAGGGCGGCCGCCGCTCGCATGGATATCGGTATCGATGAGGCCGGGGCGCACCGCGTTCACTCGCACGCCCTGGGGGCCCAGTTCTTTGGCGAGGCCAATCGTCATCGTGTCGACGGCACCTTTCGAGCCAGCGTAATCGACATATTCGTTCGGCGAGCCGAGGCGCGACGCCGCTGACGAAACGTTGACGATCACCCCGCCGTCGCCACCGCGATCTTTTGCCATACGACGGGCCGCCTCGCGGGCGACCAGATACGCGCCCAGTACATTGACGTCGAACATGCGCTTGAGTCGAGCGACATCCATGTCGGCGAGCTGCATCGCCGGCGCGACGATGCCCGCGTTGTTGACGAGCGCATCGACACGGCCGAACGCATGCTCGAGCGAATCGAACATCGCGATCACGGCGGTTTCGTCGGCGACGTCGCCGGGAATCACGCGCGCGTGGCCGCCAGCGCGGCCGACTTCGGCGGCGGCTTCACGCGCAGCGGCTTCATTGTGTGCATAGTTGACGCCGACCGACCAGCCGCGAGCGCCGAGGAGCCGCGCGGTTGCCCGGCCGATGCCCCGGCTCGCCCCGGTAATCAGAACGACTTTTGTCATGAAAGCCTCGTCAAAAGCACACGCCGAAAACGTAGCGTTCGGCGACATGCGGTTTTGCGCCGCACCACTTCACTCCACGTCACACGGCTTCGCGGTTGTCGGCCCACTTGTCGCGGGCGGGCGGTTGATAGCGTTGCAGCTTGTTGATCAGAGAAACCGGGTCCGAATCGATCTGCAGGATATCCAGGTAAGTCTGTCGCATGAAGCCTTCCTGTACCGTATGCTGCAGCATCGAGATCAGCGGATCGTAGTAGCCGTCGATGTTGAGCACGGCCACCGGCTTCTGGTGATAGCCGAGCTGCGCCCACGTGTAGACCTCGAAGAGCTCTTCGAGCGTACCTGCGCCGCCGGGCATCGCGATGAACGCATCCGACAGGTCTGCCATCATCTTCTTGCGCTGGTGCATGTCGGGCACGACATGCAGTTCGGTCAGACCTTCGTGACCCACTTCCTTGTTGACCAGAAGCTCGGGAATCACGCCGATCGCGCGGCCGCCGGCGGCCATGACTTCGTCCGCGATCACGCCCATCAGGCCCACCTTGCCGCCGCCGTATACCAGTGCAAGCCTCGCCTCGACGATGGCGCGGCCGAAGGCCTTCGCGGCTTCCGCATAGAGCGGTTTGGCTCCGTCGGAGGAGCCGCAGTACACGCACACCGACTTCATGCTCAGGCGTCCTTCGATTCGTTGCGCGGGGCGGCGCCGTCTTTGGGAGGCAGGTAGTCGTAGAACTCGCGCTTGGGCAGCTTGCCGGAGACGAGATCGTCGAAGATCTGCCGCGAGCGGCCATGCAGATACGGCGCCATCAGCGAGATGATCTGCACGCTGACCTGATGCAGTTCGGTACGGATCGCTTCCTGGTCGTTGTATTTGCGCGGGTTCATCACGAACTGGTACGACAGCCAGTACGTCGCGATGACGCCGATGTTGGTCGCGATCACGTGGAGTTCTTCAGACGTGGCAACCATTTCGCCATCGGCGACGAGCTGTTCGCAGAACTGGTTCGCAAACCGGACCTTGTGGCTGATGATCTGCTTGAAGTGTGTTTCCAGCGTGCGGTTGCGCGCGAGCAGATCGTTCAGATCGCGATACAGGAAGCGATAACGCCAGGTGAAATCGATCATGTATTGCAGGTACGACCACATTTCGTCGATGGTCGCGCGATGGTCGTCGGGGAAACGTAGACGCTTTTCGATCTCCTGCTCGAACTGGCTGAAGATGCTGTTGATGATGTCGTCTTTGTTGCGGAAGTGGTAGTACAGGTTGCCCGGACTGATTTCCATTTCCTCGGCGATCGTCGTGGTCGTCACGTTGGGTTCGCCGATCTCGTTGAAGAGTTTCAACGAGAGTTCGAGTATCCGTTCGCGGGTGCGGCGGGGAGGTTTGGCTTCCATGTCGTCCGGCCCTGGTTTGACCGGGCTGGCGCGCGGCGGCATACAGCAGCTGCGGGGTCCGCCCGGACGCGGTTTGTATTTTCAGAAACGATCGTCCGATTATAAACCGGACGTTCTGTCACCAGGCGCGTTTCAGGCGTTGCCGGGAAGCGGGAGCGCGGTCAACGCCACGACCCGATCCAGTGCAGCAGGGGCGGGCCGAGCACCAGCCCCCAAGTCATCAGACACATGACGAGGGCCACCATGACCGCCGCGCTGCCGAGATCCTTCGCGCGGCGCGACAGTTCGTGGCGTTCGAGCGAAATGCGGTCGATCGCGGCTTCGACACTGGAATTCAGCAGCTCGACGATCAGCACCAGCAGCACGGAGCCCTGCAGCAGCACGCGCGCCACGGGTTCGACCGGCACGATCATGCCGATCGGCAGCAGGATCGCGGCGAGTGTCAGCTCCTGGCGAAACGCGCTTTCCTCGCGGATCGCGACGCGAAAACCGGCGAGCGAGTTTTTCAGCGCGTGCCAGGCGCGCGTGAGGCCACGGTTGCCCTTGTACGGATTGAACGGCAGCGGCGCGAGCGGATCGTCCGGACCGAGCGGCTCGCCGGTGGTTTCCGGCAGCGCCTGCGTCGCGTCGCGATCGCTTTCAAGGCCGTGACCGCGTGGGTCGTCGAACGGCTCGAGGTCGGGCGCGCCGGCGGCATCGGTAGCATCGCGGGTATCGGCGGTGCTGAGGTGAGGTGGGCGCGGCGCGTCACGCGGCGCGCGTAGCGCGTCCGCGGCCGGGCGTCGAACGGTGGAGGTTCTTGCCTGCATGTCTGGTCGCGCGCCGCCTCATGCGGCGGCACTCTCCTCGCTGAATGATGCACCCGGCAACGGCTTCAGATGCGTTGCGAACTGCTCGGACGCCGCGCCCCACGAAAAGCGCTCGGCCCACGCGCGTGCATGGTTGCGATCGATCTTCAGCGCTTCGAGGCAGGCCTCGCGCAGATCCTCGTTCATCGCTCCTGCGCCGCCGTTGCCCAGCACGTCGATCGGACCCGTCACCGGGTAAGCCGCGACCGGTGTGCCGCACGCGAGCGCTTCGAGCAGCACCAGACCGAACGTGTCGGTGCGGCTCGGGAACACGAACACGTCGGCAGCCGCGTAGACCTTGGCGAGTTCGGCCTGGGTCAGCACACCGAGGTAGTTCACCTGCGGATAGCGCGACTTCAGTTCGGCAAGCGCCGGGCCTTCGCCGGCAACCCATTTCGAACCGGGCAGGTCGAGCTTCAGAAACGCCTCGACGTTCTTCTCTACCGCCACGCGTCCAACATACAGGAAGATCGGCCGCGCCGTGTTGAGCACCTTCGAATCCATCTGGTGGAAGATGTCCAGATCGACACCGCGGGTCCACAGCACGACGTTCGTGAAACCGAATTTTTCGAGATCGGCCTTGACCACCGGGGTCGGCGCCATCACTGCGAGCGACGGCTTGTGAAACCAGTGCAGGAACCTGTACGTCGCGGCGAGCGGAATGCCGAAGCGCGCCTGCACGTATTCCGGAAAGCGCGTGTGATAGGCGGTCGTGAACGGCAGTTTGTGCTGGATCGCATAGGCGCGCGCGGCGAGGCCGAGCGGGCCTTCGGTGGCAATGTGCAGCGCGTCGGGTCCGAACTCGTCGATGCGCTGGCGCAGACGCTTTTTGGGGAGCAGCGACAGGCGGATTTCAGGGTACGTTGGGCACGGTATCGTGCGGAATTCGAGCGGCGTCAGCAGGTCGACGCGATGGCCAAGCGCCGTCAGTTCGCGCGTCGTGTTCTTCAGCGTCCGGACGACGCCGTTGACCTGCGGTTCCCATGCATCGGTGACGATCAGAATCTTCATCGTTGTGACCCAGGTGAAGTGAAGGATTGACGCGGTACAGCGGTTCCGTTACTGACGATACCGCCTTGTAGCTTGAACTGGAAGCAGACTCAGGCCGCAGTCGCCTGGGCTTTCTGCGCGCCCACCGGCGGCGCGCGCATCACGGTCCAGTAAATCACCTTGAGTTCGCCCTCGAAGGTTTCGACGAGCGCCGAAAGGCTTTCGACCCAGTCGCCGTCGTTGCAATACAGTACGCCGTCGATGTCGCGGATCTCGGCCTTGTGGATGTGTCCGCAGACCACGCCGTCACAGCCGCGGCGGCGTGCCTCGTCGGTCATCACGTGCTCGAACTTCGAGATGAAGTTCACGGCGTTTTTCACCTGATGCTTCAGGTATTGCGACAGCGACCAGTACTGGAAGCCGAGCCGGTTGCGGACACGGTTGAACCAGCGGTTCAGGAGCAGGATCAGCGTGTACAGCGAGTCGCCGAGATAGGCGAGCCACTTCGCGTGCTGGATCACGCCGTCGAACAGGTCGCCATGGGTGATCCACAGGCGCTTGCCGGCGAGCGTCGTGTGGAACGCTTCGCCACGCACGTGGATGTCGCCGAAGGCGAGGTCGCAAAACTGGCGCGCCGCCTCGTCGTGATTGCCGGGGATATACACGACCTGGGTGCCTTTACGCGCCTTGCGCAGGATCTTCTGCACGACGTCGTTGTGCGCCTGCGGCCAGTACCAGCCTTTTCTCAGTTGCCAGCCGTCGATGATGTCGCCGACGAGATACAGGTATTCCGATTCGTTGTGCCGCAGAAAGTCGAGCAGATACGGCGCCTGGCAGCCGCTTGAGCCGAGATGGATGTCCGAGAGCCAGATCGTCCGGTAGCGATGCTGGCCGGCGTCGTCATCGTCGTGATGACCCGTGGCTGTCATCGGTGTCGACGGAGATTGGGACAGCGGCAGCGGACTGCCGGGAGCGGCACCAGGTCGAAAAGCGACGGGGTCGACGCCTGGGCCTGTCTGGCGGAAGAAGGAAGTCGCGGACGTCTTTGGGTCCATGGCTGACGCGTCGGGTTGCGGTACGTGCATTCCGCCATCGACGCGTGACTGTGCCGTGACAGTCACAAGAACTTCTTATTACGCGCTTAGGTGAGAGCGTTGCTTCTCAGCAGCTTTGCGAGGGGGCAAGGCCTGGCCTGCGCCATTTCAGATGGTTAGCGGCTTACTTCAATTCGATAATACGCGTGCCGGCAAGCCGGTCATGCAGGAACTGACGGTTCGTGCCGAAGCTGCCGGTCGCCGCCCACAGCGCGAACCAGGCGGCGCTCGCGACGAGCGTCCGCGGCACAGAGAGGCCCAGCAGCGGATGCAAGGCGAGCGGCGGCAGGAACCACAGCCACGCCAGCGCGTAGCGTGCGATCGCGCGTGGCACGGACACCGGCGCGCCGTCGACGCCGACAAGACGGAGCCGCCAGGTTTTCATCGGCAGTGTCTGTCCGCCGTGCGTCCAGAACCAGACGAAATACACACCGACGACGAGCCCGATCCACGCCGCAAGAATGTTGTGATGCGTGAGGCCGTTGCGTTGCTGGGTCAGGGTGCTGAACAGATACCCTGCAAAGAATACGATGCCGAACAGGATCACGCCTTCGTAGACCATGGTCGCAAGCCGTCGGCGGACGGTCGGCGCGGGTGCCGCGTTATCCGGACACAGGTCGGCGGTGGCGAGGGGGCTGGACACGGCTTGGCGGTGAGTTCGGAGAAAAGGTCAGGAGCCGTGGTAGAGCGACGGCGCGTCGGACGGCGAAACGGGCAGCGGAGTCGCGGGAACGACGCTGCTGGCGGCCGGGACGGCCGGCATCGCAGCGGGCAGCGACGCTCCCGGTACGGACGCCGGCAGATGGTTTGCCGCCCCTGCGCCGCTGGCGCCACGGGCATTGACGAGCCGGTCGATGTCCTTGACTTCGGTCTTGCCCGACGGCGGCGCGCTGACGACGGTCGGCCGGCGCTTGCGTTCGCTGGCGGCGAGCCGTTCCTTCTGCTCTTCCGACAACTCCTGATAGGCCTTCCAGGCGTTCTGGCGCGCCTCGCGCGGCAACTCCTTCGAGACCTGGTAGTTCTCGCGGGCGACGCGGCGCTGCTCGGGGGTCATGCGCACCCATTCGCTCATCTGCTCGTGCAGCCTTTTTTGGGCTTCAGGCGTCATCTTCGGGTAACGCTGCGCGATCCTGATCCATTTTCGCTTGCGTGCGTCGCTAAAGGCGTCCCATTCACTGGCGAACGGCGCGAGCGCCACGCGTTCGGCGGGCGAGAGGCGGGCCCATGAATGAGGGCTGTCACTGGGCAAGCCAGGGATCTCGACGTTCAATGACGGCGCAGCCGCCTTCGCGGGCGCCCCGGCAACAGGCGCCGAGGCCGCGACTGGCTTTGGGTAAAAACGGGGCCATGTCGCGGCAAAGGACACAAGGGCCGCGATTGCGCATCCGAAAACAACGGCAAGGCCGCGCTTGTAACTCACCCGATCGATCCTCGCTCAGTGCGCGCGTGACAGATACGCGTTGAAGCCGTGATCGAGATACGCGTTGAGCGGCAGGTCATCGCTCAGCATGGCGGCGTCAATATCGGCGAGTTCGGCGGTGCGCTGCTGGTCTTCCCAGTAAGCAACCGCCACGAGGCTTACGACAAGCGCGGCGAGCGGCCACGCCAGCGCGAAGCGGCGCAGCGGCGAGCGGCGGCGCTGCGGCGTTTCCAGCATCGGCACGTTGACGGACATTCCCGCGCCGGCAGCCGCGAAGACAGGCGCGAACACCGGCGCCGAAACCGCTTCGGGTTTCTTGCGGGCGAGGGCGGCACGGCGCGCCACGGCGAGTCGATCGATGGTGGCGGAGGGAATGCTGGCAGTATTTTCATCGAGCGCACGGCGCAACTGCCGCGCAAACTCGAGTTCTTTAGTATCGAGAGCGGAGCTCATAGCGTAATTCCTTTAGCCTTGAGCGCTTGCGCCAGCGTATGGGTAGCCCGCGAACAGTGTGTCTTCACACTTCCTTCGGAGCAGCCCATGGCAGCCGCAGTCTCGGCGACATCCATATCTTCCCAGTAACGCATGAGAAACGCCTCCCGTTGACGTGCCGGTAATTTCTGGATCTCTTCGTCGATCAGCTGCAGTACCTGTTCACGCTCGAGCCTTTGTTCGCTGCTCTCGGCGCCCGCCGATCCCTGTTCGGCTTCGAACGTTTCCAGCGGGTCGAATTCGTCATCTTCTGAATTACCCAGCGACGAAAACAGGCTGACCCACGTATTGCGCACCTTCTGCCGACGAAAGTAGTCGTGCATCGTATTCTGAAGAATACGCTGAAACAAAAGCGGCAGCTCGGCCGAAGGGCGATCGCCATATTTTTCGGCGAGCTTGATCATCGCGTCCTGCACGATGTCGAGCGCGGCGTCGTCGTCCCGCACGGCGTAGACCGTCTGCTTGAACGCGCGCCTTTCGACGCCCGCCAGAAAATCGGCGAGTTCCTTGTCTGATGCCATCCGTTGGGGTCGGCGCAGCGAGCGTGCGCGTAATCGGTCGAAAAATGTCGTAAAACTCGCGGATGCTAACAAATTTTTGCGCCGGCCAGGGAAAAGAGCGACCGAGTCCACGCGGTAAAAGCTGCCCTGGCGTACTCCGTTCATGTCGCATCGCGGAAATATCTGCTTGACCGCGCGCACGACAGCAGATATCGTCGACGGTTCGCAACATAAGTGACTTGTCTCAATTGAGGTGTGGCCCAAGAAGCTCACCTGTCAACTGGACGCGCCGCTTGAACCCGAGCCACAAGCCCGGCAGAGAGCACCCGATCAATTTTTTGCCGAAAATTCGAAAGGTGAACGATGAATATGCCCAGCGCGGAATTCTCCACGTCGGATACGACTTCCCATCCCGAAACTGACTCTATCGGCGCCACCGTGCTCATGAAGGCACTGGCCGACGAAGACGTCGAGTTTATCTGGGGCTATCCCGGCGGCTCGGTACTCTACATCTACGACGAGCTGTACAAGCAGGACAAATTCCAGCACGTCCTCGTGCGCCACGAGCAGGCCGCGGTTCACGCCGCCGACGCCTACGCGCGCTCGACCGGCAAGGTCGGCGTCTGCCTCGTGACTTCCGGCCCCGGCGTCACCAATGCGGTCACCGGTATCGCCACCGCCTACATGGATTCGATTCCGATGGTGGTGATCAGCGGCCAGGTGCCGACTGCCGCGATTGGCCAGGATGCGTTCCAGGAGTGCGATACGGTCGGCATCACGCGTCCCTGCGTGAAGCACAACTTCCTCGTGAAGGACGTGCGCGATCTCGCCGCTACCGTCAAGAAAGCCTTTTACATCGCCCGTACCGGCCGTCCAGGCCCGGTGCTGATCGACATTCCGAAAGACGTGTCGAAGGCGCCGTGCCATTACGAGCCGCTGAAAAGCGTGTCGCTGCGCTCGTACAATCCGGTGACCAAGGGCCACTCCGGTCAGATCCGCAAGGCGGTTGCGCTGCTGCTGTCGGCGAAGCGCCCTTATATCTATACCGGCGGCGGCATCATCCTCGCTGACGCGTCGCGCGAACTGAACCAGTTTGCCGATCTGCTCGGCTATCCCGTCACCAACACGCTGATGGGGTTGGGCGGCTACCGCGCAAGCGACAAAAAATTCCTCGGCATGCTCGGCATGCACGGCACGTACGAAGCCAACATGGCGATGCAGCACTGCGATGTGCTGATCGCGATCGGCGCGCGTTTCGACGACCGTGTGATCGGCGACCCGGCGCACTTCGCCTCGCGGCCGCGCAAGATCATCCACATCGACATCGATCCGTCGTCCATTTCCAAGCGCGTGAAGGTCGACATTCCGATCGTCGGCGATGTGAAGGAAGTGCTGAAGGAGCTGATCGAACAGTTGCAGACGGCCGAACATGGCCCGGACACCGCGGCGCTCGCCGACTGGTGGAAGGACATCGAGGCGTGGCGCTCGAAAGACTGCCTCAAGTTCGATCGCAAGAGCGACATCATCAAGCCGCAGTATGTGGTCGAGAAGGCGTGGGAACTGACCGACGGCAATGCCTTCGTCTGTTCCGACGTCGGCCAGCACCAGATGTGGGCTGCGCAGTTCTATCGCTTCAACAAGCCGCGTCGCTGGATCAATTCCGGTGGTCTCGGCACGATGGGTTTCGGCCTGCCGGCAGCGATGGGCGTGAAGATGGCGCACCCGGATGACGACGTGCTCTGCATCACGGGCGAAGGCTCGATCCAGATGTGCATCCAGGAGCTGTCGACGTGCAAGCAGTACGACACGCCAATCAAGATCATTTCGCTCAACAACCGCTATCTGGGCATGGTGCGGCAGTGGCAGCAGATCGAATACAGCAAGCGCTATTCGCATTCGTACATGGATGCGCTGCCGGATTTCGTGAAGCTCGCTGAAGCATACGGGCACGTCGGCATGCGCATCGAAAAGACTGCGGATGTCGAGCCGGCGCTCAAGGAAGCGCTGCGCCTGAAGGATCGCACGGTGTTTCTCGATTTCCAGACCGATCCGACCGAAAACGTCTGGCCGATGGTTCAGGCCGGCAAAGGCATCACGGAGATGCTCCTCGGTTCGGAAGATCTATAACGACGGTTTGTGCGCCGGCCACGCTGCGCGCGCCTTCACGAAAGGCGCCAACGGGCGAAGCCGCGCGAAACCGGATCGCATACATCGACACACATCTGGAAGAAGCGAAACATGAGACATATTATTTCCGTCCTGCTGGAAAACGAACCGGGCGCGCTGTCGCGCGTGGTCGGTCTTTTTTCCGCGCGCGGCTACAACATTGAAACCTTGACGGTGGCCCCGACCGAAGACCATTCGCTGTCGCGCATGACCATCGTTTCCATTGGCTCGGACGACGTGATCGAACAGATCACGAAGCATCTGAACCGCCTGATCGAGGTGGTGAAAGTGGTCGACCTTACCGAGGGCGCCCACATCGAGCGCGAGCTGATGTTGATCAAGGTAAGGGCGGTCGGCAAGGAACGTGAGGAGATGAAGCGGATGTCGGATATTTTCCGCGGCCGCATCATCGACGTCACCGAAAAGACCTACACGATCGAACTGACAGGCGCGAGCGACAAGCTCGATGCCTTCATCGAAGGGCTCGACGCTACCGCGATTCTCGAAACGGTCCGCACGGGCAGCTCGGGGATCGGTCGCGGCGAACGCATTCTGAAGGTGTAGGTCGCGTTTGCCCCAGTATCGGTCGAAGCCGGGTGCGCACTGTGCAAGCCCGGCATGCAGCACACAATAAGTAGTACCTGAATCTCCCTGAATTTTGCCAAGGAACGAACATGAAAGTTTTCTACGACAAGGACGCCGACCTCTCCCTCATCAAAGGCAAGCAGGTCACCATCATCGGCTACGGCTCGCAAGGCCATGCACACGCGCTGAACCTGAAGGAAAGCGGCGTGAACGTGACGGTGGGTCTGCGCAAGGGTGGCGCATCGTGGAGCAAGGCTGAGAACGCCGGCCTGAAGGTCAAGGAAGTGGCCGAAGCCGTGAAGGGTGCAGACGTCGTCATGATGCTGCTGCCGGACGAGCAGATCGCCGAAGTCTACAAGAACGAAGTGCACGCCAACGCCAAGGAAGGCGCAGCGCTTGCATTCGCGCACGGCTTCAACGTGCACTACGGCCAGGTCATCCCGCGTTCCGACCTCGACGTGATCATGATCGCGCCGAAGGCGCCGGGCCACACGGTGCGCAACACCTACCAGAACGGCGGCGGCGTGCCGCACCTGATCGCGGTTGCCCAGGACAAGTCGGGCGCAGCACGCGACATCGCGCTGTCGTACGCAGCGGCAAACGGTGGCGGCCGTGCCGGCATCATCGAAACGAACTTCCGCGAAGAAACCGAAACCGACCTGTTCGGCGAACAGGCCGTGCTGTGCGGCGGTACGGTCGACCTGATCAAGGCTGGCTTCGAGACGCTGGTTGAAGCGGGCTACGCGCCGGAAATGGCGTACTTCGAGTGCCTGCACGAACTGAAGCTGATCGTCGACCTGATCTACGAAGGCGGCATCGCGAACATGAACTACTCGATCTCGAACAATGCCGAGTACGGCGAGTACGTGACGGGCCCGCGCATCATCACCGACGAAACGAAGAAGGTGATGAAGGAAGTCCTCAAGGACATCCAGACGGGCGAGTACGCAAAGAGCTTCATCATCGAAAACCGCGCTGGCGCGCCGACGCTGCAATCGCGTCGCCGCATCACGGCTGAACACCAGATCGAACAGGTCGGTTCGAAGCTGCGCGCGATGATGCCGTGGATCGCGAAGAACAAGCTGGTCGACCAGTCGAAGAACTAAGCCAGCGTTGCTTCTGTCCGGTTTCTGGACTCGCGGCGATTGCGAGTCTGCTTACCGGATATTCCCAAAAGCCGTCCAGGTGTGCTGAACCCTGGGCGGCTTTTGCTATCCTACGGTTTTACAAAAATACAGAAGCCATCCATGAATTACCCTCATCCGATCATCGCGCGCGAAGGCTGGCCATTTATCGCCATCGCGGCCGTCGTTGCGTTGTTGATCCATGCCGTCGCGGGGTTCGGCTTTGCGTGGCCTTTCTGGCTGCTGCTTGTCTTCATCGTGCAGTTCTTCCGCGATCCGGCGCGGCCGATCCCGACGCAGGCGAATGCCGTGCTGTGTCCGGCCGATGGCCGCATCGTTGCCGTCGAGACGGCTCATGATCCGTACGCCAACCGGGAAGCGCTGAAGATCAGCGTGTTCATGAATGTGTTCAACGTCCACTCGCAACGCTCGCCGGTGGATGGTGCGATTTCGAAGGTCGAGTATTTTCCGGGCGCGTACCTGAACGCGGCGGTCGATAAAGCCTCGCTCGAAAACGAGCGCAACGCGGTGGTGATCGAAATGGCCGGTGGCCAGACGGTGACGTCGGTGCAGATCGCGGGTCTGATTGCGCGACGGATTCTCTGCTATGTTCGCTCCGGCGAGCCGCTTACGCGCGGCCAGCGCTACGGCTTCATTCGCTTCGGTTCGCGTGTCGACGTCTATCTGCCGGTGGGCAGCCGTCCGCGCGTGTCGATCGGCGAGAAAGTATCGGCCTCGTCGACCATTCTTGCTGAACTATAAAGCGGCACAAGGAGGTTTCGATGGCCGCATTCAAACCGCGTCGACCCCGTAGCGCCGGCCCGCAGCCGCGGCCGTTCCGCCGCAACAAGCCGGTGCAGGAACCAGCGGTGGTCGACAGCCGCCGTGCCGCGCGTCAGCAGTTTCTGAGAAAGCGCGGCATTTACCTGCTGCCGAACGCCTTCACCACCGCGGCGCTCTTCTGTGGTTTCTTTGCCGTCGTGCAGGCGATGAACGTACGCTTCGAAGTGGCGGCGATCGCGATCTTCGTCGCGATGGTGCTGGACGGCATGGACGGCCGCGTTGCGCGTATGACCCACACACAGAGCGCGTTCGGCGAGCAGTTCGACAGCCTGTCGGACATGGTGTCGTTCGGCGTCGCGCCGGCGCTCGTGATGTACGAGTGGATTCTGAAGGACCTTGGGCGCTGGGGCTGGCTCGCGGCGTTCGTCTACTGCTCGGGCGCGGCGCTGCGGCTCGCGCGCTTCAATACGAACATCGGTGTCGTCGACAAGCGCTTTTTCCAGGGCATGCCGAGCCCGGCGGCGGCCGCGCTGATCGCCGGTTTCGTGTGGCTCGCCACCGACAATCGCGTGCCGCTCAAACTCGTCTGGCTGCCGTGGGTCGCATTCGTGCTGACGATCTATGCGGGCGTGACGATGGTCTCGAACGCGCCGTTTTACAGCGGTAAGGCGCTCGACGTGCGGCATCGCGTGCCGTTCGCGGCCATTCTGCTGGTGGTGGTCGCGTTTGTGCTGGTGTCGTCCGATCCGCCGTTGATGCTGTTTGGCCTGTTTGTGCTGTATGGCCTGTCGGGCTACGTGTTCTGGGGCTATCAGGCGATGCGGGGCAGGGGCAATCCGGCCCGCTCGTCGCAGCGTGACCACTGACGCACCGGCGCGCTGCGTAAGCGAAAACGGCGGCCCTCGGGCTGCCGTTTTCGTCTGTGCCACGGGATTGCCGCTAATTGCGCGTTTTCCGGAATGCCGCTATAGTCGCTGGCATGGTTATTTTCAAGTTCCCCCTCCTGTCTCTTCAAGCCGGTGCGCCCCTACGTGCACTAGCGCTAGCGCGCCTGCCGCGCTGATCGTTTTCGCCTCCCGTCTGCCTCGTCTGTTGTTGAGCGTCGCCAGCGGTGGCGCAAACACCTGAATTCCGTTTTCGCATCTCCATCATCCCCAATTTGACTGAATCCCCCGGAGACCTGACATGGCAGACAAGCTGATCATTTTCGACACGACCTTGCGCGACGGCGAACAATCGCCCGGTGCGTCGATGACGAAGGAAGAAAAAATCCGTATCGCGAAGCAGCTCGAACGGATGAAGGTGGACGTGATCGAGGCCGGCTTCGCCGCCAGTTCGAACGGCGACTTCGATTCGATCCAGACGATCGCGTCGATGATCAAGGGGAGCACGATCTGCTCGCTCGCCCGTGCGAACGACAAGGATATCCAGCGCGCCGCCGATGCGTTGAAGCCCGCTGAGCGCTTCCGTATCCATACGTTCATCGCGACGTCGCCGCTGCATATGGAAAAGAAGCTGCGCATGACGCCCGATCAGGTGTTCGAGCAGGCGAAGCTCGCCGTGCGCTTCGCGCGCAAGTTCACTGACGACGTCGAGTTCTCCCCGGAGGACGGCAGCCGCTCGGACATGGACTTCCTGTGCCGCGTGCTGGAAGCCGTCATCGCCGAAGGTGCGACCACGATCAACATCGCCGATACGGTCGGCTATGGCGTGCCGGAACTGTACGGCCAGCTGGTCAAGACGCTGCGTGAGCGCATTCCGAATTCGCACAAGGCCGTGTTCTCCGTGCACTGCCACAACGACCTCGGCATGGCGGTGGCGAACTCCCTGGCGGGCGTGAAGATCGGTGGCGCGCGTCAGGTCGAGTGCACGATCAACGGTCTCGGTGAGCGCGCGGGCAATACGTCGCTCGAAGAAATCGTGATGGCTGTGAAGACCCGCAAGGACTACTTCGGCCTCGAACTCGGCATCGACACGACGCAGATCGTGCCTGCTTCGAAGCTCGTGTCGCAGATCACCGGTTTCGTCGTGCAGCCGAACAAGGCCGTGGTCGGCGCGAATGCGTTTGCGCACGCGTCGGGCATTCACCAGGACGGCGTGCTGAAGGCGCGCGACACCTACGAAATCATGCGCGCCGAAGATGTGGGCTGGAGCGCGAACAAGATCGTGCTCGGCAAGCTGTCTGGCCGCAATGCGTTCAAGCAGCGTCTGCAGGTACTCGGCATCGCACTCGACAGCGAAGGCGAACTGAACACCGCGTTCGCGCGCTTCAAGGAACTGGCCGACCGCAAGGCTGAAATCTTCGACGAGGACATCATCGCGATCGTCACCGAGGAGTCGGCGGAAGCGCAGGAGAGGGAGCATTACAAGTTCGTGTCGCTGTCACAGCACTCGGAAACTGGCGAGCAGCCGCACGCGAAGGTAGTGTTTACGGTCGAAGGCAAGGAAGTGACCGGAGAAGCACACGGTAACGGCCCGGTCGATGCCACGCTGAACGCGATCGAAACCGAAGTGGGTAGCGGTTCGGAACTGCTGCTGTACTCGGTGAACGCGATCACGACCGGCACGCAGGCGCAAGGCGAAGTGACGGTGCGTCTGTCGAAGAGCGGCCGTATCGTGAACGGTGTCGGCACCGATCCTGATATCGTCGCGGCTTCCGCGAAGGCCTATATTTCGGCGCTCAACAAGCTCTTTTCGAACGCGGACAAAGTGAACCCGCAGCGTTCGTGATATCCATACAGGGCACCGATCGCGCCGCTGCGTGATCCAGACCGAAACCCCGTGCTTCACAAGAGCACGGGGTTTCGTGCATTTGAAGCGTGTGTGCCGCGTTTGCCGATTCGATCCGTTCGGGCGCCGGGAAATCGGGTTCCCGCACCGGTCCCCCTTGTTCCGGCGGGGGTACGGCCCGTGTGGTACTTGCGGTTACCGAAATCGCGCGGTATGGGGCAATTCAATCTTTGCTACTCAGGCTGTGCCGCGAACCGTTTCTGGCTGCGCTGCCGAGGTGTTGTCGGACGTAGTGGGCTCTTCGCCGGGATAGCCGAACGCCAGTACCTTGATGCGCCCGTCGCCTACCCTCAAAACGCGCACCGCATATTGGTGCACGCTCGCGCGGTCCACGAAACAAACGCGCCCCCGGCAGGCGAAACGCACAGAAAAACGCCGCCTGAAGAGGCGGCGGGCGGGCGCGACGCGGCGTCGTCTAGAAGAAATTGCTCCGGCGGTCCGGATCATGCAGCGGGTCGGGCGTCTTTTGTGTCAACCGCAGGATTCCCTGATTGTCGAAGTAGAAGCTGTACATCAGATACCAGACATTATCTTCCTGATACCGGTAGGTCCAGACCTCGCGCTTCATCAGCGGAAAGTACGATGTTTCCACCGGCCGGCCGAAGTTGACCAGCACATCCTCGCGGGTCCACTTGCCGATCTCCGCGCGATAGAACTCGTTCGGCTGCAACACCTGGCGGACGCTCACGATCTTGCCGGAGGCGTCGATGTCGGCGGCCGTGGTCGTTTCCCCCATCGGCTGGGTTGGCCACATCAGGCGCTTGCCGCCATTCGGCAGATCATAGGTTTCGCGCGGCGCGCCGAGGTGGCTGATGATCGTGGACTGGTCCTCGCCCGGTTGAAATTGCTGCCACGGCTGGGCGCAGCCGGCCAGCACCAGCGCGCCCAGGCAGGCGAGCGCGGTGCGGCGCAGGCCTGCGCGCGGCCGGGCGGTCGCGGCGAGCCCGGATGAGAGGCGGTTAAGCATGAATTCCTCCAATGGCTTTGCTAGCTTTTAGCGGCGGTTTTTATCATGGAGCCACGTTATTTTGACATGCGGCGGGGCAAAAGATTTGCGCGCAGGAAGCGCCCGGCTTCTTTTGCTCCCTCGTTCGGGCTTGCTCCGCAACGCCCGGGCGTCCTATGATCCGCGCTTCGAGCGATTCAACCGGAGCAGCGATGGCAGGGATTTGGGTACGGGCGGCGATGGCCGTGCTGGCGGCGTCGTCGATGGCCGCGCCGGTCACGGCGGCATACGCGGGCGGCGAGCCAGTGCAGCTTGCGCTGATCGAAGGCATGTCGGGGCCGTTCGCCAACGCGGGCGCGGCAGTGGAGCGCAATCTGCGGCTCGGGGTCGAGCGGGTCAACGCGGCGGGCGGCGTGAAGCTTGGGGATGGCGCGCATCCGCTGGAACTCGTCGTGCTGGATAGCAAGGGTAGCGCCGAGGAGGCCTTGATTCAGCTACGCGCAGCAGCGGACCGGCACATCGGCTACATCCTCCAGGGCAACAGTTCGGCGGTCGCAGCGGCACTGCTCGCGGCCATCGAGAAACAGAACGCGCGCGAGCCCGATAACCGCGAACTGTTCCTCAATTACTCCGCAGACGATCCCGCACTGACCAACGAGAACTGCAGCTTCTGGCATTTTCGCTTCGATGCGCACGCCGGCATGCGCATGGACGCACTTGCCGATGTCATCCAGCGCGACAGGTCGGTGAAAAAGGTCTATCTGCTGAACCAGGACTACAGCTTCGGGCATGACGTCAGCACGCTGGCGCGCGCGGCGCTGGCGTCGAAGCGGCCGGACATCGCGGTAGTCGGCGACGAATTTCATCCGATCGGCCGTGTGAAGGATTTCGCTCCGTACATCGCAAAGATCCGCGCGAGCGGGGCGGATGCGGTTGTGACCGGTAATTGGGGCAACGATCTCACGCTGCTGGTGAAGGCTGCACGCGAGCAGGGGCTCGACACGAAGTTCTACACGTTCTACGGCAATAGCCTCGGTGCGCCGGCTGCGCTCGGCGACGCAGGCGTCGGCCGGGTGCTCGCCGTGGCCGACTGGCATCCGAACGCCGGCGGCGCGGCGTCGGACGCGTGGTACAAGGCGTTTCGCGCCCGTTTCCCGTCCGCCGCCGACGATTACCCCGTCCTGCGCATGGAATTGATGGTGGAGATGCTCGCGGCAGCGATGAATCGCGCGGGGAACGCGCAGCCAGCCGCTGTCGCAAAGGCGCTCGAGGGCATGAAGTTCGACAACGGCTTCCATTCCTCGTGGATGCGCGCCGACGATCATCAGCTGATCCAGCCCCTTTACGTCATGCAGATGGACCAGGCCGGCACGCCTGGCGTGCGCTTCGATAACGAGGGTTCGGGCTACGGGTTCCGTACCGTGCTGGCGCTGCCGCCGGAGGGTACCGCGACGCCGACGGTTTGCCGTATGAAACGCCCTTGATTGCATCCGTAACGGGTCCGTTCGAGGGAGGTTCGCGGCCCGTTCGCGCTGTGCTACAATACGCCCCTCGTTGTAACCCCACGGCACGGCCTTTCTTCCGTGACCGCCTGTCTAGTACTAAAGGAAATCAACATGTCCGCAGTTGAAACAACCAGGAAGTCCGACGTCGTTGCGCAATTCGCACGCGCTGCTAACGACACCGGCTCCCCAGAAGTGCAGGTCGCACTGCTCACGACCCGCATTAATGAACTGACCGTTCACTTCAAGGCCCACACGAAGGATCACCACAGCCGCCGCGGTCTGCTCCGCATGGTGAGCCGCCGTCGCAAGCTGCTCGACTACCTGAAGGGCAAGGACGCAGATCGTTACCGCGCACTGATCGAGAAGCTGGGTCTGCGCAAGTAATCGGGCGCGCAGTTAGTCGTCTTTCCGCAAGATGCCTGTGTCAGTCAACTGATACAGGCATTTTGTTTTTGAACGGTGCGCTTCATGTGGCGCGCACCGAAGCGTCATCCGCGGCGCGCATGGAAGATCACGCGGCGGGTGACCGAAACAAGGCCGGGCCGCAGGGCAGAGCTTTGTGTCATTCCAGCGGTTCGCGCGCGCTTCGCGTGGTTCTCTGGAATGGCATAACACACCTCTTCCCGTGTGGCACCGGTCCTGGCGTTGCCGCGCCGCTTCTCGTCCGCGCGGCATTACGAAGAGAAAAGGAGTGACTATGTTCAACAAGATCGTCAAAGAATTCAAATGGGGACAACATAACGTTCGCCTCGAAACGGGCGAAATCGCCCGTCAGGCAAGCGGTGCGGTGCTCGTGGACGTCGAAGATACCGTTGTGCTGGCTACCGTTGTTGGTGCGAAGACGGCGAAGCCGGGTCAGGATTTCTTCCCGCTGACCGTCGACTACCTCGAAAAAACCTACTCCGCAGGCAAGATCCCGGGTGGCTTCTTCCGTCGCGAAGGTCGTCCGTCGGAAGGCGAAACGCTGATTTCGCGCCTGATCGACCGTCCGCTGCGCCCGCTGTTCCCCGAAGGCTTCTACAACGAAGTCCAGGTCGTCGTCCACGTGATGTCGATCAACCCGGAAGTCCCCGCCGACATCCCCGCGCTGATCGGTGCATCCGCGGCGCTCGCCATCTCCGGTCTGCCGTTCAACGGCCCGGTCGGTGCTGCACGTGTGGCATACATCAACAACGAATACGTGCTGAACCCGACGCGTTCGCAGCTGAAGGATTCGCGTCTGGACCTGATCGTCGCCGGTACGGAACGTGCTGTACTGATGGTCGAGTCGGAAGCGGATCAGCTGCCGGAAGACGTGATGCTCGGCGCCGTGGTCTATGGCCACGAGCAGATGCAGGTCGCGATCGACACGATCCACGAACTCGTTCGTGACGGCGGCAAGCCGGAATGGGACTGGCAGCCGGCCCCGAAGAACGAAGCGCTGATCTCGCGCGTCACGGAAATCGCCGAGCCGCAACTGCTCGCCGCCTATCAGACCCGCGACAAGCAGGCCCGTTCGACGAAGCTGAAGGAAATCTACGCAGCCACGTCGGCGAAGCTGGAAGAAGACGCGGCCGCTGCTGGCTCCGTTGCAGCCGACAAGGCGACCGTCGGCAACGTGCTGTTCGATATCGAAGCAAAGATCGTCCGCAGCCAGATCCTGAACGGTGAGCCGCGTATCGACGGCCGTGACACGCGTACCGTGCGCCCGATCGAAATCCGGACGGGCGTGCTGCCGCGTACGCACGGTTCGGCGCTCTTCACGCGCGGAGAAACGCAGGCGCTCGTGGTTGCGACGCTCGGCACGAAGGGCGACGAGCAGATCATCGACGCGCTCGAAGGCGAATACCGCGAACGCTTCATGCTCCACTACAACATGCCTCCGTTCGCGACCGGCGAAACGGGCCGCGTCGGTTCGCCGAAGCGCCGCGAAATCGGTCACGGTCGTCTCGCGAAGCGCGCGCTGGCCGCGTGCCTGCCGAGCGCCGAAGAATTCGGCTACTCGATCCGCGTCGTGTCGGAAATCACCGAATCGAACGGTTCGTCGTCGATGGCATCGGTGTGCGGTGGCTGTCTCGCGCTGATGGACGCTGGCGTCCCGATGAAGGCGCACGTCGCCGGCATCGCAATGGGCCTGATCCTCGAAGGCAACAAGTTCGCGGTGTTGACCGACATCCTCGGCGACGAAGACCACCTCGGCGACATGGACTTCAAGGTGGCGGGTACAGAGCAAGGCGTGACCGCGCTGCAGATGGACATCAAGATCCAGGGCATTACCAAGGAAATCATGCAGGTCGCGCTCGCGCAGGCGAAGGACGGCCGCATGCACATCCTCGGCAAGATGACCGCGGCTGTTTCGGGTGCGAACACTGAACTGTCGGAATTTGCGCCGCGGATGATCACCATCAAGATCAATCCGGAAAAGATCCGCGACGTGATCGGCAAGGGTGGCTCCGTAATCCGCGCGCTGACCGAAGAAACCGGCACGACGATCGACATTTCGGATGACGGCGTCGTCACCATCGCGAGCACGAGCAGCGAAGGGATGGCCGAAGCGAAAAAGCGCATCGAAAACATCACGATGGAAGTCGAAGTCGGTCAGGTGTACGACGGCACGGTCCTCAAGCTGCTGGACTTCGGCGCGATCGTCAACATCCTGCCGGGCAAGGATGGTCTGCTGCACATTTCCGAGATCGCCAACGAGCGTATCAAGGACATCAACGACTATCTGAAGGACGGCCAGCACGTGAAGGTGAAGGTCATCCAGACGGACGAGAAGGGGCGTGTGCGTCTGTCGGCCAAGGCATTGCTGAACGAAGCGCCCGCCGGCGCGCCGCAAGGCGAGCCGACGCCGCAGCAGTAAAGCGGTAGGGGTCTGACGGCCGGCGGCGTGGATGCGCGCCGGCCGTTTTTCATGGAGGATGGATTGCATTGCGCACAGCCCGCTCCCCGCACGCTGATCGCAGCGCAATCCACACCTTGGAGGTGACGCAGATGAAAGCGATCGAGATTTCCGAATTCGGTGCGCCGGATGTTCTGAAACTTGCCGAACGGCCGATGCCTGAACCGAAAGCCGGTGAAGTGCTGATCAAGGTCGCGGCGTCGGGCATCAATCGTCCTGACGTACTTCAGCGCAAGGGTGCGTATGCACCGCCGCCGGGCGCGTCGGATCTGCCGGGGCTGGAAGTGGCGGGCGAGATTGTGGGCGGCACGATCGACGAAAAGCACAATCCGTTTGCTCTGAAGCTCGGCGATCGCGTGTGCGCATTGCTCGCAGGTGGCGGTTACGCGGAATACGTCGCGGCTCCGCTTGCGCAATGTCTGCCGGTGCCGAAGGGGCTATCCGATGTCGAGGCGGCGTCGCTGCCGGAGACGTTCTTCACCGTATGGAGCAACGTGTTCGATCGTGCGCGGCTCGGTGCGGGCGAGGGCGGAGCGAACGAAACCCTGCTCGTGCAGGGCGGCTCGAGCGGCATCGGCGTGACGGCGATCCAGATCGCGCATGCGCTGGGTTTTCGCGTGTTCGCGACGGCGGGCTCGGACGACAAGTGTCGTGCGTGTGAAGAGCTGGGCGCGGAGCGTGCGATCAACTACAGGACAGAAGATTTTGTCGAAGTGGTGAAGTCGCTGACGAATGACCGTGGCGTCGACGTGATTCTGGACATGGTGGCGGGCAGTTATGTGCCGCGCGAACTGAAGGCGCTCGCCGATGGTGGCCGTCTCGTGTTGATCGCCCTTTTGGGCGGCGCGAAGGCGGAGCTGAACCTGAACGACGTTCTGCGCCGCCGTCTGACGGTGACGGGGTCGACACTGCGTCCGCGTCCCGTCGAGTTCAAGGCGAAAATTGCTGCGCAGCTCAAGGAGCGCGTCTGGCCGCACCTCGAAGACGGGCGCATCAAGCCCGTCGTGTACCGTGTGTTTCCCGCGGCGCAGGCGGCCGAAGGGCATGCGCTGATGGAAAGCAGTACGCATGTCGGCAAGATCGTGCTGGATTGGGGCGGCGCGCAGGTTGCCGCTGCAGGCGCTTGACACGGGTGGTTTGACCCGATCCGTCTGCGCACAGTAAAATTGCGCGTTTTGCGCGCGCTGCGTGATTTTCGCAAGGCGGCTGGACTGGCTCTGAGAACCAGGGTGCGAGCCTTGGTTCGCGCCCGCTTCACGACAAGACAAGACAATGTCGAAACAACGAGCAAAACTGGTAGTTGGTAACTGGAAGATGCATGGGCGCCTCGCCGAAAACGCGGCCCTGCTGCAGGCGGTGGCGCAGGGTGCCGGCGAGCTGCCGGAAGGCGTGCGGGTTGGCGTGTGCGTGCCGTGCCCGTATCTCGCGCAGGCGCAGTCGCTGCTCGAAGGCGGCCGCGTCGCATGGGGTGTCCAGGATGTGTCGGCGCATACGCATGGTGCCTACACCGGCGAGGTGGCGGCAGCGATGGCGGTCGAGTTCGGAGCAACGCTCGCAATCGTCGGACATTCGGAGCGCCGCGCGTACCATCGCGAACGCTCAGAAGTGGTAGCGATCAAGACGCAACGCGCCCTCGAGGCAGGTATTACGCCCATTGTCTGTGTCGGGGAAACGCTCGAAGAGCGCGAAGCGGGCACGACCGAGCAGGTGGTCGGCGCGCAGCTTGATGCGGTGCTTGCGAGGCTCTCTCAGGAAGAGGCTGTTCGGATCGTCGTTGCATACGAACCTGTCTGGGCAATCGGCACGGGCAAGAGTGCGACATCGGACCAGGCACAGCAGGTCCACGCGTTTTTGCGTGGACGTCTGGCGGCGAAGGGTGCGGCGGTCGCCGATGTGCCAGTGCTGTACGGTGGCAGCGTAAAGCCTGATAACGCGGAAGAATTGTTTCGTCAGGCGGATATCGATGGCGGCCTGATCGGCGGTGCATCGTTGAACGACACGGATTTCCTGGCAATCTGCAACGCGGCGCAAGCCGTGGCGACCGGCGCGGCGTAAGCCGTCGCGGCGAGCAGGGCGCCCGGGCGAGGATGACCCACTACGTGCACCACACAGTGTGTTGCGCGGTTAAATAAAGACTCAGGTGAGTGTGATGCTGTATTTGAAAACGTTGATTATCGTCGTCCAGTTGTTGTCGGCGCTTGGGGTTATCGGCCTCGTATTGCTGCAGCACGGAAAGGGCGCCGACATGGGTGCTGCGTTCGGGAGCGGAGCCTCGGGCAGCCTCTTCGGTGCGACAGGTTCGGCCAACTTTCTGTCGCGGACAACGGCTGTTCTCGCCGCCGTGTTTTTTGTCACGACGTTGACCCTGACTTACCTTGGCGCGTATCGTTCCAAGCCGTCGGTTGGTGTGCTGGGCGCAGCTGTGACTGCTCCGGTTGTGGCTTCTGCTGCGTCGGCACCGGCGGGTGTTTCGGCACCTGTTGCAGCGTCGCCGGCGTCGGCTCCGGGTCAGGATGTGCCGAAATAAAATTTTCACGCAAAAACGTTTTTTGTGCGTTGAACAATCTGTTTAAACCAGTTACAATTCAAGTCTTGAAGCGATTCGCGGGTTTTAGCAGTTGATTTCCCGGATTGTATGCAGTGCCGACGTGGTGAAATTGGTAGACACGCTATCTTGAGGGGGTAGTGGCGAAAGCTGTGCGAGTTCGAGTCTCGCCGTCGGCACCAATGATATATAAATGCCAGCCGCTTGCTTCGCTTCGGCTGGCATTTTCGCTTCTAAGGCGCTGCTTGCCATGGGCTTGCAACGTCAAGCAGGCCGAAGTGATTTTCTGGTCAGGGGTGCTTCGCTCCTGATGGCACTCAGAACCAACCGATAGAGGATAGTCTTGAACCTCGCAGCCTATTTCCCCGTCTTGTTGTTCCTCATCGTGGGCACCGGTTTAGGCGTAGCACTGGTCAGTATTGGCAAGATCCTCGGCCCCAACCGGCCCGACACCGAAAAGAACGCACCGTACGAGTGCGGCTTCGAAGCATTCGAAGATGCGCGCATGAAGTTCGATGTGCGCTACTACCTGGTGGCCATTCTCTTCATTATTTTCGACCTTGAAACGGCGTTCCTGTTCCCGTGGGGTGTAGCCCTGCGCGATATCGGCTGGCCCGGCTTCATGGCGATGATGATTTTCCTGCTCGAATTCCTGCTTGGCTTTGCCTATATCTGGAAGAAGGGCGGCCTCGACTGGGAATGACAGATTAATCGCCGGTTTGCGTGGGTGGCTCGGCTAGTCGCCCCGTCTGGAGTGGAAAGCAAATGAGTATCGAAGGGGTCTTGAAGGAAGGGTTTGTCACCACTACGGCTGACAAGCTGATCAACTGGACGCGCACCGGCTCGCTGTGGCCGATGACGTTCGGTCTCGCGTGCTGCGCGGTCGAGATGATGCATGCGGGCGCTGCCCGTTATGACCTCGACCGTTTCGGCGTGGTGTTTCGTCCGAGTCCGCGTCAGTCAGACGTGATGATCGTCGCTGGCACGCTCTGCAACAAGATGGCGCCGGCCTTGCGTAAGGTCTACGACCAGATGGCCGAGCCGCGCTGGGTGATCTCGATGGGCTCGTGCGCGAACGGCGGCGGCTATTACCACTACTCGTATTCAGTGGTGCGCGGCTGCGATCGGATCGTGCCTGTCGACGTCTATGTGCCGGGTTGTCCGCCCACGGCTGAAGCGCTGGTCTACGGCGTGATCCAGCTCCAGGCGAAGATCCGCCGCACCAACACCATCGCCCGTCAATAAGGCTCACGCCTACTCCCATAATATGGCAAGCAAACTCGAGACCCTGAAAGCGAACCTCGAGGCGGCATTTGGCGGCCGCCTGCTGAGCGTCACCGAAGCAATCGGTGAGCTGACGATCGTCGTGAAGGCGAGCGATTACCTCGAAGTAGCCACGCGTTTGCGCGACGATCGCTCGCTCGGCTTCGAGCAGCTGATGGATCTGTGCGGCGTCGATTACCAGACGTACGGCAACGGCGCCTACGAAGGTCCGCGTTTCGCCGCGGTGCTGCATCTGTTGTCCATCGCCAATAACTGGCGTCTGCGTGTGCGCGTGTTCGCACCGGACGACGAAGTGCCGCTCATCGCATCGGTCGTCGACATCTGGAGTTCGGCGAACTGGTACGAGCGTGAAGCGTTCGACCTCTACGGCATCGTCTTCGAAGGCCATCCTGACCTGCGCCGTATCCTGACCGACTATGGCTTTATCGGCCACCCGTTCCGCAAGGATTTCCCGGTTTCCGGCTACGTCGAAATGCGTTACGACCCGGAAGAGAAGCGCGTCGTCTACCAGCCCGTGACGATCGAGCCGCGGGAAATCACGCCGCGCGTGATCCGCGAGGATCGCTATGGCGGCCTGAAACACTAAGAGAACGCCATGGCAGAGATCAAGAACTACACGCTCAACTTCGGCCCGCAGCACCCGGCAGCGCACGGTGTGCTGCGCCTCGTGCTCGAACTCGACGGCGAAGTGATCCAGCGCGCCGACCCCCACATCGGCCTCCTGCATCGCGCGACTGAAAAGCTCGCCGAAACCAAGACCTTCATTCAATCCGTGCCGTACATGGACCGTCTCGACTACGTGTCGATGATGGTGAACGAGCACGGCTACGTGATGGCGATCGAAAAGCTGCTCGGCATCGATGTGCCGGTACGCGCGCAGTACATCCGCGTGATGTTCGACGAAATCACACGCGTGCTGAACCACCTGATGTGGATCGGCGCGCACGCGCTCGACGTCGGCGCGATGGCGGTGTTTCTGTATGCGTTCCGCGAGCGCGAAGACCTGATGGATGTGTATGAAGCGGTGTCCGGCGCACGGATGCACGCTGCGTATTACCGTCCGGGTGGTGTCTACCGCGATCTGCCTGACGCAATGCCGCAATACAAGGCGTCGAAGATTCGCAATGCGAAGGCGCTGTCGAAGATGAACGAGAACCGTCAAGGTTCGCTGCTCGACTTCATCGACGACTTCTTCACCCGTTTCCCGCACTGCGTCGACGAGTACGAGACGCTGCTCACCGACAACCGGATCTGGAAGCAACGTCTGGTGGGTATCGGTGTGGTCAGCCCGGAGCGCGCGTTGCAGATGGGTCTCACGGGCGCGATGCTGCGCGGTTCGGGCATCGAGTGGGATCTACGCAAGAAGCAGCCGTACGAAGTGTATGACAAGCTCGATTTCGACATTCCGGTTGGGGTGAACGGCGATTGCTACGACCGCTATCTGGTGCGCGTCGAAGAAATGCGTCAGTCCACGCGCATCGTGAAACAGTGCATTGAGTGGCTCCGCAAGAATCAGGGCCCGGTAATGATCGACAATCACAAGGTGGCGCCGCCGTCGCGTGTCGGCATGAAGTCGAACATGGAAGACTTGATTCACCACTTCAAGCTCTTCACCGAAGGCTTCCACGTGCCGGAAGGCGAGGCATACGCCGCGGTCGAGCATCCGAAGGGCGAGTTCGGCATCTACCTGATTTCGGATGGTGCGAACAAGCCGTATCGCCTGAAGATCCGCGCGCCGGGTTATGCCCACCTGTCCGCGCTGGATGAGATGGCGCGCGGTCACATGATCGCCGACGCCGTGACAATCATCGGTACGCAGGACATCGTGTTCGGCGAAGTGGATCGCTAAAGACGATATTCGGAGCGGCGCGCGCAGTCTGTCGCGCGTCAAGCAAAGGAACGCCGGGTCTGTCGCAGCATGGTGTGAGCGACGGGTTTTCGTTCGGTAGGAATTGAAAGAGTCGTGTCTGAAAATGATCTCAGCTGAAGGCCTGAAAGAAATCGATCGTGCGATCGCGAAGTATCCCGCCGATCAGAAACAGTCCGCCGTGATGTCGGCGTTGGCCACCGCTCAGGAAGAGCACGGCTGGCTGTCGCCCGAAGTCATGCAGTTCGTCGCGGACTATCTCGGCATGCCGGCGGTTGCCGTGCAGGAGGTTGCGACCTTCTACACGATGTACAACACGTCGCCGGTCGGCAAGTACAAGATCACGCTCTGCACCAACCTGCCGTGCCAGCTCGGCCCGGACGGCGGTTCGGACAGCGCCGCCGAATACCTGAAACAGAAACTCGGCATCGACTTCAACGAAACGACGCACGACGGCAAGTTCACCCTGAAAGAAGGTGAGTGCATGGGTTCGTGTGGCGATGCGCCGGTGTTGCTCGTGAACAATCACCGCATGTGCAGCTTCATGAGCCGCGAGAAGATCGACCAGCTGCTCGAGGAACTTTCGAAATGACGTCTTTACACGATCGTCACATCAAACCGCTGATTCTCGCCGGCCTGAACGGCGACAACTGGCATCTCGAAGACTATGTGGCGCGCGGGGGTTACGCCCAGCTGCGCCGTATTCTGGAAGAGAAGATTCCGCCCGAGCAGGTGATCGCCGACGTGAAAGCGTCGGGTCTGCGCGGCCGCGGCGGTGCAGGTTTTCCGACCGGTCTGAAGTGGAGCTTCATGCCGCGTCAGTTCCCGGGGCAGAAATACCTCGTCTGCAATTCGGACGAAGGCGAGCCGGGCACGTTCAAGGACCGCGACATCCTGCGCTGGAATCCGCATTCGTTGATCGAAGGCATGGCGATCGGCGCGTATGCGATGGGTATCACAGTCGGCTACAACTACATCCACGGCGAAATCTGGGAAGTCTACAAACGCTTCGAAGAAGCGTTGGACGAAGCGCGTCGTGCCGGGTTCCTTGGTGAGAACATCATGGGCTCGGGTTTTGCGTTCCAGCTGCACGCGCACCACGGTTACGGCGCCTACATCTGCGGCGAAGAAACTGCGCTGCTCGAATCGCTCGAAGGCAAGAAGGGGCAGCCGCGTTTCAAGCCGCCGTTCCCGGCGAGCTTCGGTGCATTCGGCAAGCCGACGACGATCAACAACACTGAGACGTTCGCAGCCGTGCCGTTCCTGCTCGCAGTCGGCCCGCAGAATTACCTCGAGATGGGCAAGCCGAACAACGGTGGCACGAAGATCTTCTCGATTTCCGGCGACATCGAACGTCCGGGCAACTATGAAGTTCCGCTAGGCACGCCGTTCGCGACGCTGATGGAACTCGCCGGCGGGATGCGTGGCGGCAAGAAGATCAAGGCCGTGATTCCGGGCGGCTCGTCGGCACCGGTCATTCCAGGCGACATCATGATGCAGACCGATCTCGACTACGATTCGATCGCGAAGGCCGGTTCGATGCTCGGTTCAGGCGCGGTGATCGTGATGGACGAGACGCGCTGCATGGTGCGCTCGCTGCTGCGTCTGTCGTATTTCTACTACGAAGAATCGTGCGGTCAGTGCACGCCTTGCCGCGAAGGCACGGGCTGGCTGTATCGCGTGGTGCATCGTATCGAGCACGGTCAGGGCCGCCAGGAAGACCTGGACCTGTTGAACTCGGTCGCTGAAAACATCATGGGCCGCACGATCTGCGCGCTCGGCGATGCAGCAGCGATGCCGGTGCGCGGCATGCTCAAGCACTACTGGGACGAGTTCGAGTATCACGTTGCACACAAGCACTGCCTCGTCGGCGGTCATGCGGGTGCGGCAACGGCATCGGAAACAGTGGCGGCCTGAACACAAGGCGCACTTCATAAGGCGCACTTAGGCACCAACCGCGGGGATTCATCGCTTCGACTCGTCGATTCGTTGACGAGCAGGCCGATGAACGGGCGAACGATTGAGCGGTAACAGGTTAAGGAAGATTGACCATCATGGTTGAACTTGAAATAGACGGCAAGACAGTTGAGGTGCCCGAAGGCAGCATGGTGATCCAGGCTGCGCATAAGGTCGATACTTACATTCCTCACTTCTGCTATCACAAGAAGTTGTCCATTGCGGCCAACTGCCGGATGTGTCTTGTCGATGTCGAGAAGATGCCGAAGGCTGTGCCGGCATGCGCGACGCCGGTGTCGGCGGGCATGATCGTGCGCACGAAGTCTGAGAAGGCGGTGAAGGGACAGCAAGCCGTGATGGAATTCCTGCTGATCAATCACCCGCTCGATTGCCCGATCTGCGACCAGGGCGGCGAATGCCAGTTGCAGGATCTGGCGGTCGGCTACGGCAAGTCTTCGTCGCGCTACAGCGAAGAAAAGCGCGTTGTATTCCACAAGAACGTCGGACCGCTGATCTCGATGGAAGAAATGACGCGCTGCATTCACTGCACGCGCTGCGTTCGCTTCGGCCAGGAAGTCGCTGGCGTGATGGAACTCGGCATGTTGGGTCGTGGCGAGCATTCGGAAATCACGTCGTTCGTCGGCAAGACGGTCGACTCCGAACTGTCCGGCAACATGATCGATCTGTGTCCGGTTGGCGCGCTCACCAGCAAGCCGTTCCGCTACAGCGCCCGGACGTGGGAACTGTCGCGCCGCAAGTCGGTGAGCCCGCACGATTCCGTCGGCGCAAACCTCGTGGTGCAGGTAAAGAACAATCGCGTGATGCGCGCGCTGCCGTTCGAAAATGAAGCAATCAACGAATGCTGGATCTCGGACAAGGACCGTTTCTCGTATGAAGCTCTGAACAGCGTAGAGCGCCTCACGCAGCCGATGCTCAAGCAAGGCGGCAAGTGGGTTGAAACCGACTGGCAGACGGCGCTCGAATACGTCGTCAAGGGTCTGAACGGCATCAAGGGCGACCACGGCGCGAACGCGCTGGCGGCGCTGGCAAGCCCCCATAGCACGGTCGAAGAACTGTTCCTGCTGAAGAAGTTCGCGCAGGCAGTTGGCACGCCGAACGTCGACTTTCGTCTGCGCCAGTCGGATTTCCCGGCGCCGCAGGGTGGCAACGGAAGTGGTACGCCGTGGCTCGGCACGAAGATCGCCGAACTGTCGAACGTCGATGCGGCGTTCGTGATCGGCTCGACGCTGCGTCGCGATCATCCGCTGCTGGCCGCGCGTCTGCGTCAGGCTGCTAAGGGCGGCGCGAAGCTGACCCTGCTGCAGGCGACGAACGACGATGCACTGATTCCGCAGGCGCAACGCGTCGTCGCGGCGCCGTCGGCATGGCTCGACGAACTGGCGGGCATCGCTGCCGCGGTTTCGGAAGCGTGTGGCGTGGCACTGCCGGAAGCTTTCGCAGGCACGGCGGCATCGGATACTCACAGGCAGGTTGCTGCATCGCTCGCAGCTGGTGCAAGCCGCCTCGTCCTGCTTGGCAACGGCGCTGTCCAGCATCCGGCATTTGCGCAGATTCACGCAGCGGCACAGTGGATCGCTGACGCGACCGGCGCGACGCTCGGTTTCCTGACGGAAGCGGCGAACACGGTGGGCGCGCATCTCGTCGGCGCATTGCCGGGCGAGGGTGGCCTGAATGCGCGCGAAGTGTTCGAGCAACCGCGCAAGGGTTATGTCCTCGTCAACCTCGAGCCTGAATTCGACACGGCGAACCCGGCGCAGGCGCTGGCCGCGCTGAAGCAGGCGGAAATGGTGGTCGTGATGTCGTCGTTCGTAACGGGCACCGACTACGCCGACGTCTTGCTGCCGATCGCTCCGTTCACGGAAACGGCCGGTACGTTCGTGAATGCCGAAGGTACGGTGCAGACGTTTAACGGCGTCGTGCGTCCGCTCGGCGAAACGCGTCCGGCGTGGAAGGTGTTGCGCGTGCTGGGCAGCCTCCTCGGCGTGCCCGGTTTCGAGTTCGACACGGCTGAAGAAGTGCGCGCGGCTGCACTCGGCGACGGCGACCTGACGTCGCGTCTGTCAAACAAAACGGGTGTGGCCATCGCGCGCGGTGCGGTAGCGAAGGCGGCGGACGGCAAGTTCGAACGCATCGCCGATGTACCGATCTACCACGCCGATCCGCTGGTGCGCCGCGCTGAGTCGCTGCATCTGACGGCAGCGGCGCGTGCAGCAAACTCGGCCGGTTTGCCGGCTGCGCTGTTCGACAAGCTGGGTCTGAAGGAAGGCGACGCGATCCGCGTGCGCCAGGGCGAACTGTCGGTGCAACTGCCGGCCGTGCGCGATGCGAATCTTGCGGAGACGGTCGTCCGCGTATCGGCAGCCACGCCTGCCGGTGCAGCGCTCGGCAGCCTGTTCGGTGAACTGGTGGTGGAGAAGGCGTAAATGAGCTTGTTCGATACGATCAACTCGGGCGGCACCCAGATCCTCGGTGTGGCATGGCCCACGGTGTGGGCACTGGTGCGCATCCTTGTAGTGGCCGTCGTGATCCTGCTGTGCGTGGCTTACCTGATCCTTTGGGAACGGAAGCTGATCGGCTGGATGCACGTGCGTCTCGGCCCGAACCGCGTTGGCCCCGCAGGTTTGCTGCAGCCGATCGCCGACGTGCTGAAGCTGCTGCTGAAAGAAGTGATTCAGCCGACCCAGGCAAGCCGCTGGATCTACATGATCGCACCGGTCATGGTGGTGGTGCCGGCCTTCGCGGTCTGGGCAGTGATCCCGTTCCAGGCGGGCGCGGTGCTCGGCGACATCAACGCCGGTCTGCTGTATGCGATCGCGATCTCGTCGGTTGGGGTGTACGGCGTGATTCTCGCTGGCTGGGCGTCGAACTCGAAGTACGCGTTTCTTGGCGCGATGCGCGCGGCGGCACAGATGGTGTCGTACGAAATCTCGATGGGCTTCGCGCTCGTCGTCGTGCTGATGACCGCCGGCAGCCTGAACCTGTCGGATATCGTCACTTCGCAGGAACGCGGCATTTTCGCCAGCTATGGCCTGAACTTCCTGTCGTGGAACTGGCTGCCGTTGTTGCCGATGTTCGCCGTCTACTTCATCTCCGGCATCGCTGAAACGAACCGCCACCCGTTCGACGTGGTGGAAGGGGAGTCGGAAATCGTTGCCGGCCACATGATCGATTACTCGGGTATGGCGTTTGCGCTGTTCTTCCTCGCCGAGTACATCAACATGATCGTGATCTCGGCGCTTGCAGCGACGTTCTTCCTCGGCGGCTGGAGCGCACCGTTCGGCTTCCTGTCGTTCGTGCCGGGCATCGTCTGGCTGGTGGCGAAGGTTTTCTTCCTGTTGTCGGTGTTCATCTGGGCGCGTGCGACGTTCCCGCGCTATCGCTATGACCAGATCATGCGTCTGGGCTGGAAGGTATTCATTCCAGTCTGCGTGGTATGGCTGGTGGTGGTCGGCTTCTGGATCATGTCGCCGTTGAACATCTGGAAATAAAGGGCGGATGAACCCATGACCGCAATCCAAAACTTCTTCAAGACCTTCTTCCTGACGGAACTGCTGAAGGGTCTCGCGCTAACCGGACGTTATGCGTTCCGGCGCAAGATCACGGTGCAGTTCCCTGAAGAAAAGACGCCGATTTCGCCGCGTTTCCGCGGCCTGCATGCGCTGCGCCGCTATGAAAACGGTGAAGAGCGCTGCATCGCCTGCAAGCTGTGCGAAGCGGTGTGCCCGGCACTCGCGATCACGATCGAGTCGGAAACGCGCGCGGACAACACGCGCCGCACGACGCGCTACGACATCGACCTGACCAAGTGCATCTTCTGCGGTTTCTGCGAAGAAAGCTGCCCCGTCGATTCGATCGTCGAGACGCACATCCTCGAATATCACGGCGAGAAGCGCGGCGACCTGTATTTCACGAAGGACATGCTGCTGGCTGTGGGCGATCGCTACGAAGCTGAGATCGCCGCCAACAAGGCAGCGGATGCACCGTATCGTTGAAACGCCCGTAGTTCGACACTGTAGTTCGATGCTGCAACGGCCCGCAGTCGGGGCCGGGAGCTGAAGCCTTACCGCTTTGGCATCGTGCACCTGTGTGCTTGTGCCAGATGCACGTGCCAAAGAACCATGCCTGACGATGGCCTAACGATGAACCGGTAATCATGGAATTCACGACCGTACTGTTCTACATCTTCGCGCTTCTCCTGACAGTGTCAGGGCTGAAGGTGATCACCTCGCGCAACCCGGTGGCATGCGCGCTATTTCTGGTGCTCGCGTTCTTCAATGCGGCGGCCATCTGGATGCTGCTCGAGGCTGAATTCCTCGCGATCCTGCTCGTGCTGGTCTACGTCGGCGCCGTCATGGTGCTGTTCCTGTTCGTCGTGATGATGCTGGACATCAATCTCGACGTGCTGCGACGCGACTTCAAACGCTTCGTGCCGATGGCGACCATCGTGGGCGCGATCATCGTGATCGAGACCGCGCTGATCCTCTGGCACGGCTATGGCGCGACGGTTCAGCCGGTGCGCGACACGACGGCGGTAGGCGCGGCTGCGGCAACCGCCGGCTGGTCGAACACCCGCCTGATCGGCAAGGTCATCTATACCGATTACATCTTCGCGTTCGAAGTCGCGGGCCTCGTGCTGCTGGTCGCGATCATCGCCGCGATCGCACTGACCACGCGTCATCAGAAGGACAGCAAGCGCCAGCGGGTGAGCGACCAGGTGAAGGTGCGCGCCTCGGATCGCGTGCGCGTCGTCAAGATGCCGTCCGAGAAGACCGCTGCAACCGAAGCGGCAGCCGATTCGGCGCCGGCCAAACAAGGCTGAGCGCACAAGGAGATAAAAACATGTTGACCCTTGCCCATTACCTCGTGCTCGGCGCGATCCTGTTCGCGATCAGTATCGTCGGCATTTTCCTGAACCGTCGCAACGTCATCATCATCCTGATGGCCATCGAACTGATGCTGCTGGCGGTGAACACGAATTTCGTCGCTTTCTCGCATTACCTCGGCGATGTGCACGGCCAGATCTTCGTGTTCTTCGTGCTGACCGTCGCCGCGGCGGAAGCAGCGATCGGCCTCGCCATTCTGGTGACCCTGTTCCGTAGCCTCGACACGATCAATGTCGAGGATCTCGATCAGCTCAAAGGTTAACTTCAGGCAAAGCTGTTATGTCAACGACACTCAATGAAAACCTGTTGCTGGCGGTCCCGCTTGCACCGCTGGCCGGCTCGCTGATTGCGGGGCTGTTCGGGAAAGCGATAGGGCGCGCCGGGGCTCACTCGGTCACGATCCTTGGGGTTGCGATCTCGTTCATCCTGTCGGTCATCGTCTTCTTCGACGTCATGAACGGCGCGAGCTTTAACGGGACGGTCTACGAATGGCTGACCGTCGGCAATCTGAAGTTCGAAGTCGGCTTCCTCGTCGACTCGCTGACGGCGCTGATGATGGCCGTGGTGACCTTCGTGTCGCTGATGGTGCACATCTACACGATCGGTTATATGGCCGACGACGACGGTTACCAGCGCTTCTTCTCGTACATCGCGCTCTTCACGTTCTCGATGCTGATGCTCGTGATGAGCAACAACTTCCTGCAGCTGTTCTTCGGCTGGGAAGCGGTGGGGCTGGTGTCGTACCTGCTGATCGGCTTCTACTTCACCCGCGAAAGCGCGATCTACGCCAACTTGAAGGCGTTCATCGTGAACCGCGTGGGCGACTTCGGCTTCCTGCTCGGCATCGGTCTTCTGCTCGCGTACGCCGGTTCGATGAACTACGGCGACGTGTTCGCGAAGAGCCACGAACTCGCGGCGCTGAATTTCCCGGGCACCAGCTGGGGCCTCCTGACCGTTGCCTGTATCTGCCTTTTCATTGGCGCGATGGGTAAGTCGGCACAGTTCCCGCTGCACGTCTGGCTGCCGGACTCGATGGAAGGCCCGACGCCGATCTCCGCGCTGATTCACGCGGCAACCATGGTGACGGCCGGTATCTTCATGGTCACGCGCATGTCGCCGCTGTTCGAACTGTCGGATACGGCGTTGTCGTTCGTGACGGTAATCGGCGCGATCACGGCGCTGTTCATGGGCTTCCTCGGGATCGTCCAGAACGACATCAAGCGCGTGGTGGCGTATTCGACGCTGTCGCAGCTCGGTTACATGACGGTTGCGCTCGGCGTGTCGGCTTATCCGGTCGCCATGTTCCACCTGATGACGCACGCGTTCTTCAAGGCGCTGCTGTTCCTCGGCGCGGGTTCGGTGATCATCGGCATGCACCATGATCAGGACATGCGCAACATGGGTGGCCTACGCAAGTACATGCCGATCACGTGGATCACGTCGCTGGTCGGCTCGCTGGCGCTGATCGGTACGCCGTTCTTCTCGGGCTTCTATTCGAAAGACTCGATCATCGATGCGGTGAAGCTGTCGCATCTGCCGGGTTCGGGTTTCGCGTACTTCGCGGTGGTGGGCAGCGTGTTTGTCACTGCGCTGTACTCGTTCCGTATGTATTTCATGGTGTTCCACGGCGAAGAGCGTTTCCGCAAGCCGAAGCATCCGGAATCGCCGATGGGCATGGAAGCGGCGCACGGCCACGGTCACGACGATCACGGGCATGGTCATGACGACCACGGCCATGCGCACGAACCGCATGAAACGCCGTGGGTGGTGTGGGTGCCGCTCGTCCTGCTGGCGATTCCGTCGGTGATCATCGGCGCGATCGCGGTCGGCCCGCTGCTGTTCGGCGACTTCTTCCAGCACGGCGTGGCGTTCGACAAGGTGATCTTCATCGGCGAAAACCATCCGTCGGTGCACGAAATGGCCGATGAGTTCCACGGGTGGGTCTCGATGGGCCTGCACTCGGTGTCGGGTCTGCCGGTCTGGCTGGCGCTCGCGGGTGTCGTCGTGGCGTGGTTCATGTACCTGAAGCGTCCTGAACTGCCGGCGGTTGTGCGTCGCACGTTCTCGCCGATCTACACGCTGCTCGACAACAAGTACTACATGGACAAGATCAACGAAGTCGTGTTCGCGAAGGGCGCCGTGGCAATCGGCCGTGGCCTCTGGAAGGAAGGCGATGTTGTGGTCATCGACGGCATCGTCAACGGCAGCGCGCGCTTCATCGGCTGGTTTGCCAGTGTGATCCGTTTCCTCCAATCCGGTTACATCTATCACTACGCGTTCGCCATGATTATCGGCATGTTGGGGCTCCTGACCCTGTTTGTAACGCTCGGCGGCAAATAAGGCGAGGGACACTAATGCACGCTTATCCGATTCTCAGTATCGCGATCTGGCTGCCGATCCTGTTCGGCCTCCTGGTCCTTGCCATCGGCTCCGACAGGAACCCCGCACCGGCGCGCTGGATCGCGCTGGTCGGCTCGGTACTCAGCTTCATCGTTACGATTCCGCTGATTACGGGGTTCGATTCCAGCACCGCAGACTTGCAGTTCGTCGAGAAGGCGAACTGGATCGAGCGCTTCAACATCACCTACCACCTGGGTATCGACGGCATCTCGATGTGGTTCGTCGTGCTGACCGCGTTGATTACGGTGATCGTCGTGATCGCCGGTTGGGAAGTGATCACGAAGCACGTGTCGCAGTATATGGCTTCGTTCCTGATCCTGTCGGGCATCATGGTCGGCGTGTTCAGCGCTGCCGACGGCATGCTGTTCTATGTGTTCTTCGAAGCAACGCTGATTCCGATGTACATCATCATCGGCGTGTGGGGTGGGGCGAACCGCGTGTATGCGGCGTTCAAGTTCTTCCTGTACACGCTGATGGGCTCGCTCCTGATGCTGGTCGCGCTGCTGTATCTGTACACGGAGACGGGCACGTTCGACCTCGCCGCGTGGCAAACCGCCCAGATCGCCATGACGCCGCAGGTGTTGCTGTTCATCGCGTTCTTCCTTGCGTTCGCCGTGAAGGTCCCGATGTGGCCGGTCCACACGTGGTTGCCTGATGCGCACGTGGAAGCGCCGACGGGCGGTTCGGTCGTGCTGGCCGCGATCATGCTGAAGCTCGGTGCGTACGGTTTCCTGCGCTTTTCGCTGCCGGTCACGCCGGACGCCAGCCACTTCCTCGCACCGGTTGTGATCACGCTGTCGCTGATCGCGGTGATCTACATCGGTCTCGTGGCGATGGTGCAGGCCGACATGAAGAAGCTGGTCGCGTATTCGTCGATCGCGCACATGGGCTTTGTGACGCTCGGCTTCTTCATCTTCAACCAGCTTGGCGCCGAAGGCGCGATCATCCAGATGATCTCGCACGGTTTCGTATCCGGCGCGATGTTCCTTTGCATCGGCGTGCTCTACGACCGTATGCACTCGCGCGAGATTGCTGACTACGGTGGCGTCGTCAACACGATGCCGAAGTTCGCCGCGCTCGTGATGCTGTTTGCGATGGCGAACTGCGGCCTGCCGGGCACGTCCGGTTTCGTCGGCGAGTTCATGGTGATTCTGGCAGCGGTGCAGTACAACTTCTGGATTGCGTTCGGCGCGGCGTTCACGCTGATCCTCGGCGCGGCCTACACGCTGTGGATGTACAAGCGCGTGTACTTCGGCGCGGTCGCGAACGATCACGTGAAGGGTCTGCTCGACGTCAACCGTCGCGAATTTGTCATGCTGGCGGTGCTGGCGGGCCTGACGCTGTACATGGGGCTGTTCCCGAAGCCTTTCACCGATGTGATGCACGTATCCGTGGAAAACCTCCTCTCCCACGTCGCGCAGTCCAAGCTGCCGTTGTCACAGTAATACAGAGCGGAGGAATCTCAAGATCATGCAAAACGCCCCTATCAATGCTCTGTTGCCCGACACGCTGCTGATGGCCGCAGTGGTCGTCGCGTGGCTCAACGACACGTTCGTCGGCCAGGCTGGCCGTCGCACGACGTACTACATTGCGGTCTTTTCGTCGGTGATCGCCGGCGTCTGGTTCGCCGTGAACGCGTTCGATCCGACACCGCATTATTTCTTCTCGCGCATGTTCGTGGTGGATCCGTTCGCCAACGCGATGAAGGCGGTCGTGTCGCTGGGCTACGCGGTATCGATCATCTATTCGCGCAAATACATCGAGGATCGCGACCTGTTCCGCGGCGACTTCTTCCTGCTCGGGATGTTCTCGCTGCTGGGCCAGCTCGTGATGATCTCCGGCAACAACTTCCTGACGCTGTATCTGGGTCTGGAGCTGATGTCGCTGTCGCTGTATGCGGTCATCGCGCTGCGCCGTGACGCTGCGCAGTCGAACGAAGCGGCGATGAAGTACTACGTGCTGGGCGCGCTCGCTTCCGGGTTCCTGTTGTACGGAATCTCGATGCTGTACGGTGCGACCGGCTCGCTTGAACTCGGCGAAGTGCTCAAGGCAGTGGCCTCGGGCCATATCAACGATGTGGTGCTGCTGTTCGGCGTGATCTTCATCGTGGCGGGCGTGGCGTTCAAGATGGGCGCGGTGCCGTTCCACATGTGGGTGCCGGACGTCTATCAGGGCGCACCGACGGCGATGACGCTGCTCACGGGCGGTGGCCCGAAGGTTGCCGCATTCGCGTGGGGTCTGCGCTTCCTGGTGATGGGTCTGCTGCCGCTCGCTGTCGACTGGCAGGAAATGCTCGTGATCCTCGCTGCGCTGTCGATGATCGTCGGCAATATTACCGGTATCGTTCAGCGCAACATCAAGCGGATGCTTGCGTACTCGGCGATCTCGAACATGGGCTTCGTGCTGCTCGGCCTGCTGGCGGGTGTGGTTGACGGCAAGGCGGGCGGGGCGGCCAGCGCGTACGGCTCGGCAATGTTCTACAGCATCGTCTATCTCGTGACGACGCTGGGTACGTTCGGTGTCGTGATGCTGCTCGCGCGCCGCGACTTCGAAGCTGAAATGATCGACGACTTCAAGGGCCTCAACCAGCGCAGCCCGGTGTTCGCGTTCGTGATGATGGTGATGATGTTCTCGCTCGCCGGGATCCCGCCGACGGTCGGCTTCTACGCGAAGCTCGCTGTGCTCGAAGCAACGATGAACGCCGGCCTCACCTGGCTGACCGTGCTGGCTGTGGTGACGTCGCTGTTCGGCGCGTTCTACTACCTGCGTATCGTCAAGCTGATGTACTTCGACGCACCGCAAGACACCTCGCCGATCACGGGCGATTTCTCCAAGCGCGCGCTGCTCGCGCTGAACGGTGTTGCGGTGCTGGTACTTGGCGTGGTTCCGGGTCCGCTGATGACGGTCTGTCTGCAGGCAATGCAGCACACGTTGCCGCTCTGATGTCGGCAGCAGGCTGGTTTATCGTGTTGTTGGCGCTCGCCGGCGCCAACCTGCCGTTCCTGAATCAGCGGCTCTTCGCTGTTGTGCCCATGAAGGCGGTGAAGAAGAGCGCGTGGCTGCGGATCGCCGAGCTCATCGTGCTGTATGTCGTGGTCGGCGCGCTCGGCTTCATGCTCGAAGCACGCGCCGGTAACCGCTTCGACCAGGGCTGGCAGTTCTACGCGATCACGTTTAGTTTGTTCGTCGTGTTCGCCTTCCCCGGCTTCACCTGGCAGTATCTCCTCAAACGTCGCTGACGGCGCAAGCCGTCGCGCACCCCCGCATTTCTGAGGTCCGCACATGGCTGAACAACTTCCGAACCACGACGCCGCGCTCACCGAGAAGTGCGTTGAAAGCAGGACGCTGCATGAAGGTCCGTTTCTGACGCTCAAGTGCGATACCGTCGAATTGCCCGACGGCAAGCACGCTACGCGCGAATACGTACAGCATCCAGGCGCGGTGATGGTGATCCCGCTCTTCGACGATGGCCGCGTGCTGCTGGAAAGTCAGTTTCGCTATCCGATCGGCAAGGTGATGTACGAGTACCCCGCTGGCAAGCTCGATCCGGACGAAGGTGCGCTCGCCTGCGCGAAACGCGAACTCGCTGAAGAAACGGGCTATACCGCGCGTGAATATGTGTACATCACGCGCATCCACCCGATCATTTCGTATTCGACTGAATTCATCGACATCTATCTTGCCCGCGGTCTGACGGCAGGCGAACGGAAGCTCGATGACGGCGAGTTTCTCGAACTGTTCACTGCTAGCGTGCCGGAGGTGTCGGAATGGGTGCGCACCGGCAAGATCACCGACGTCAAGACGATCATCGGTACGTTCTGGCTCGAAAAGATATTGTCCGGCGCGTGGCCGATGGCCGAACCGGAACCGGCTTGAATCCCGGGACATTGAGCACATTCGTCACGGTTTGGACAGAACGGCGGCCCACGAGGTCGCCGTTTCCGTTTTCAAGGGGCTTTCGCGATGCTTCGGCGAGCTTTGCCGCAAAGCGCTAGAATCGCCCAACGCTTTCAAATGTGACGTCCCTATGTTGCAAGAGAAAGCCAGACTTTTTGCGAACGACCGTTCACAAATTTCCATTTTGCGCTAAACTAATACGCAAGCCCTGATTCCAGATGAAGGTCCTCGATTTACAGTGTCCGCATGGCCATCGGTTCGAAGGTTGGTTCGCTTCCGCCGATGACTTCGAATCGCAGTTGTCCCGCAAACTCGTCGAATGTCCGATGTGCGGTGCGACCGAAGTGAGCCGTTTGCCGTCTGCGCCCCGGCTGAATCTGTCCGGTGCGACGAACGCGCAAGCCCCCGAGGGTGCGGCCGAACTGCAGGCGCACGTCATGCGTGCGTTACGCGAGGTACTGGAAAAAACCGAGAACGTGGGCGACCGCTTCGCCGAGGAAGCACGGCGCATTCACTACAACGAAGCGCCTGCACGCAGCATTCGCGGTGTTACGACACCCGAAGATGCGAGAGCCTTGGTCGAAGAAGGCATCGACGTGATGCCGCTGCCGGTCCCGGTCGCACTGAAAGAGCCGCTGCAGTAACGGCGCGGTGGCTCCTGGCGTCGGCGGTATCGTGCGCGGCCAGGAGACAAAAGCGCATGAATCTGGATTATTCCCCCGCCGACGACGCGTTTCGCGCCGACATCCGCACCTGGCTCGAGGCCAATCTGCCTCGTGAGCTGAGCGACAAGGTCCTCAATCACAAACGTCTGAATCGCGACGACTTCGCGCGCTGGCACAAGCTGCTCGGCACGCGTGGCTGGTCAGCGACCGCGTGGCCGACCGAATACGGCGGCCCAGGCTGGGACGCGACACAACGGCACATCTGGGACGAGGAGTGCGCGCGCCTCGGTGCGCCGACCGTGTTGCCGTTCGGCGTGTCGATGGTCGCGCCAGTGCTGATGAAATATGGCAGCGAGGCGCAAAAGCGCCACTACCTGCCGCGCATTCTCGACGGCACCGACTGGTGGTGCCAGGGCTATTCGGAGCCCGGCTCGGGGTCGGATCTCGCGTCGCTGCGCACACGTGCAGAGCGCGTCGGCGATCACTACGTCGTGAACGGTCAGAAAACGTGGACCACGCTCGGCCAGCATGCCGACATGATGTTCTGCCTCGTGCGCACCGATAGCGGCGCGAAGAAGCAGGAGGGCATCTCGTTCCTGCTGATCGACATGAAGACGCCGGGCATCACGGTACGTCCCATCATCACGCTGGATGAAGACCACGAAGTCAACGAAGTCTTCTTCGAGGACGTGAAGGTGCCGCTCGACAATATCGTCGGCGACGAGAATCGCGGCTGGACGTATGCGAAGTATCTGCTTGGCCATGAACGCACTGGCATCGCGCGGGTCGGTCAGTCGAAACGTGAACTCGTGTTCCTGAAGCGCTTTGCGTTGAACCAGCAGAAGAATGGCAGGCCGCTCCTGAACGATCCGGTTTTTGCTGCAAAGGTTGCGAATCTCGAGATCGAACTGATGGCGCTGGAAGTCACGGTGCAGCGCGTCGTCAGCAGCGAGGCCGGTGGACGGGGCCCCGGACCGGAGGCGTCAATGCTGAAGATCAAGGGTACCGAAGTGCAGCAGGCATTGACCGAACTGATGTTCGAAGCGGCCGGGCCGCTTGCAGCGCCGTTCGACGTGCCGTTCCTCGAAGGTGAGCGCGAGCACAGCATCGCCGGTGACGACGATGCCGCGCCACTCGCCGCGTACTACTTCAACTTCCGCAAGACGTCGATTTACGGCGGCTCGAACGAGATTCAAAAGAACATCATCGCGCAGATGATTCTGGGCCTTTGAGGAGCGGCGCATGGACTTCACCTTCAACGACGAACAACAGCAATTCGCCGACGCATTGCGCCGTTATCTGGACAGGAACTACGGCTTCGAGGCCCGCCAGACGATCGTGAAATCGGATACCGGCGTGGCAGACGCGCATTGGACCGCCTTCACTGAGCTTGGCCTGACCGCGTTGCCGGTGCCGGAAGCGCAGGGCGGCTTCAACGGCGGTACCGTCGATATGCTCGTGGTCATGCAGGAACTGGGGCGGGCGCTCGTCGTCGAGCCGTACTGGGCGACGGCGGTCGGGATCGAGGCCTTGCGCCTCGCCGGAAGCGCACAGGGCGACGACGCGCAACTGCTCGAACGCGCCGCAGCGGGCGAGATCAAGCTGGCGGTGGCCTTTCATGAACCGGCCGCGCGCTACGATCTGTTTGCCGTCGAAACGACCGCGACGCGGCAGGGCGACGGCTACGCGCTGACGGGTAAAAAATCGGTTGTCCAGCACGGCGCACAGGCTGATTTCTGGATCGTGCCCGCACGTCTGGACGGCGAGATTGCCCTGTTCGTCGTCGAGCGGCATGCGCAGAACGCACAGGTCACCGACTACCGGACGATCGACGGCCAGCGTGCCGCGACGCTGTCGTTCGATGCAACGCCAGCGCGACGTCTCTCGGGCGCTCACGCCGGCGCAGCCACGCTCGAACGCATCGCCGATTACGGTACGGTACTGCTGTGCGCCGAAGCCGTCGGCGCGCTGGATGCACTGAATCACGCAACCGTCGAGTATACGAAGACGCGTCAGCAGTTCGGTGTGCCCATCGCGCGTTTCCAGGCCTTGCAGCACAGGATGGTCGAGATGCTGATTCACGCGGAGCAGGCGCGCTCGCTTGCCTACCTCGCCGCCGTCCGCTATTCGAGCGACGATGCCGACGAGCGGCGTCGCGCGGTGTCGGCGGCGAAGGTGCGCGTGGGCCAGGCGGCCCGCTTCGTCGGCCAGCAGGCGGTGCAATTGCATGGCGGAATGGGCGTCACCAATGAAGTCGCCGCGGCGCACCTGTTCAAGCGCCTTGCGATCATCGAGACGACGCTCGGCGATGTCGATCACCATCTCGAACGATTTGCCGCGCTGCCCGCTTTTGCGGCAGCCGAAGTATGACCAGACGTTGACCTGCACGAGCGAGGTGTCAGTATGGGATTGAGTTTCGAAGACATGGAGGTCGGCAAGACCTTCGAGATTGGCGAACACACGTTTACGCGTGACGAGATCGTCGCATTTGCCGAGCAGTTCGACCCGCAGCCATTTCACGTCAGCGAAGCGGGTGCGGCCGCTTCGCCGTACGGCACGTTGATCGCGAGCGGCTGGCATACCTGTTCGGTGATGATGGGGCTGCTGGTGCGCAACGCGTTTGCAGGCTCGACGTCGATGGGATCGCCCGGCATCGACGACATCCGCTGGCTGAAGCCGGTTCGCGTCGGCGACACGATCCGGATGACGAATACGGTTCTCGACAAGCGCGTCTCGTCGAGCAAGCCGGATCGCGGGATTGTCTCGACGCAATGGGAGGGTAAAAACCAGCACGGCGAGACGGTGATCACCGTCCGCTCAAAAGGGCTTTTCGGACTGCGCCATCCTGGGAAGGCTGAATGACACCCGAGCTCGCGTCAGTCGATCTGCACGCGTTGCGTGCGCTCGTCGGCGCTGCGCCGCGCGTCAGCGACTGGGTGGAGATCGATCAGACGAGCGTCGACCGCTTCGCTGACGCGACCGGCGATCATCAGTGGATTCACGTCGACCCCGAGCGCGCAAAGCGTGAATCGCCGTTCGGCGGACCGATCGCACACGGCTTTCTGACGCTGTCGCTGATTCCCGCGTTGCTCGAGAGGACCGTTGCGCTCCGGCAGCGGATGGGCGTCAACTACGGCCTCAATCGGGTGCGTTTTACGTCGCCGGTACGGGTCGGTTCGAAGGTGCGCGCCAGTTTCGCGGTGACGAGTGTCACCGACGTCGACGAAGGTGGCGTGCAGGTCGTGTGGCATGTGACGCTTGAGCAGCAGGGCAGTGAGCGGCCGGCGTGCGTTGCGGAGTTCATCACGCGGCATTACTTCTAGTCGCGACGAAGCACGGCGCGAGCCCGGTTGGCAGCAACCCGGCTTGACGCCGTGCCGTGGGCTCAGTGCTTCGCGTACTGCGTCGCGCCGAACAGCACTTCTTTTGCCTTGTCGTCCATCAGCGGCTGACGGGCGTCCGCGAGCACCTCCACGCCGCGCACGACGGCTGGACGCGCCGCAATCTCTTCATGCCAGCGCTTCACATTCGGAAAATCGTCGAGTTCGATACCCTGGTTTTTCCACGAGCGCGTCCATGGGAACGATGCAATGTCTGCGATCGTGTAATCGTTGCCCGCCAGATAAGCAGTCTTGCCTAGCTTCGTATCCATCACGCCATACAGACGCCGCGCTTCATTCGAGTAGCGATTGATCGCGTATTCGATCGGCTTCGGTGCGTAGACGCGGAAATGGTGTGTCTGCCCCAGCATCGGCCCGATGCTGCCCATCTGGAACATCAGCCATTGGAGCGTTGCATAACGCGCGGCAGGGTCGGCTGGCAGGAATCTGCCGGTTTTCTCGGCCAGATAGATCAGGATCGCGCCGGACTCGAACAGCGAAAAGGGCTTGCCGTCGATGGTCTTCGGCCCTTCACTGTCGACGATCGCCGGGATCTTGTTATTCGGGCTGATCGCGAGGAACCCGGCGGTGAACTGGTCGCCTGCGCCGATGTTCACGCCATGCACGGTGTAGGGAAGGCCCGTTTCTTCGAGCATGATGTGAACCTTGTGGCCGTTCGGGGTCGCCCAGCTGTAGACGTCGATCATCGTGGCTCCTTCGTTCCTTGAGAGCGGCGCCGCATGATGCGGCGCCGAAGCAGACGAAAATTAGAGCATAGATCGGACGTTAGTGCAGGGCAGGGCAGAGCACGGCACGGGCCGTGCCGCCGCGTCAGTGCATCAACCGCATGTTACGAGCGTGCCGCTGCCGCACTGGTATCCGCGTAACGCGCGAGTTCGAGCTTCGCGATGGCATTGCGATGCACTTCATCGGGACCGTCGGCGAAGCGCAACGAACGCGCCGACGTGTACGCATACGCAAGCGGAAAGTCGTCGCTTACGCCGGCCGCGCCGTGCGCCTGCATCGCCCAGTCGATGACCTGACACGCCATGTTGGGCGCGACGACCTTGATCATCGCGATTTCACCGCGCGCGCCCTTGTTGCCGACGGTGTCCATCATGTATGCCGTCTTCAGTGTGAGCAGCCGGGCCTGTTCGATCATGCAGCGCGCTTCCGCAATGCGCTCCAGCGTCACGCCTTGCGCCGCGACCGGCTTACCGAAGGCGACGCGTTGCAGCGAGCGCCTCGCCATCAATTCGAGTGCGCGTTCGGCAAGGCCGATGAGCCGCATGCAATGGTGAATCCGTCCCGGGCCCAACCGGCCCTGGGCGATCTCGAAGCCCAGGCCTTCGCCCAGCAACATGTTCGTTGCCGGCACGCGCACGTTCTTCAAGGTGATTTCCATGTGGCCGTGCGGCGCATCGTCATAGCCGAATACGTTGAGCGGTCGATGCACGGTGATGCCGCTCGCGTCGGCTGGCACGAGAATCATCGATTGCTGTTGATGGCGAGGCGCTTCGGGATCGGTCTTGCCCATCACGATGTACACCTTGCAGCGCGGATCGCCCGCACCCGAAGACCACCACTTGTGACCGTTGATGATGTAATCGTCGCCGTCGCGGACGATGCGGGTCTGGATGTTCGTCGCATCCGACGACGCCACTTCCGGCTCGGTCATCAGGAACGCGGAACGGATCTGCCCCTGCAGCAGCGGTTCGAGCCATTCGCGCTTGTTCTCTTCGCTGCCGTAGCGCTCGATGGTTTCCATGTTGCCGGTATCGGGCGCGTTGCAGTTGAAGACTTCCGGCGCCCAGGGCACGCGTCCCATGATTTCGCACAGCGGCGCGTACTCGAGATTCGTCAGCCCCGCGCCGCGCTCGGAATCAGGCAGAAAGAGATTCCACAGCCCTGCATCGCGCGCCTTGAGCTTCAGGCTTTCGATCAGTTCCGTCGGGATCCACGCATTGCCGTTCTGGCGATTCCGCGCAATCTCGGCAGCGAAAGCGCGTTCGTTCGGATAGATGTGTTCGTCGAAAAAGGCGAGCAGCTTTTCACGTAATGCCTGAACCTTCGGGGTGTAGTCGAAATTCATGTATGGCCTCGCGAATGACGATGAGCAGGCGTATGCAATGGTGACGGGCGGCTAATGCACCTTCAACGCACCTTCTAACGCACCTTCTGGGCGTAGCGCCAGGCGAGCTCCGCCATCGGCTTCGCACGGCGGCCTGCGTCGATGGCCTGCGCGCTCGCCGCGGTGCCGTCGACGACGCGCTTCATGATCCCCTGCAGGATCGCCGCAATGCGGAACATGTTGTACGCCAGATAGAAATTCCAGTCGCCCTGAATCTCGAAGCCGGTGCGCGCGCAATAGCGTTCGACGTAGTGGGCTTCATCCGGAATGCCGAGTGTGGCCCAGTCGAGCCCGGCGATGCCGCGAAACTGCGATGGATCGATGTGCCATGCCATGCAGTGATACGCGAAATCGGCGAGCGGATCGCCTAGCGTCGACAGCTCCCAGTCGAGCACGGCGAGCACACGCGGTTCGTGCGGATGAAAGATGAGGTTATCGAGCCGGTAGTCGCCATGGACGATCGACGCGCGCTCCGTGGTTTCAGCCGGCAGGTGCTGCGGCAGCCATTCGATGAGGCGGTTCATCGCATCGATCGATTCGGTCTCGGACGCCTGGTACTGTTTGCTCCAGCGGCCGATCTGGCGAGCGAAGTAATTGCCCGGCTTGCCGTAATCGCTGAGGCCCACCGCGGCAGGATCGACGCTATGCAACGCAGCGATCACGCGGTTCATCTCGTCGTAGATGGCAGTACGCTCATCGGGCGACATGCCGGGCAGCGATTGATCCCACAGCACGCGTCCCTCGACGAACTCCATCACGTAGAACGCGCGTCCGACCACGCTTTCGTCCTCGCATAGCGCGAGCATCTTCGCGACCGGCACGTCGGTGTCAGCGAGCGCGTGCATCACGCGATACTCACGTTCTATCGCGTGCGCGGACGGCAGCAGCTTCGCCGCGGGCCCGGGCTTGGAGCGCATCACATACGAACGCGATGGCGTCACCAGTTTGAACGTGGGATTGGACTGGCCGCCGGCAAACTGCTCGACAGCAAGCGGCCCGGCAAAGCCTTCGACCTGCCCGGCGAGCCACGCGCCGAGCGCATCCATATCGAAGCGCAGCCGCTCCGCGATGGGCCGGGTGCCTTCGAATGCCGAATAGTCCGGCTTGTCCTCCGGATCTCCTGCGGGGCTGGCTTGCACCATTGTCTCCTCCAGATCGGGTTCAGCTACGCCTGTATTGAATGAATTGTGCGTAGAGCAGTTCCATCGTCGTGTTCCGCACGTCGCGATGGAGCGGCGACGGCGGGGAATAGTTGATGGCGCGCAGCACCCAGTCGCGCGGCGCGGCGCCGACGTCGAGCACGTTGATGCAGCCCGTGGCCTGAGCGAGGTGACCAAAGAACGTGCGGCCGCCGGCCGTGATCGCGTGCGACAGGAGCGCGCGGTTGACGCCGCCGTGCAGCACGAGGAGCGCGGTGTCCCAGGCGCTGTCTTCACGCAGCGCGGCGAGCGCGGGCAGCGCACGGTCGAACAGTTCGCCGATCGTCTCGCCGCCGAGGAAGCGTGTCTCTTCGGGCACGATGCCGTCGAACGCGCTGAGGAAGGCCGCTTCGAGGTCTTCGGCGGGAATGCTGCCGAGTTTGCCGCCGCGAATTTCCTGCCACGCGGGCTGGATCTCCAGTTCGACCTGCTGCCCGGTTTCAGCGAGCACACGTTGCGCCGTCTCGACGGTGCGTGGCAGGCCGCTCGCGATCACCCGATCGAAGCGGACCTGCTGCCCGGCAAACACACGACCGGCGGCGCTCGCCTGCTCGCGGCCGGCGGCGTTCAGCGGCACGGTTTCCGGATCGATTGCGCGGCCCGATGCGTCGAAATAGGTCACGTCGCCGTGGCGCATCAGATAGATGCGCCGACGTTTCGGCAACTGGAATGCAGCGTTCTGCGGTTCGCTCATTTGTACACCGGGGAGCGTTTTTCGAGGAATGCAGTGATACCTTCCGGCGCGTCGCCGTGATGCAGCGAGGCGACGAAACTGTCGCGCTCCGCCACCAGATGATCCGCAAGCGGTTGCGCACCGGCTGCGTCGATGAGCCCCTTGATCCGCGCCAGCGCATTCGGCGAGATCTTGCCGAGGTCGTCGGCCCAGGCGATTGCCGCATCGCGCGCAGCGCCCGCTTTCGCGAGCCGGTTCACGACGCCGAGTTCATGGAGACGCGTCGCGACGATCGGCTTGCCTTCGAACAGCACTTCGGCCGCCAGCTGGCGCGGCAAAGCGCGCGCGAGGAACCACGAGCCACCGCCATCCGGCGTCAGTCCGACGCGCGCGTATGACATGACGAACTTCGCGTCATCGGCGGCGACGATCAGGTCGCATGCGAGCGCCAGCGAAAAACCGGCGCCGGCCGCCGCGCCTTCCACCGCTGCGATCACCGGTTTTGTCGACGCCCGCAGCGCGGCGATCCACTCGCCGAGCAGGTCGATGCTTTGCGCCTGCACGGCGGGATCTTTCGCACGGTTTTCGAGCAGGCGGTTGAGGTTGCCGCCTGCGCAGAAGAACCGGTCGGCGCCGGTGAGCACGATCGCGCGGATCGACGCGTCGCGCTCGGCCGTGTCGAGCGCTTCGATGCCGGCGGCGTACATGTCGGGATGCAGCGCGTTGCGCGCGCCGGGATTCGACAGCGTGAGGACGAGCGTCGATTCGCTTTCAGCGGGGCGGGAGGCGAGGAGTTCTGCGCTCATTGGGAATCCTTTGCGTCGATGTCGGCAACGTCAGGCTGCGTGAGCGAAAGGCCGAGCTGTGCACGCCGCGCGAGCCACGGCGACGGGCGATAGCGCGGCTCCTGGAGCACGCTCGAGATGTTGCGCAGGATCGCGAGGATCGTCTTCGCGCCGAGCGCATCGCCAAGCGCCAGCGGCCCGCGCGGATAGCCGAGACCGAGCGTCACGGCGAGATCGATGTCCCGTGGCGACGCGATTCTCTTCTGCGCGATGTCGCAACCGATGTTGACGATGGTCGCGACTACACGTTGCGCGACGAAGCCAGTCGAGTCGTGGATCACGGTGACGGGTACGCCGTCGGACGCGAACAGTGCGTGACCGGCGTCGCGCGCGGCGCGCGTGGTGGCTGGCGTCGTCATCAGCGTGCGACGTTGCGCGCCGGCGAGCGGGAACAGTGCATCGACGGCGACCACGCGGCTCGCGTCGAGGCCTTCGTCGACGGCGGCTGTCGTGGCATCGTGTCCGAACGGCGTGACGACGATCAGCGAATCGGCCCCTGGCGTTGCGTCGTCATCGAGCACGACGCCGCTTTTCGCGACGATTACCAGCACCGCTTCGCGTGCTTCGGGATAGCGCCTGCTGACCCAGACGCGTTTTGGCAATTCCGTCGGGGCGCTCGCTTCGGCCGCAACCTGCTGCTTGCCGTCGACGTACTGATAGAACCCCTCACCGACCTTGCGACCAATCAACCCACCGGCGAGCCGGGTGCCGGTAATCGGCGACGGCGTATAGCGCGGCTCTTCGTAGAACTGGTGGTAGATCGACTCCATGACCGGATGCGAGACGTCGAGGGCGGTGAGGTCGAGCAGCTCGAACGGCCCGAGCCGGAAGCCGGCCTGCTCGCGCATGATGCGGTCGATGTCGACGAAGCTCGCGACACCTTCGCCCGCAACCCGCAGACCTTCGGTATTCATCCCGCGTCCGGCGTGATTGACGATGAAGCCCGGCATGTCTTTCGCGCGCACTGGCGTGTGGCCCATGCGGCGCGTGAGGGTCATCAGCGCATCGCCTGCTGCCGGATCGCTGCGCAGGCCGTCAATCACTTCGACGACTTTCATCAGCGGCACCGGATTGAAGAAGTGGTACCCCACGACCCGCGAGGGGTCCTGGCAGCCCGCTGCAATCGCGGTGATCGACAGCGACGAAGTATTCGACGCCAGCACGCAGTTGCCGCCTACGACCGTTTCGAGTTCGCGGAAGAGCGCGCGTTTGACGTCGAGCTTTTCGACGATCGCTTCGATCACGAGATCGCAGCCGGCAAGCTCGCCGACGGCCGCCGCGCCGGATACGCACGCCAGCGCCGCATGAGCGCGGGCCTGATCGAGCTTGCCTTTGGCGGTCAGTTTTGCGAACGTGTCAGCGAGATAGTCGCGCGCCGCGCCGACCGCCTCCGGATTGGCGTCGAAAAGACGCACAGTCAGGCCGGAGAGGGCGGCGATCTGTGCAATGCCGCGTCCCATCGCGCCCGTACCGACGATGCCGATGGTTTCGATGCTGAATTGACGAGAGGTCATGGTAAGGCTCGACTCCATGGTTGTTTTTAGAATAGCACGATCGTGCAATTTCTGGGATGATTGGTCAAAGCGGCCGCTGACACTTCAAGTGCGGTTCCCATCAAACGGCGCAAGCAGGCCGAATGGAGACACCTGATGATCAAACTGTGCGGTTACGCGCTGTCCAACTACTACAACAAGGTGAAATTCGTGCTGCTCGAGCATGACATCCCTTTTGAGGAAGTGCTCGTGATGCCGAGCCAGGACGAAGCGCTGCTCGCGCATTCGCCGCTTGGCAAAGTTCCGTTTCTCCAGACGGAAGAAGGCGATCTGTGCGAGTCGCAGGCGATCGTCGAATATCTGGCGGCGCGTTATCCCGACAGGCAGATCTTTTCCGCCGACCCGTGGGAAGCCGCGAAAGAACGCGAGATGATCTTCTTCGTCGATGTCCATCTCGAACTGACCGTCCGCAATCTCTACAAGCAGGCGTTCTTTGGCGGCACCATCACCGACGCGACCAAAGGGCGCGTCGAAAAGCTGCTGGCCCATCATATCAGCGGTTTCAGGCGGCTCGCGAAGTTCGGGCCGTATCTGCGCGGGGAGCGTTTCGGCGTGGCAGATGCGGCGGGATTCGTGAGCCTGCCGCTCGTCGGCATGGCGACGCGGATCATCTATGGGCGCGACTTTCTGCTCGACGCCGGCATCGACTGGAAGGCGTATGTGAAGGCGGTGGGCGAGCGCCCGGCCGCGCAGCGCGTGACGGCTGACCGGAAGGCGTGCGTCGAGGCGCAACAGCGCCAGAAGGGCTGAGCGCGACGGCGACGCTGGCGCGCGACCGCACACGCGCGGACGCGCGCATGCGGTGCTGTGGCGCGATGACGAAGAACGCTGGTTCGTTCGCATCATCGCACGCACCATTTCAGAGACGAGCCAGCCGTTCGAGCGCGGTGGCGAGCGTGCTTTCCTTTTTCGCGAAGCAGAAGCGCACCACGCCCGACTCGTGCGACTCGTGATAAAACGCCGAGACAGGGATCGCCGCGACGCCGATTTCGCCGGTCAGCCATTGTGCGAAGTCGGCTTCGGGCAGATCGCTGATCGCCGAATAGTCGACGCACTGAAAATAGGTGCCTTCGCAGGGCAGCAACTTGAAGCGGGAACCGGCGAGGCCGGCGCGGAAGAAGTCACGTTTCTTCTGGTAGAACGCGGGCAGTTCGAGATACGGTGCCGGGTCGTGCATGTACTGCGCGAGGCCGAGCTGCATCGGTGTGTTCACGGTGAACACGTTGAACTGATGGACCTTGCGGAATTCTTCAGTCAGCGCTGCGGGCGCGGCGACGTAGCCGACCTTCCAGCCCGTTACGTGATACGTCTTGCCGAAGCTCGACACGACGAAGCTGCGCCGGGCCAGTTCCGGATAGCGCGCGACGCTTTCGTGCGGCGCGCCGTCATACACCATGTGTTCGTAGACTTCGTCGGAGAGGATCAGCACGTTGGTGCCGCGCACGATTTCCTCGAGCTTGCGCATGTCGTCTTCGCGCCAGACCGTGCCGGTCGGATTGTGCGGCGTGTTGATCAGCAACAGACGTGTTTTCGGCGTGATCGCGGCTGCGAGCCTGTCGAACGGAATGGCGTAGTCGGGCGCCTCGAGCGTGACGAACACCGGCTTGCCGCCAGCGAGTTCGATCGACGGCAGGTAGCTGTCGTAGGTCGGCTCGACCACGATCACTTCGTCGCCAGGATGGACTGTGCAGAGGATCGCGGTCAGCAGCGCCTGCGTTGCGCCAGCCGTGACCGTGATCTCGCTGGTTGCGTCATAGCGGCGGCCGTAGAGGCTCGCGATCTTGTCCGAGATCGCCTCGCGCAGCGGCGAGAGACCGGCCATCGGCGGATACTGGTTGTGACCGTCGCGCATCGCGTCGGTCACGGCGTCGACAATGCGCGGATCGCAATCGAAGTCCGGAAAACCCTGGCCGAGGTTCACGGCGTTTTTCTGCGCGGCAAGCGCGCTCATCACCGTGAAGATCGTCGTGCCGACGTTCGGGAGGCGGGACGGAAAGGTCGGAGTCCTGGGCGTGTCGTGCGGTGCATTCATGGCGCTGTCCGGAGCGTTAGGCGAAGGTCTGGGTTGAGGGCGAAAGTTCGATTGTAGGGAATCGGGCGGCGGAGCGGGTTTCAGTCGGGCATCAGGCCGCCATCAGGCGTGCGCGGCGGTTTCGGCAGGGGTCTCGGCGGGCAGGGCGCACGCGGCCACGAATGGAGCCGGTTGCGCAATCTGAAAACCGAAGTCGCGCGCGACGCGTCGAGCCAGTTTCAGCACGGCCCGATCCTTCGAGACGAGCCAGTCGGCGCCGGCTGCGTGAGCGAGTTCGAGAAACTTCTGATCGTCACGGTCCTTGCACTTCGGCAGGGGGCGCGCGTCTTCGGCGGGCGCGGGTGGCGCGACCGTCTGCGACAGGCGCGCTACCGTGGCGAGCGCCGCGGCCTTGTCGAGCGCGCGCTGTGCAAACTGCGGATAGTCGAGCACGTACGTCAGTTCGGCGAGACAGCGAGCGTCAATCAGCGCGGCCAGCGCGCCGCGTTCGAGCGCCGCGCGGATCGGACGTGTGTGAGGGTCGTCGAACACGAGGATATCGATCCATACGTTCGAATCGAGGACAACGCGGAGCGCTCCGCGTGAGGCATTGGAACCGGGCATTCGTTACAATCGGGCTTTCGTCTTTGACCATCAGGCACGGCGTGCCTGTGAGCCTCTATGATAATCGTTCTGTCGCCGGCCAAATCCCTCGACTACGAAACACCCCCGCACGTCAAAAAGCATACGATCCCGGATTTTGTCGATGACGCGGCCGAACTGATCGGCGGCTTGCGGCGCCTGTCGCCGCAGGAGATATCTACGCTGATGGACATTTCCGATCCGCTTGCGCGGCTCAACTTCCAGCGATACGCAGATTGGTCGTCGAAGTTTGATACCAGCAATGCCAGGCAGGCGGTGCTTGCGTTCAACGGCGACGTGTACGAAGGATTCGATGCAAAGTCGCTATCGGCCGCGGATCTCGACTACGCGCAGAATCATGTCCGCGTGCTGTCGGGACTGTACGGGCTGCTGCGCCCGCTCGATCTGCTGCAGCCATATCGCCTGGAGATGGGCACGCGCTTCGAGAACGCGCGCGGCAAGGATCTCTACGCGTTCTGGGGCGAGCGCATCACGCACGCGCTGAATTCGCAGTTGAAGAAGAACGCGCAGGCGGCGCAGGTACTGGTCAACTGCGCGTCGAACGAGTACTTCAAGTCCGTCAAGCCGAAGCTGCTGGACGGGCCGGTGATCACGCCGGTCTTCGAGGACTGGAAGGGCGGCCGCTACAAGATCATCAGCTTTCACGCGAAGCGCGCGCGCGGCCTGATGGCACGTTACGCGGTGGAAAACCGTCTCGACGCGCCGGAAGCGCTGAAGGGTTTCGACGCCGAAGGCTATGCGTTCGATGCGGACGCTTCGAACGATTCCACCTACGTATTTCGCCGCCGCGTCGCTGAATAAGCGGACGACGCGCGGCACAGAAGCAGGGAATATCATCATGACGCTTTCGATCACCAGCAACTTCGACGCAGGCGCAATCGAAGTCCTGTCCTGCGCAGAGGCCAGCGACATCCGCCTGCGCGTGCGTCGCGACAGCCACGCCGAATTTGCGCAGTGGTTCTACTTCTGTCTGTCAGGCGCGGCGGGCGAGCGCTGCGTGATGACCTTCGAGAATGCCCACGAGTGCGCGTTCGCCGAGGGCTGGCGTGGCTATCACGCGATGGCGAGCTACGACCGCGTGAACTGGTTCCGCGTGCCCACTTCCTACGATGGCCACGTGCTGACGATCGATCACACTCCGGACTTCGACCGCATCTACTACGCGTACTTCGAGCCCTACAGCGAAGAGCGCCACTCGGAATTTCTCGGCGCGGTCCAGCAGATGCCGCAGGCAACGCTGACGGAACTGGGGCGCACGGTCGAAGGCCGGCCGATGTCGCTGCTCACGCTCGGCACCCCCGACATCGGCGAAGACGGAACGCCCAGGCCAAAGAAAAAAATCTGGATCATTGCGCGCCAGCATCCAGGCGAGACGATGGCGGAGTGGTTTGTCGAGGGGCTGGTGAAGCGCCTCGCCGGTTGGGGCGACTGGGCGGGCGATCCGGTTGCACGCAAGCTCTACGAGCATGCCGTGTTCCACATCGTGCCGAACATGAATCCGGACGGCAGCGTACATGGCAACCTGCGCACCAATGCAGCGGGCGCGAATCTGAACCGCGAGTGGATGGAGCCGGACACGGTGCGCAGTCCCGAAGTGCTGCTCGTGCGCGATGCGATTCACGCGATCGGCTGCGATCTGTTCTTCGACATTCACGGCGATGAAGCGTTGCCGTATGTGTTTGTCGCGGGCTCGGAGATGTTGCCGGGTTTCACGGAACGGCAGGCGCAGGAGCAGAAGGCCTTCATCGAGGCCTTCAAGCTGGCAAGTCCGGATTTCCAGGACAAGTACGGCTACGAGTCGGGCAAATACCGGCAGGATGCATTGAAGCTTGCGTCGAAGTACGTGGGGAACGAGTTCGGTTGTCTTTCGCTCACGCTGGAGATGCCGTTCAAGGACAACGCGAATCTGCCCGATGAGCGCGTGGGCTGGAATGGCGAGCGCAGCGCATCGCTGGGCGCGGCGATGCTCCAGGCGATCCTGCGACACGTCGAAGTCTTTGCCTAGAAGCGCGTAGCCGGATGCAAAAAAGCGGGGAGTGCGCAAGATGCGCACTCCCCGCTTTTTGTTTGCATACCGCAGCGGGTCATTGCGTATTCCCCACTGCGACGCAAGAGACGGCTCTGTCACTGCGACTTTTTCTGCGCGGCTGATTTCGACGAACTGGTTTTACGCGAAGGCTTGCTGCTCGATTTTGACGAGGTTGATTTTTTCGACGTTTTGCCGCTCGCCCCATGCTTGCCCTTTGCGCCTTTCTTCTTGCTCGACGACGCGCCGCTGTGCGCCTTTGCGGGTGGCACCGGATCGTTCCAGCTAAAGGCAAGCATCTGGCTACCGACATAGCCGCAGCGGAATTTCAGATCCATTGGCGAGCCATTGCCGCTCTGCGGTACGCCGAGACCTTCGACGGTGACAATGCTGTCGACCTTGACGCGCTGCTTGCCTTCGTTAAACGAATCGTTCCATGGTGTGATGGAAGCGTGTGCGCTGTCGAAAGAGCTGGGAGGGAATTCGACGTGGTCGAATGCGGTTGAGGTACTGGCCACGAAGTTGGCATGCGCGGCACAGTCCGCAACGAGCGGATCGGCGTGCATGTCAGTGATGAATTTACTGGCGAGTTCGTTGTGCTGTTCGAGTTGATCGGCGAACGCCGGAGCAGTGCACACGAGCGAGATGCTCGCGGCGATTACCCCTAGCCGGCCGACCAACCGCTGCAATCGGCGGGGTGCGTTGGTGCGATCCATCTATCGAAGTGTTTAGTGAGACATCAGGCACGTAAGATGCCCGGTGACGGGAAGTAGTTCAATCCTGACACACATTTTCGGATGCGTCCTGGTGGGCGGGCTCGACAGACGGGGCGTGCCGGAAATGATTCTGCAAAATATGCTGGCGCAGCACGCTGCATTGCGTTGAGTCAGGCATTGGCTGCATCGATAAAAAGCTTGTGCGGGATAGTCCCAGGTTTTACGAGGCTATCTAAAATGCGCAATCATGGGCGTCGCGGATTCTCAGATTCGCGGGCCGCCGAGCCGATAGCGGCGCACGTCGTATGTGGTCACCCAGGCCGGCCGATAAACGGCAATCAATGCCGTCGACATGCCGGTAAACCATGCTTCGCCGGAGGCTAGCAGGAAGATGCTGAAGGCGTAGCCCACGGGCACCACTGTCATCGATCCGCTCGCCAGGGCAACGTGCGAGGCGACCGCCGCCAAAGCTGTGACCGTCACTGCAATAGCCGGGGACAGGAAACCCTGGCCGACAATGAAGACGAACAGATTGTGTGGCAACCATTTGATGATCGCCCGTTGCAGAAGCGTCGATACGGCCACCGGCAATGCGCCAAAAATCAGGAAAGTGAGTGCGATGCCTTGCCAGGGTGCATCGAAGATCACGGCGGCCATGCCCGTGACCGCCGCCATTGCGACCAGCGCGAGCGCCCAGTCGAAGAGCGTCACTACAAGCGTCGCGCCAAGCAGGTGCATGACGGTGCCGTCCTCGAGCCATGCGTTGCTGGCCCACAGCACTGACATCGCGACGATAAGCGAGAGCCAGACATGCTGCAGCGTGGCATCCTGAAGACGTTTGAAAGGGTTCTTCCACAACGCGAGCGCAAGCAGCATCGCAGTGGCGATCCAGCCACCGACAGCGACCCAGAGCGGAAGCGGTGTGTAGAGGAAACCCATGTACTCATATTACTCGTTGGACGGAAAAAGGTGTGAGCGGAATCCGTGCCAGCCGTGCTCGAGATTCGCTGGCAAGTGCTGTGGACGGTCATTGCGCCGACCAGGGAGGGGGTTCGCCGAACGGTGTCGTGGGTTCCGCTGCGGTGGCGACGGCGCCGCCAGCGTCGTTTGCCGGCAACGGATATTTGAAGGGGCGATTCGCGCCGCGGCGTAGCGGAACAGCGCCAGTCTCACCGAGTGCAGGTCGCGGCGTGCTTTCCTCGCCAGAGCGCAACACTTCGAGTTGGGAGGCGAGCCAGCCGTTGTAGATCGCAACCGCAGCAGCGCGGTTTGGCGCGCCGAGCTGCTGGAAAATACTGGCGAGATGAATTTTGACCGTGCCTTCGCTGATGCCGAGAGTGCGGGCAATCATCTTGTTGGTGCTACCCATATGCACGCAGCGCATGATCTGCTCCTGGCGTGGCGAGAGCCCGCTTGTGAGCCTTGTCCGGCGTGGTGGCTTCCGATTGCCCGCATCGGGCTTGCGGACGGGGATGACGGGCGCAGGCGGCGACTCGAGCGCCAATGCGCCCGCCGGCACATAGTGACCGCCAAGCAGAACCATTTCGAAAGCCCGGACGATCACGTCAGGATTGGTTCCACGCGGAATCACGCCGAGCACGCCTTCGTCGATCAGGCCGCGCACCGTGGCGGGCGATGCGTCGTCCGTGAGTACCGCGACGGGTAACGCGGGATGCGCCGCGAACAACGCGCGGGCGTCGCTAATGCGCATCCAGTCTTCCCAGTCGATCACGAGCAGATCGGGTCTGAGCCGGCGCAATGTCCGGTCTGCCTGACGCCAGTCCTGCGCTTCGCTGAAACGCGCCTGGCGATCGATCTGTCGTAACAGAGCCTTGAGTCCTTCGCGCCTTTCGGCTTCCGAGTTGAGAACCGAGAATCGCATGCCTTGCCTCCTGATGAGTCGGTCGAGATGACGCGATGTGCCGGAGCCGGCCAGTGCCGGACGCCTCGTGATGCGTCACCGGCCCAATGATGACAAATTCCTGGGCGCAGGACTGCCTGTCCGAAAGGCATAGGAGAGCACTAAGAAAAAAGCCCCGCACGTGGCGGGGCTGTCAGAATCTGGCGGCGTGTGTGTCAGTGAAAATGGGGTTGCGCTGGTTCTGCGTCTTCCGGCATTTCGGCATGCACGATTTCACCGAGCGGATCCGCGTAGAGCGGTACGCCGCAGTCGTCACAATATTCCGGTTCGAAGCGGCCCGCGTGGCGGCGGACTTCGGTGACGCCGGTTTCCTTCAGCAGCGCGACGATTTCTTCGAGCGGACCGTCGGCAGGGGACGCTTCCTGCGGTTCCTCGTCGATACCGGGTTCGCCGTTTTCGCGTCCGTAGAGCGGCCATACGACACCATAGATCACCTCATTGCTGCCGCGACGCGTAAAGCCGATGCGATATTCGTCGATGTGCCGCTCGCCGAATCCTGCGACCACAGCGCGCAATTCCTGCGGCGCAGCGCCGATCGTGTCGAACAGATAGCGCACGGCCGTCCGGACGGTATGCGGACGGACGCGTTCATCGGCGTCGCGACACGCGGAGTAGTAGGCGTCGGGCAGCAGACATTCGAACTCGCAACCCGGCAGTACCACCGACAGATTGGCGCCGCCCTGCGTCGCCCATTGTTCGAGGCACTGGCCGCGTTCGATGCGGCTACCGTGTTCCTCTTCCTGCCAGCGGAAGACGGGGGCGCCGACCGGTGCCGCGACGACAGCGAGCAGAAAGCGCGGGTCGGCCAGGATCGGCGACGTTTCCGGCAGTTCGCCGAAATTGATCTTCGCGCTGTGGCCGCCGACTGCTGTTTGGGCGAGTTGCTGCGCAACCCGCCAGGTTTCGACGTGGTGGCGCGGCAACTGGTCGATGCTGTAGAGGAACGGCGCCATGGCGACGCGCGTGTCCGCTGCCAGCACATGTGCCTGCAGGTGGGCGCGGAGTGCGTCGGCCGCGTCGCCCTTGAGCGGGCCGGACGGAATCGCGTAGCGGGTCCAGGCGAGCACCGGGGCAGCGATCAACAGGGCCTCGTGGGGCAAGCCGTTGTAGTCGATCTGGAACGATTCGCTGTGCGTTTCGGCCATGTCTGCGAGGGCGCCGTACGCGTCCGGGTGATTCTGCTGCAGATGATCGAGAGCAGCATCCAGCGTGGTCTGGTTGCCATTGCGGACGATTTTCGCCAGCAGCGCGTCGAGTTTCGCTTCCCAGAAGCGATCTTCGGTGCGGCTGCCCGACGCGAAGAGCGCGAGCGAGAGGCCGACAAGCTTGTCGGCGTCAGGAGGGAGACGTTTGGCGATTCGCGAGCGCATAAATCCAGAGTTTTGGGTGCACAGAACCCTATATTCTAGTCTTTTCTGTGCCTTTATATCTTTTGAACGGGCGAGCCGGACGGCATAGGCTGCTCGCCTTGGAAAACCGGGTGTCCGAACGTGCCCGGATGGCATTGTTGCTGCGTCGCCTCGAACTGTCGTCTCATGCGTGGCACGGAGGGTTCCTATACTTCCAGCAGTGGGCGCCGCCCGGGCCGGGTGTGCGCGCCTTCGTGACCGCGGTCTGGCATAACAGGGGGCTCACAATGAAACTGGACCAACTGATCGAGCGGCTTGCCGCTGTGTTCGCGCTGCTCATACTCGTGGGCGGTTCGCTGCTGGTGCTGGCGCCGTTTACGACGGCATTGCTGTGGGGCGCGATTCTGAGTTACAGCTCGTGGGGGCTGTACCGGAAGCTGGCGGCGGCGCTGGGCGGCCGACGCAAATGGGCGGCCACCCTGATCGTGTTCATCATCCTGATCGTATTGCTTGGACCGTTCGTCTATGCGGGATTCGCGTTCGGTGCGCATGTGCACGACATCGTGGCGCTGGTGGAGAAGCTTTTCGATTCGGGCCTGCCGGACCTGCCGCCATGGGTGGCGCAGATACCGCTCGTCGGTTCGAATATCGAGTCGTTCTGGGAGCGCGTGACCAGCAGCAATTCTGAAATGCTCGCGCAGGTGCGGACGCTGGCCGCGCCGGCCGGCAAGTGGATCCTTGCAGCGGCCGTTGTAGTGACGCACGGGGTCGGACTGCTTGCGCTCAGTATTATCCTCGCGTTTTTCTTCTACACCGGCGGCGAGGGCGCGGCGGCGTGGCTGACCGCCGGGATGCGACGTATTGCCGGCGAGCGTGCCGATTATCTGCTGGCGCTCGCCGGCAATACGGTTAAGGGCGTCGTGTATGGCATTCTCGGGACGGCGCTCGTGCAGGGCATCCTGGCCGGCTTTGGCTGCTGGATCGCGGGTGTCCCGGCTCCGGCGCTGCTCGGTCTCGCGACTTTCTTTCTGTCTGTGGTGCCGGGCGGCCCGGTGGTCGTCTGGCTGCCCGCGGCGATCTGGCTCTATCACGGTGGCGAGACGGGATGGGCAATCTTCCTTGTGGCGTGGGGTGTGGTGGCAGTAGGCATGTCGGATAACGTGATCAAGCCGATCCTCATCGGCAAGAGTAGCGACATGCCGTTGATTCTCGTCATGCTGGGCATCCTTGGCGGCGCGTTCGCGTTTGGCTTCCTTGGTGTTTTTATCGGGCCGACGCTGCTAGCCGTGGCCTATACCGTATTGCATGACTGGACGATCGGCTCGCCTGCGGCTCGTGCACTGGCTTCCGGCATGAAGCCGGAATCTGCATCGACCGAGGAGTCGCCGCGCGTCGAAAAAGCACCCTGAAAAATAATTCAGCCTGGTGCTTGCAAGGACGCGGGAGGCTGGCTAGAATTCCGGTCTTTCGCGCTTTCAGAAGAAGGCGCGGGGAAGCGGGAAGCCAGGGTTGGCAAGGCTTTGCGAGGTGGTTGGCAGGCTGGGGCGGTTAAAAAACCTGTTGACGACGTAGCGGAAGTTCTTCATAATCTCGTTTCTCTGCTGCTGATGCAGCGACGCAGGGCGGGGCGGTGCCGGAGGGTGGTCTGACCGGTGCGGCGCGCGACGCGGATCGATCT
>NZ_JBNDKT010000019.1:0-160184 GCF_050435685.1 Paraburkholderia sp. GAS448
TATCGCCTTGAACGAACCGCTTCATCTTGCTCATCCTCCGCTATCGGATGAAGAATTTTAGCGCTCCAAAAATGCGTTTTGACACACTCTGGGCCAACAGCCGCCGTTCGCTCCCGCGTATTCCCTGCCACTCAAACGGCCGTTTCGCGACGACGGTTTAGCCGCCAGCTGGCTCTGACGGTAATACCCTCCCCCCGTAGCCAAGCAGGACAACGCTGTTGCAAGACCCATGACCTCATAGGAAACTGTGGGGTCCTTTCTTCTTGCAGTCTCGGCAAGAACACAATTTCAAGCATCCACAGGGGCCTCTCACATTATGAAAAAAATTTTGCTTGCCCTGATTTTTATGCCAGTGCTCGCTTTCGCACAGAATGACCAACAACAAAGTGCAGCCGATAAGCAGACACAGGAGCTACGCACTCTCAATTGGCAGAATGGCCCCATAACAGGGACGATAGGTTCTCACGCCACCATTCGAGTACCACAGGGTTACGTTTTTTTGGATTCTCAAAATACCAGACGGTTTCTTGAAATTCTTGGCAACATTCCCAAAGATAATGAATACATGATGGGACCCCAATCATTAAGCTGGTTTTCTATCTTCTCATTTCACGAATCAGGATATGTCAAGGACGATGAAAAGATAGATCCTGACACCCTTCTTAACCAGCTTAAAGCCAGTGATGGGCCAGCCAATGAAGAACGTCAACGTCTCAATATGAGACTGATGTATACAGATGATTGGGTTGTGGAGCCACACTATGACATTCAAACCAAACAGCTTGAATGGGGTATTCAGTTGCATGACAGCACCGGCGCAAAGACTGTCAACTACACTACCCGGATTCTTGGTAGAACTGGCGTAATGAGTGCTACTTTGGTAACGGATAACAGTACGCTCGCGTCAGATACCAGAGCCTTCAAAGATATCCTAACGGGCTATAGCTATAATGCTGGCGATACTTATGCTGAATTTAGGCCGGGCGACAAAGTAGCGGAATATGGGCTCGCTGCTCTTGTTCTTGGCGGCGCAGCGGCAGTGGCGGCTAAGAAAGGATTTTTTGCCATCATTGCCGGGGCTCTTGTCGCTTTTTGGAAACTGATCGCTGCCGCTGTGATTGCTGTATTTGCAGGCATAGCCAAAATCTTCAAAAAGAAACAATGATTCATCTATCAACAGAAACACAGCTACTAATAGTGGCTGTGTTTTTTTACATCTATGACGCCTGCCAATTACTCTTTGTCAATGAAGGTATAATCACAGGCCACAGGAAAAATTGGACAGCAACCACCAATAAAAGTGGCGTGGGCCTGCTTGGAAAAAGATTATTCATACCCAATCTTCTGTTGCCGCATCAACCTATTTATAAATTGGCTTGGTATCCAGAAAGAATAGAGCAGACATCTACTGTAAATTGGAAGAATGAGAAAGCTTTGTATTCTTGGTTTACCCTTCCAGCCTACGGCATGGCAGTTGCCTTGTTCATTATCACACCAGTTACTTATTACAGGTTTAGAACGGACGAAGCATTGCTTTGGTGTCTTGGCCTAATCTACTATTTCTCACTTGCAGTAGGGGTGGGGCTATACCTCTATAGAAAACAACTTGGACTAAGCAGCAAGCAGGCTATTTCTATTTTTACTGAATGCTTATGCTGCCCACCGTTTACTATTAATATAGTTCGCAAACTCTCTCTATCAAGATCTATTCGAGCTAATTTTGTGGAATCAGCCTTTCAATTGGTTGATACAGTGCAATGGGCCAATCTACAGAATGAACTTGTCGATTACATTGATGAAGAAATCGAAGAAACCGACTTAGAATATAAGATTGCCCAGCTTGAAAAATCCAAGGGAATAATTTTAAGGATGGTTAAATAATGTCCGCCACAGAAATTCTTGTCGTTGCTGTGTGCCTGTTTGTTGGCTATTGGGTTGTATCAAAAATGATGACCCCAAAGGCGAAACCACAACCACAGGCATCATCAAAAAATGATTCAAAGCCTAACGATCCACCACCTAACAACGACACTTACAACAATACCAAACAAGAGAGCAAGCCTTTGCAGTGGTATGAAGTGCTGAAAGTGAGCCCCAATGCCACAGTGGAGCAAATTCAAGAAGCTTATAAAAAGCAAATTCGTCAATATCACCCAGACAAGGTGAACAATCTTGGCGAAGAGCTACGAAATCTAGCAGAAGAAAAATCAAAGGCTATCAATGTAGCATATCAAACCGCATTGAGAGCGAGAGGACAATATTAATTCAGGCGGCAATCCATAGCCTAACTCTGTCTGCGGCTAGCAGTCGTGGCAGGAAAGATGGCCATTGTAAGCATGGAAGCGGCCCTTTCCTTATCGCAGCGACGTTTGGCCGCAATGGGTCGATGGACTAAACCGCTCGCGCGGTAGGGGCTCCGGCGCGACGCCGGTGGCGAATGAGAGGTCCGTGACGCGATTGCTTATGTTGGCGAATGAGGCAATCCGCCTCGTTCTCCAGCAGGAGCCCCATCATGACCTCCTCACACCCGGGCGTCAGCCCGCTGCGCCAGCGCATGATCGACGACATGCACATGCGCCAGCTTTCGCCGAAGACGCAAGCCACCTATCTGCGCATCGTGCGGGAGTTTGCCCGGTTTCTCGGGCGCTCGCCTGGCACCGCCACCGTCGAGGATCTGCGGCGCTACCAGCTGCATCTGGTCGATCACGGCACCTCACCCGTGTCACTGAATGCCGCGATCACGGGACTGAAGTTCTTCTTCGAGATCACGCTCGACCGGCCCGAGCTGATGGTCAGGATGCAGCCGGTGCGCGTGCCCCGCACCTTGCCCGTCGTGCTCAGTCCCGATGAAGTGCGGCGGCTGATCGAGGCGGCCGGCAACCTGAAGCACCAGACCGCGCTGTCGGTCGCGTACGGGGCCGGGCTCCGCGCGAGCGAGGTGGTGGCCCTGAAGGTCACCGACGTCGACAGCCAGCGCATGACGCTGCGCATCGAGCAGGGCAAGGGCCACAAGGACCGCTACGCCATGCTCTCGCCGGTGCTGCTCGAGCGCCTGCGCGTCTGGTGGCACGTCGCACGGGCCCAGGGCAGGATTGCTCGATGGCGGGTGGCTCTTTCCCGGGCGCGATCCCGTTGACCAGCTTAGCCTGAGGCAGCTGAACCGCGTCATTCATGCCGCCGCCGAGGCCGCAGACATCGACAAACGTGTATCCATGCACACCCTGAGGCACAGTTTCGCCACACACCTGCTCGAACAGAAGGTGGACATCCGCGTGATCCAGGTGCTGCTCGGTCACAAGAAGCTTGAGACCACCGCGCTTTACGCCCAGGTGGCCACCGATCTGCTGCATGAGGTCACCAGTCCGCTGGACCGTCTGCCTCCCGATTAGGCCCGCGCGCTGCAGCGCCTCATGCTGGAGGTTGCGGACATCTTCCGCAGCCACGGGCCAGCGTGGCGGGCCACGGCACACCTGAGCCTGGGGCAGCTGAAGGTCATGTCGGCCATCGAACAGTGCCGCACCGCGGCGCTGGGCGGGCATGTGCTGCGCTGTTCAGGCTGCGACCACATCGAGGTCGCGTTCAACTCCTGCCGTAACCGCCACTGCACGAAGTGCCAGGCCAGTGCCGCACATCGCTGGCTCGAGGCGCGCCAGGCTGACCTGCTGCCCGTGGAGTACTACCACGTCGTCTTCACGCTGCCCGCGCCCATCAGTGCCATCGCCTGGTACAACAAGGCCGTCATCTATGGGCTGCTGTTCGATATCGCTGCTGAAACGCTGCGCACCATCGCCGCGGATCCGAAACATCTGGGTGCCAACATCGGCGCCACGTTCGTGCTGCATACCTGGGGTTCGGCGCTCACGCATCACCCGCACGTGCACGGCATCGTCCCCGGTGGCGGGCTGTCGCCGGACGGTGAACGCTGGGTAGCATGCCGGCCCGGCTTCTTCCTGCCCGTGCGCGTCCTCTCGCGCCTGTTCCGGCGCCGCTTCCTCGAGGCACTCCAGGCGGTTCACCTCCGTGGCCACCTGCAGTTCTTCGGCGAGTACACCGGGCTCGCTGATCGCGCCACCTTTACCCGGTGGCTTGCGCCGCTGCGTACCTGCGAATGGGTGGTCTACGCCAGGCGCCCGTTCGCCGGACCGAAGGCGGTGCTCGAGTACCTCTCACGCTACACGCACCGCGTCGCCATCTCCAACCAGCGCCTCGTTGCCTTCGATGAGCGCGGCGTGACGTTCCGCTGGAAGGACTACCGTGCGAAGGGACGCACCCGCTACAAGACCATGACGCTTGAAGCCGGCGAGTTCATGCGGCGCTTCCTGCTGCATGTGCTGCCCGGCGGCTTCCATCGCATCCGTCACTACGGGCTGCTGGCCAACCCGGTACGCCGCGCCAGTCTCGCCAAGGTGCGTGAGCTGCTGGACGTCGTGCCCGAGGCCGGCACCCAGCCCGACGATCCCAGGGGAGCTGTCCCTCCGGTCTTCGTCTGCCGCCACTGCGGTGCGCCGATGATCGTCATCGATATCCTCCAGCGCACGGCGCCCATTCGCGCACCACCCATGCCGCGAGGCGAGACATGAGTGCAACGCTTCATGAACGTGCAACCCGACCGTCGGCTCTGCGGCAACGCGGCCCACGGGCGCAAGCTCGCGCCTGTCGTTTCGCGCAGCCCCTCACACGTCCGCGTCATCATCACCATTGCGCGGCTGCACCGCTTCGCCACCGCGTCAGCGCCCATCCAGCATCCCGACCGGCCGCGCCGCATCCGACACCGCTGAGCATGCTGACCTATCAATCGCCATAGCCGCGAAGCTCCTACCGCATCGGGGCACTCCGCGGTTTCCTCCATCGAGGCTTATTCGACGCCTGCCGACACGCGCGGAGGCGCCGTCACATTCCTGCGGCCGATGGCAGGCATCGAATAACCCTAAACGGGAAGACTCATTCGCCATAACGAAAAGCTGACGCTCGCCGACACCTGGTCGCGAATGTCAGCAAAGTGATCTGGAACGGCCGCACGTTCCTGATCGACCACCGTCCGCTAAGGCCGAAAACCGACCCCGCGTCGAGGTGTCGGCAAGTTCCCGATCCCTTCGCTATGAGAGGCCGGCGGCCGCGCGGCCATGGAGCCGCGGGCCGCACGACCGCCATCAATCCGGCTACTCGAGGCGCATCCTGGCCTGCCGCCGCGCACGGTTGTATATCATCTGATGGCGCCGGTTGTCGGTCATCAACTCCAGGCGCAGCAGTCAACCCCGTCGCTTCTTAGCGAGGGGTGGCCTACGCGACCGCGCCCTAAGGACCGCACCTGCATGCCCGGTCAACCCGAGGCATGGCATGCACCCGGCTCCCAGCTTCCCGCCCTTGACCCGCGACAGTAGCCGATAGCGGGCGCGCATCAAGGGGCGAGGGACCGTGTTGCCCGCACCCCTCCCTCGCCTTTTTCCTTGACGCCCGCCCGCTATCGGCTCCTCCAGTCGCACGGGCGCGAACCCCGGAGCCTGGCGGTAGCAACGCCAACCCCGAGTTCCACCGGGAAGTGTCCAGCCGCAATGGCAAGGCACCTCCCCTCGCCCGGTTCAGGTCCTCAACCTTGACTGTGGAGATTGCCATGCAACTCGCTTCCTCTTTCCATTACGGCTCCCCGATGCTTCGCGCTGACGCGCCCCTCTCGGACGACCAGATTCGTCGGGTTGCTCCCTCCATCTTCGCGGACGGCAAGCACGAAAGCCGTTCCGAACGCTACACCTACATTCCCACCATCGACGTCCTGCGCGGCCTGCGCAACGAAGGGTTTCAGCCGTTCATGATCTGTCAGACCCGCGTACGCGATCAGGGCAAGCGCGAATTCACCAAACACATGCTCCGGCTTCGCCATGCCGACCAGATCTCCGGCGAGGAAGCCGACGAAATCGTGCTGCTCAACTCGCACGACGGCACCAGCAGTTACCAGATGCTGGCGGGCACATTCCGGTTTGTCTGCCAGAACGGCATGGTCGCGGGCGAGAACATCGCCGATATCCGCGTACCGCACAAGGGCAACGTCATCCAGAACGTGATCAATGGCGCTTTCGACGTGCTCGACGGCTTCGACCTGATCCGCGAGCAGAAGGACGGCATGCGCGCCGTCGAGCTGAACCGCGACGAGCAGCATGCATTCGCCCGCTCCGCCCTTGCGCTGCGCTACGACCCGACCGACGCCGAGGCACCGGCCCCCGTCACTGAAAGCGAGCTACTGGTGCCGCGCCGTTTCGAGGACCGCCGCGACGACCTCTGGACCGTATTCAACCGCGTGCAGGAAAACCTCATGAATGGCGGGCTGCATGGACGCTCGCGCAGTGGACGCGCCATGTCGACTCGCCCCATCACCGGCATCGACCAGAACGTGAAGCTCAACCGCGCGCTGTGGATGCTCGCTGACGCCATGCGCCAGATGAAAGCATAAGCGCCTCAGGAGCAGCAACGTCCCTCCGCCCCGCCCCACCTCGTTCCATCAGGACTCCCATCCGGGTCATGTCCTGATGGAATCCGGCAGCACCCAACCCGGACCCTTCTTTTTAGTTTTCTGGAGTCAGTCACGCAATCTCAACCCGAAACCCCTGCGGCAACCACCGACGAAACCGTTTCGCCGCTCGAAACCAATTTCGGCAACGAACAGCCGGTCGCCACCGTGCCGTATTCCAGCCTGGGGCCCTCGCCGCTCAAGGCCAGCACTACGACATAGCCGTCGCCCGCGCCGAAGACAAAGGCTGCCGGCCACCGGTGATTGCCTTCGACCAGAACGACGCGGCAGCAAACGTGCTACGCCACGCCGCCGAATTCATGGAAGGCGATACCGATGAGGTGTAACCCATGCGGGCAGACGGCAAGCCGTCTGCCCGCCCCCAATGCACGCCTGCCCACCATCCGGCCAGCGCGCCCGCACCCGCCGCCACCAGCATCACAATCAGCCCACCGACGACCAGCCCATAGCACACCCGCTCGAGCCGCCGCATGGCGATGCGCTCGAATGACGTGAGCGCAGCGTCGATCCGTTTCTCCTGCGCACGTGCAGCGACAGCCGTCGCCCCCACGAGCCGGTTTCCGGCAACTTGAGCAATGCGGTTCGCCGCCCGCTGCGTCAGCGCAGCCAGCGCCTCGTCGTTCAGCGCTGCAAGCGCGGCCCGGTAGCGCTCCTCGTGTTCGTCGGTCATCTGCCCGGCCAGTTCAATCGTCGCCTTGCAGCGCGCAAGCGCGTCGCGGTGCTGCATCATCAACGTATCCGTCGCTGCTCGTGCCTCCGTCCGCACAACATCCAGACCGCCCGCGCCTGCCTGCCGGATGCGTTCCGGCATGGTCTCGTAGAGTCGCCCGTAGTATTCGAGCATAACCAGCACAGACCACAGCGCATCGTTATCGCGCAGATTGAGCGCACCCGATACCCGCCTCATTCGCAGCACACTGGCATCGTCGGGCAATTCACCCGTGACGTCGAGAAACAGACAGGCAAGCGTATCCACCGGCCTGCCCTGTCTGTTATCCATCGACCGTTACCTTCGCGAACATGGCATCGCATAACGAACGCCAACGCAAGAGCTCGACCCGTTCACCGATATGCATCGTCGCCACTGCCTTACGGATCGACATGCGCTGGCTGCGAAGCTCGTCGGCGACCCGATCCGCGAGATCGGGAAAGTCCAGTGAATAACCGCGCGCTTCGATGGAACGGCGAAGCTGCGACCCCTGATACAGTGTGAACTTGTCCGCCGGACCGAAGTAGCCATTGCGCACAACATTCGTCACCGCGTCCGGGAACGTCTCGCTGAAAGCGCCCAGCAGTTCAAGGCTGTCGCGTTGCCGGTTGATCACCCACAGGACAACAAGCCGGCGCCGAAGCTCGCCAAGCGCTCCGGCCAGTGTCGCGCCGAACTGCTCAACACCGGTCTGGCTCCGCGCCGCAGTGTTGACAACGATCGCCGCGTCCCTTTGCTCGTCGCAGAAATTGACGAGGCCGATCCAGCCGTCCGCATCGTCCAGGTTATAGGCGATGCAACGCATCTCATCCTGAACCGCTTTCATTACGTCCGGATTGGCGGTATCGGTCTCCACCAGCGCCGCATGAATATCGCGCCGTAGCAGATAATCGGCCAGCGCGAGCGCAACGAAGCTCTTGCCCACGCCGCCCTTGCTGCCACCAACGAGATAGATGGGGTAAGTCGTCATGTCCATTTGAATCCTCTAAAGGTTCTCGGTATCTGGCCGGATCTCGAATGAGAACGCGTCACGCATCACCATGCTTCCTGGCCTGCTAACTATCTTTCCCCCATCCTGCGTTTGATTCTCTCTGACAGCCTCTGCGCGAGCTACATCGCCCTTACTTACCCTCTTTACACGAGGCGACGGTGCAGCATTGCCTCGTGCCGATTCCTTTGCTACCTGTCGAGCTGGCTTGTCTTTTTTCGATGGGTATAACGCGTACTTGACCGAGCCAACACTAAAATCGACTCCCTTCTTCCTTGCAATTTCAACGATTTCTTCCAGCGTATATCCCTTCTTCCTCACCGCACCGATCACCAGACGCATCTCTTTCATCGCATCGGTAATAGAGACGCGCTGCTCGGCCTCTGGCTTGACCGGCAGTGATTCCAGAGAGCGGACAAGCTCATCCCATTGCGTCCGGGTATAGCTTTTCGCAACTGGCATGGTTCGCTCCGTCGTGCTCTCTTCATCCCATCTTGTTCACTCAGGAAGACGCCGTCAACACCTGTTTCTTGCCGGATTTTCGCTATCGGAACGTCATGGAATCAAACGGATCGCGTCGGAATAAGAGAAATATTTTGGACGCGTCTGCCACAAGCAACGGACCGGGCCGATGTTCAGAAAACGTAGCGAAGGAATTCTGCGCAGACCCTACGACGGCGGAGGCGCAGAACGATCACAGCAAACGGGCTGAATCGCTCTGGCCATCAGGATTCACACATTGGAGCTGCGAGCCGACAAAGACTCGATAGTCTCGCGTACCATATCCCTTGCTCTGTGAACTGCCGATAGCGGTGCCTGCACGCCTTCGCAAAAGACACGGCAGATTTTGGAAATCAACGGCCACCCGGAGCTGAATCGACGTTGCCGATTCAGCGCATGCGATTACCGACTCCAGCCGCCACTCGCGCAGACATCTGTCATTCAGGTAGCCGCAGTGGACCGGATCACTAAACAGAAATCGCCCTGCCAAGTATGCCGCCCCGATCGATCGACATCCCGCACCACGAGATACGGTTCGCGGTCAAGCAAAGGAAGACGTGCGGACTTGATAGGTGCATCCCGCGGACGCATCTAGCCACCTTACAGATAGTTCCCGGCCGACCTCGCTGAAAGCGCTTAGCCGTCAGACAAAAAAACGATATTAAAAGGAGGGATGGCAGGATAGGCTACCGCCGGTTTTGGGCGCCATGTGCGACGCACTTCTACTAGACAAACATGGTCGCGGCCTCAACAACTTTGCGCTTGTCAACAAGCGCTCTCGCGTCGACCGGGATCCTGTTGCGTATTCCGGTAATGTCGATCAGATCAAGGAGAATATCGAGAGCTGCATTCGTGACCGCCGAAATAGCTCGCCGTCTGCAGCCGAGTCGAGGGGCTGAACGCACCCTACTCCAGCCAGCCGGCACGATGTCGCGCCCAGGACTGCTTGCAAAGAACAGCGGGCGCTAGAGGCTTCGTCGCGGCCGACGGGTGTCGGCAATTGTGATCACTGTTAGCTCGCCTTGAGGCGGCTGCTTTACCGAAAAGCGGCACTCTTGCTGCGTCGGTCGGGGGCATCAAGGAGATGCAAAGAACGATAGTACTTCGAGTCGGACAACCACCAGCCGATCCGTGCTGCCCGCTCTCGCCTTTGCGACACCTGGTTACCGCGATAACGTGTGCTATCGCCACCCCGACCAGCAGATTCACTTACCACGAGCGCACCAAGAAGTCGTCACTGCTCTGCCATTTGGGCATTTTGCATAAAAGAAATGATCGACATTTGAACGATCGCACTTTTATTGTCGATTGCTGACGCTAGCCCCGCTCAGTAGTAAGGACTCAAATTGCTTGTGTCGGGGCGGCGCCGGCCCAACGCCCGGCGACAAAGTCATCGCTGGTGAGTCGCACCGAATGGCCGGGCCAAGCACGCATTTTTCTTTCCGCGACTGCAAAAATACGCTTTCGACCATCCGAGAACGTCTGGAGCATGCGACTTGCATCGGCTCACGGCGACAGCCAGAAATGGACTTCAAGTGCCTCGCGTGTGATTGCGCACTCGGCGGTGCCAATCCGATCGGACAACCGGAAGTCGATTCTGCTTCCGTCGGCCGAAACGCTTGGTGCGAAATCAAGAACGTCCATGCCACACCTTGTAAATTCATCAGCGAACTTTTGGCTTGCTGTCGCTCGCTTCCAAATTTGACAGAACACGCCCCGCGGGCAATAGTCGGCGAGCACCGACAGTCAATTCAGGAAAACGCATGTGAAATGGCCCCTCGCGTTATAGACGCTGTTTTGACGTTTGCGGGCTACGAATTGGCCGTTGATGGTTAGTTTCATTCTGTTTTGAACAGAGACTTCCGCTGGTGAGAGATTACGGGAGACGAACGGCAATGGTTGGCAGCCACGGCGCGGTTTCGCCGTGTGCCGATCGATTCAATCGAACACATGTCATGCGTTCTGCCCTGCCTCTCCCCGAGCAGATCAAACCCCAATCCGGAACAGCACCGACTTCTCCTCCGTGTATTCATCCAGCCAGTTTTCACCGAATTCTCGCCCAAGCCCTGATCGCTTATATCCGCCGAACGGGGCATCCATCAACGAATACAGGCCGCCGTTGATCACCACGCCGCCGGTGCGCAAACGCAGCGCCATGTCATAAGCCTTCGCCGGGTCACGCGAATGAATCCCGCCATACAGGCCATATCGGCTGTCATTGGCAATCTGCACCGCTTCTTCGTCGCTATCGAAACCGATCACGCTGGCGACAGGGCCGAAGATCTCCTCCTGCGCGATCGACATTTCGTTCGTCACGCAGTCAAAAATCGTCACGTCGTAGAAGAACCCCCTGTCCAGATGAGCTGGCCGCCGCCCGCCGGCCACGAGCCGTGCGCCCTCGTCCTGCCCCTGCTGCACGAAGCGCTCGACGCGGCTGCGGGCCGCTTCGCGGATCAGCGGTCCAACCACGGTGCCGGCCGCCGCAGGGTCGCCGACGCTCAACTGCGCCGCAATCGCACACATGGTTTCGACATACGCGGGACGGATCGCGTTGTGCACGATATGACGTGTCGCCAACGCGCAGCCCTGGCCGCAATGGGTCGACACCTGGAACACGCCTTCCATCGCGGCTTTCTGCACGTCGGCATCTTCACGCACGATCAACGCCGACTTTCCGCCGAGTTCGAGCAGCGTCTTTTTGATGGTCGGCGCGCCTTGCGCCAGAATCGCCGCTCCCACCTGCTCCGAGCCGGTGAACGTCACCATGTCGACACGTGCATCCGCGGTCATCATCTGTGCGACGTCGGCATTGCCGGTGACGATATTCAGCACGCCGTTCGGCAATCCGGCTTCCTGTGCGGCCTCCCCGAACAGCAGCGCCGAAAACGGCGTATGCGGCGACGGTTTGAGCACGACCGTATTACCGGCCAGCAAAGCCGGAAACAGCTTGGCCAGGTTGGTGAGAAACGGCGCGTTGAACGGCGTGATCGCCGACACCACGCCGATCGCTTCCCGCACCACGACGCCGCTGCCAATCAATTGCGCGCCGGCGGGATCGAATGGATTGAGCGCGGTCGTAATCGGCAGATGGCGCGCCGCCTGGCTGAGGGAGCGCTCAATTGCGATTTCGACGATCTTCATCGGCGACGCGAACATCATGGTTTCGGCAAGTGCGCGCGTTGCCCCGGCTTCGACGATCTGCAACGCCTTGATGCGATCGGCACGCGCGAGCAACGCGGCATGCATGCGCCGCATAAAGCCGGCGCGCTCTGCCGGCGACATGCCCGGCCACGGCCCGCGATCGAATGCTTCACGCGCAGCGGCGAGTGCGGCTTCGGTTTCGTGCAAACCGCCAACCGGCGCTTCGCCGATCACTTCCTCGGTGGCCGGATTCAACACGGGCTGACGCTCGCCGCTTTGCGGCGTGACCCACGCGCCGCCGATAAAGAGCCGCGTCTGTTCGGTGAACTGCTTCGGCAGCGCCGCAAAATCGTTCATTCGATGTCTCTGTCCATGTCGTTGTCAGATGGCGATAGCGCTGGCAGCAAGGCCACGCTCATTGCTCGCCGAGTATCAGTTCAGCCGCGCGCATGCCGATCGCCATGGCGGGCGCGTTGGTATTGCCCGCGATCAGCGTGGGCATGATCGACGTATCGACCACCCGCAGGCGCTCGACGCCGCGCACCCGCAGTTTGGTATCGACAGCAGCGGCATCGCTGTTGCCCATCTGGCAGGTGCCGGACACGTGGAAGGCGGTCGAGCCGAATTTGAAGTACGCCTCGACCAGTTCCTCATCGGACGTGAACGCGGGACCCGGCGCGGTCTCAGCGGTGAAATGGCCACCCAGTGCCGGCTGACGCAGCATGCGCCGGATCAGCCGGACCAGCTCGACGCTGTGGCGGCGGTCCTGTTCGGTGTCGAGATAATTGGCGTCGATGGCGAGCGCCGCAGCGTGGTCCGCCGACGTGATGCTCACGCTGCCGAGACTCTGGGGATGCGTGAGATAAGCAACCCAGGTCATGCCAGGTTGCGTGTCGATCGCAATCTTGCCGTCTTTCACTGTCAGCGAATACAGGCCAACGCCGATCTCCGCATTCGGGCGCGTCAGCTCCGGGTTCGTTTTGACGAACGCGCAGACTTCGTGCGCCGCATGCGTCATCGGGCCCGCGCCACGCAGCTGATAGCGGAGCAAATTAGCAAGCAGCGGCCAACCGCGAAACTGCCGGTTCAGACTACCGCCCGTGACGCGCGCGCTCAGCATCACCGGCCGGTGTTCGCGCAGGTTGCGGCCAACCGCCGGCACGTCAGCCACCACGTCAATGCCGAGTTCGCGCAAGCGCTTGCCGTCGCCCACGCCGGAGAGTTGCAGCAGTTTCGGCGAGTTCAGCGCGCCCGCGCTCACCAGTACCTCGCGCCGCGCACTGACGGTCAGCGCGGCGCCCTCGGCCGTGCGTAGCGATACCCCAGTCGCGCGCTTGCCGCTAAAGTTGATCCGCTCGACCTCGACACCCGTGCGGATGTCGAGATTCGGACGGCCGCGCACGGGCTCGAGAAACGCCCTGGCCGCGCTCCAACGGCGCCCGCGCCAGATGGTTCTCGGCTGGTAGCCGATCGCCGCATCCGCAGCGTCATTGATGTCCCCCACTCGGGGCACACCGCTCTGCCCCGCCGCCTCGATTACCGCTTCGCAAAGCGGATCGCCCGCTGGATGCATCGACACTTTCAGCGGACCACCCGCCCCGCGCCACTGCGCCTCGCCGAGTTCGTGATCTTCCATGTCCTTGAAGCAACGGCCCATGTCAGCCCAGCCCCAGCCAGTGCAGCCCGCGGCTTCCCAGTCGTCATAATCCTGCGGGTGACCGCGCAGATACACCATGCCGTTGACCGAACTCGAGCCGCCGAGCGTGCGCCCTTTCAGCCAGTCTTCCGAGCCGCGACCGTCGCGTTGGGTGGCGCGATAGCTCCATACGAGCGGACCACCCGGGCTCAGGATCTTGCCGATGCCTCGCGGCATGTGGATCAGCGCGCTGCGATCCGGGGGCCCGCTTTCGAGCAACAGCACGGACACGCCCGAATCCGCCGACAAACGGTTGGCCAGCACACAGCCCGCCGACCCTGCTCCAACAATCACATAGTCGTAATGCTCACGAAAAGCCATCGATCATTCCTGTGAGAGGTTCACGGTTTTGTCCGTTGCCGGTGGTGGCGCTCTTCCGAGTGTGGCTCCCAATTGCCGAACGATTATGAACACATGCATATAATGTGTCTCGTATTTTTCGGTTTATTCAGGGTATCCATGGATATTGGCGCTCACAGCACCCTGCGAGGGCCGGGTAACTCCTGATAGCGGACAAGTTGAACAGGTTCGATTCTGATGATCAATTTAATAAAATGCCAGCGGATGGTCTGACTGGCCAGCGTTACACCCCGACTGTCGAGCATGCAGCCCCACGCCTCATCACACTCCCTGTTGTCTGTTCCGTACGTCTACCAGTTGACGTCCTGCCTCGGGTTGCGCGCGAGACGGCCTCGCCGCACCGGTCTCCGGCGCCTCGCGGTTGCCCGGAATGCCTTGCCGCAGAAGGATCCGGGCAAGAATCCAGGGCTCTTGCCCCATAGCAGGCACACATCTTCCACCCGCGTAAATAGGTGGGCTCTCCGTCTGCCGACGTTACGCCGCGTGGCATCCTCATCCCTGTCGACAAGATGAATATGAACAATGTTTTGGATTTTGTTTCGAATAAGGGAAAACGAGAGAATCGGACTGGAAATTCTATCTATAGAATTCCATTCCGAATCCAGGCGAATCTAGCAAGTCCCGACGAGCAGACTGCACAGAGTTGAACACTGTGTTTAATTCCCTGGGCGGCAGCGTGGAACCCACGAGGCCAGCAGCACCGTGCCGTCACCAGCGTCAAACAAAAAACCCGCCCCACCAGGGAGCCTCGGAGACAAGGAGATGAAGGGAATGAGCAGCTGCGCCACATTCAGGAAAAACCGGATGAGCCTCGGTATCGCGATGGCTCTGGGATGCTGGGCTGCATCGGCAGGTGCGATGCCGCTCGGCTCGAACCCCGATCTGAACATCAACTGGGATAACACGATCAGCTACAACCTGGGCATGCGTGCCCAGGGCATCAACGACTCGATCGGTAATAACCCGCTCTACAGCGAGTCGGAATACAAGTTCGGGCACGCAGGCGACATCGTGACTAACCGCATATCCAACCTGAGCGAATTCGATGCGGTGTACCGCGACAAATTCGGTTTCCGGATTAGCGCGTCGATGTGGAAAGACTTCGCGTACGGTAGCGACGTGAACAACAACCCCGGCCTGGCTTATCCCGGAGTGCCTTATTCAAGTCTGAACTCGTACGCCAACAATCGCTTCAGCAGTTACACCCAGCGCTATTACCAGCAAGGCGCGGATCTGCTGGATGCGTTCGTGTTCTACAAGTTCGAGATCAACGGCCAGCCGAGCGCGATCAAGGTCGGGCGCCTGACGCAATACTGGGGTAACGCGCTGATCTTCGGCAATCAGGGTATCAATTACGGTCAAGGCGCCTTGGACGACATCAAGGGCGCCGCCTCCCCGGGCACGCAGGCCAAGGAACTGGCGATCCCGCGCGCCCAGGTGCTGTTCGAAACCCAGCTCACGCCGACTGTCTCGCTGGCCGCGCAATATTTCGCGGAATACATGCCGACCCGCCTGCCCGAAGGCGGCACTTATCTGGGCACGGTCGGCTTTGGCTTCCAGGGGCCGAACCTGTTGCAGGGCGCGATTCCGCGTGGCAACGACGTCATGCCGAACAACGGCTTTCATAACGACTATGGCGCGAAGGTGACCTGGGCGCCGCAATGGCTCGGCGGCACGTTCGGCTTCTATTACCGCAATCTCACCGAAACGCAGCCGTGGGTGCTGCTTGGGGTGAACCCGGCAACAGGCGCGGCCAACTATCACCTGGCCTATGGCTCGAACGTGAAGCTGTACGGCGTCAGCCTCGACCGCCAGATCGGCGACTTCAGCACCGGCTTCGAAGTGTCGTACCGGCATAACACGGCGTTGAACAGCGGCACCGGTCCGCTGGCAAGCGATCTGAGCGGCCAGGAGGGCGCACGCGGCGACGTCGTCAATGTGATCGGCAACATGCTAGCCGGCTTGTCGCGCACGCCGTTCTGGAACACCGGCAGCGCGCTGGCCGAAATCTCTTTCACGCAACGGGTCAAGACCACCAGCAACGCCGCGCTCTATAACGGCGTCGGCAACTCGGCCGAATGTCCAAGCGGCAGCAAATGGGCCGGTTGCTCCACCAACAATTCGGTAGCGCTGGCGGTGCAGTTCGATCCGCAATGGCTGCAGGTGTTTCCGGGCGTCGACATCGACGCGCCGATGTTCATCCAGTACGGCCTGTGGGGCAATACACCGAGTCTGGGGGGGACCAACCAGGGTTCGATGATCTACACCTTCGGCCTGCACGCGCTGGTCCAGAACAAATACAACGTCACCTTGCAATACAACGGCTATCACTCGCATGCGGGCGGCCAGACCAACTTCGGTCTCGTCAACGGTTTGCCGAGCGGCGGTCCGTCGTACTACGCAACGGGCAACGGTCCGTTTTTCTACAACGACAAAGGTTGGGTTTCGCTCACGTTTTCTTCTTCGTTCTGATGGGCGCCGGTGCCCCCGCTTTCTGTCACGGACGCCGTCACGAGCGCCGGATAAAAAGCCGTCCTGCACCAGCTGGGTATTTCTGACACATATTCTGGAGACAAGCATGAAACTCGCAATGGTACTGGCAACGATGGCGACGGCGGTAGTCGTCAGTGGGCCTGTGCACGCGGCGGTCAGCGCCGACGAAGCCAAGGAACTGGGCGGCGGCAAGCTCACCGAATTCGGCGCCACGAAAGCGGGCAGCGCGGACGGCTCGATCCCCGCGTATACGGACGGGGTGAAGGACCTCGCCATTCCCGCCGACTTCAAGCCCGGCAGCGGCCGCTACCCCGATCCGTTCAAGGACGACAAGCCGATCGAATCGATCACCAAGGCCAATGCGGCGAAATACGCCGATCAGCTGACGCCGGGCACCAAGGCGCTGCTGGACCGCTTCCCGGGCTTTCGCGTCGACGTCTACAAGACGCGCCGCACGATGACCTATCCGGACTGGGTGCTGAAGAACACGGTGGGCTGCGCAACGTCGGCCAAGCTGGTCGGCAAGGTCAAGGGCGATGGCGTGGAAGGCGCGTTTGGCTGCATCCCGTTTCCGATTCCGAAAGATGGCTATGAAGTAATGTGGAATCAGAACATGCGCTACCAGGGTGTGCGCACGGATTTCCGCTTCCGCACCATCTTTGTCGATGAAGCGGGTCATAAGACGCTGATGGGCGACCAGGAATCGAAGTTCATCTATCCGTTCTACGACCGCAATGCGACCAAGCTGAACGATGCGTACTTCCGCCTGACCTACACGAACTTCTTCGGTCCCGCGTCGCAGGTCGGCCAGCTGTATCTGGCGAAATACAGCGTCAACAACGGCGACCAGGATGACACCACCTGGATCTACATGCCGGGTCAGCGGCGCGTGCGGGTCGCACCGGAAATGAAGTACGACACGCCGATGGCGGGGATCGGCGGCACGCTGCTGTTCGACGAAATCGGCGGCTTTCAGGGGCGCATGGACCGTTTCGATTTCAAGCTGGTGGGCAAGAAAGACATTCTCGTGCCGTACAACAACTATCGCGCTTATCAGTCGCCGAATCTGGTGGGCGACAAGTTCGCCAATCCGGATGTGGTGCGCTGGGAGAAACACCGCGTATGGGAAGTCGAGGCGACCCTCAAGCCGGGCCAACGTGATGTCTATAGCCACCGCACCTATTACATCGACGAAGACACCTGGCTGATCGTCGCGTACGACGCGTACGACCAGAGCAATGCGCTTTACCGCACGTCCTACACGCTGGACATCATTCCCTATGACAAGCCGCGTGTTGGTCAGCCGATCCAGGTGGTCTACGACCTGACCAAGGGCAACTATGCGGTGATCGCCGACGAGGGCGATCCCGCAACGCACATGATTCCGTACGACGAACTGCCGAACCAGGCGTACTACACGCCGCAAGCACTGCAAAGCTCCGGCGTGCGCTGAACGCGCGAGGCGCCCACTCGCCGGATCGGTGTCGCCGACCCGGCGAGCGAGCGGCCCAGGCAATCCCGGTGCGAACCATGAGTAGTCGATGAGTTGTCAATCTGTGTCTGCGGAGATTTACCCATGACTTTCCGGTCAGTGCAATGCATGACGGCCATAGTGGCGGCGCTGGCGTGCGCTCCGGTGCTTGCCGCGGCGAATAGCGCGGAGCCACTGGCGCCCCGTGCGGCTGCGTTTGTCGATCCGCTCGACGCCCCAGCCGAAGCCGCCGCCTCACCCGGCACCCGGCCGATGACCGCAGTGGCGAGCGCCGGTCAACGTCTTGTGGGGGTGGGGCAACGTGGCGTGATCGTCGTGTCCGACGATCATGGGCATAGCTGGCGACAGGTCCCGAGTCCCGTGCAAAGCGACTTGACGGCAGTCGCCTTCCCGACTCCGTCCGAAGGTTGGGCCGTCGGCCACGACGGCGTGATTCTGCACACGTCCAACGGCGGCGCGAGTTGGGCCAAACAACTCGATGGACGCCTCTCCAACGCGCAGTTCGTCGCCTACTACCGCGCGGCAGCGGCACGCGGCGACGCGAACACCGCGTCATATCAGAAGCAGGAAGAGAACAACGCCAAGGCCGGCGCGTCGCTGCCCTACCTCGACGTCTGGTTCGACAACGCGAGCCACGGCTACGCGGTTGGCTCATTCGGCTCGTTCGCCGTCACAAGTGATGGCGGCAAGACCTGGCAGCCAGCGCTCGAGCGCATCGACAACCCCGACTTTCTGAACCTTAACGCCATTCGCGGCATTGGCGGCGACGTGTATATCGCCGGCGAGCGTGGCATGGTATTCCGCCTCGATCGCGCAAGCGGCCAGTTCAAGCGACTGCAGTCGGGTTACGCCGGCAGCTTCTTTGGCATCGTCGGCAATGACAAGCTGCTCCTTGCATTCGGTTTGCGCGGCACCGTTTATCAAAGCGTCGACCAGGGCGCGAGCTGGCAAAAGGCCGACACCGGTACCGATTCGACGCTGAACGGCGCCACTGTGCTCGGCGATGGCCGCATCGTGATCTGCGGCAGCCGGGCGATGCTGCTGGTCGCTGACCCGGTCACGGGCGCCTTCCGGCGCGTCTCGGCCGATACGCCGATGCTGTTCGCCGGCGTTGCCGCGGATGGCGCGGATCGCGTGGCGCTTGGCGGATCGAGCGGCATGAGCGTTGAAGCAATCGGCGTGCGCCGCTGACCAGATCAGATGCGGCACGCGGACCGGCCGCGCAGACGCCATTGAATTGCATTCCTAAAGGTGTTCAACATGGATAACCCCCACGATCAGTCGGCAGCGAAGGACCAACCGCAACCGGCGCAGCCGTTCGACCGCCGCTCGGGCGGTCCTGTCGAGCGGCTGATCTTCAATCATCGCGCGCTCATTGTGATCGTCTGCGTACTGCTGACGGCGCTGTTCGGCGCGCGCGCCACGCGACTGGAAGTCAACGCGAACTTCCTGAACATGATTCCGCAGTCGCATCCTTTCGTGCGCAATTATCTCGACAATGTCGCGTCACTACGCGCGCTCGGCAACTCGCTGCGAATCTCGGTCGAGAACACCAACGGCTCGATCTACGATGCCGACTATCTGCGCACGCTGCAAAAGATCAATGACAAGGTGTTCCTGATGCGCGGCGTGGATCGCGCATACATGAAGTCGTTGTGGACGCCCTCGGTGCGTTGGACCGAAATCACCGAAGACGGTTTTCGCGGTGGTCCGGTGATGCCGGAAGCCTATGACGGCTCCGCCAAAAGCCTCGACGAATTGCGCCGCAACGTGGCGCGCGCCGGTATCGGCGGGTCGGTGGTCGCCAACGACGAGCGTTCCAGCGTGGTGTTCGTGCCGCTGCTCGACAAGGACCCTGCCACGGGTGCGCCGCTAAATTATCGCGAGCTCTCGCACGATCTGGAAAAGCAGATCCGTTCGCTCGAGACCGGCAACGACAGGATTCACATCGTCGGCTTTGCGAAGCTGGCGGGCGATCTGATCGACGGCCTCGACGGCGTGCTGATTTACTTCGGCATTTCCGCGTTGATCGCCGCGCTCGCGCTGTATGCCTACACGCGTTGCTTGCGTAGCACCGGTCTCGTCGTACTGTGTTCCGCCGCCGCCGTGATCTGGCAACTCGGCATCGTGCAGTGGCTCGGTTTCTCCATCGACCCGTATTCGATTCTCGTGCCGTTCCTTGTCTTTGCGATCGGCGTGTCGCATGGCGCACAGAAAATGAATGGCATTACCCGCGACGTCGCACGCGGTGTGCACCGTTATGCGGCCGCCCGCCATACGTTCCGGCGGCTGTTCCTCGCCGGCCTGACCGCACTTCTCGCCGACGTGGTCGGCTTCGCGGTGCTGATGATCATCGACGTGCCCGTTATCCACAATCTCGCGCTCGCCGCCAGCATCGGCGTGGGTGTGCTGATCTTCACAAACCTCGTGCTGCTGCCTGTGCTGCTGTCGTACACAGGCGTGAGCCGGTCCGCAGTGCGCCGCGCGCGATTGAGCGCCGATCCGCACGCAAAGCGCGGCCTCGTGGCACGCAGCTATCAGGTCTTCGAGCGCTTTGCCACCCGCAGATGGGCGATCGGCGCGATGGTCGGCGCGCTGCTGCTGTTCCTCGGCGGCTTTGCGATCAGCACACACCTGCAGGTGGGCGATCTCGACTCCGGTGCGCCCGAATTGAAAGCGAACTCGCGCTACAACCGCGATAACGCGTTCATCAACCAGCACTACAACCTGTCGAGCGATGTATTCGCCGTGATCGTCAAGACACCTGCCGGTGGGGTGGAGAGCTTTCCGACGTTGACCGAGATGGACCGCCTGGAGGCGAAGCTGCGCGAGACTGAAGGCGTGCGCGGCACGGTGTCGGCATCGAGCGTGGTGCGGCAGTACACGGCTGGCAACTTCGAAGGCTCGCCCAAATGGCTGACCGTGAATCGCGATCCGTTCGTCTCCGGGGACGCGTTTTCCAACGTCGTGGTGGCAATGCCGGAACTGACCAACGCCGACCGCACGGTCGCGCCGCTACTGGTATTCCTGAGTGACCACAAGGCCGAAACGCTGACGCGCGTGGTGCACGTGGTGAACGATTTCGCTGCGGCGCACGACACGCCCGAGCGACATTTTCTGCTGGCCGCAGGTTCGGCCGGCATCGACGCGGCGACCAATATCGTCGTCGAACAGGCCAATCGCGAAATGCTGCTGCTCGTGTATGCGTCGGTCGCGATCCTCTGTTTCATCACATTCCGCACGTGGCGCGCGGTGGTCGTGGCGCTGATTCCGCTGATGTTGACCTCGGTCCTCTGCGAAGCGTTGATGGTGATACTCGGCATCGGCGTGAAGGTCGCCACGCTGCCGGTGATCGCACTCGGCGTGGGTATCGGGGTCGACTACGCGTTGTATCTGCTCTCCGTGCAACTCGCGCGGCAACGCGCCGGCGCCACGCTGCGCGAGGCCTACCGCGACGCGCTGATGTTCACCGGCAAGGTGGTGATGCTGGTCGGCTTCACGCTCGCTGGCGGCGTCGTCACGTGGGTCTGGTCGCCGATCAAGTTCCAGGCCGACATGGGGATCCTGCTCACCTTCATGTTCCTGTGGAACATGGTCGGCGCCCTCGTGCTGATTCCGGCGCTCTCCTATTTCCTGCTGCGGCCGAAAGCCGAACGTCTGCGCGGCGGCTCCGGCATTGCGTCCACCGAAGCCACGCAAACCGTGAACGCCGCCTCGGCCACCCGCCTGCGCGCCGCTGCGCCGGCGGCTCGTTAGGCGTCCTTACAAGCCGTTCATCCAACTCTTTTTGGAGATTCACCGATATGTTCGATCTGCTGATGACCGCCGACATGATGGTTCCGGACCCGGACGGGATGACCGAATTGCTGGTCAACAAGCTGGGCATTCACAAGCACCCGAACTGGCGTCAGGCGTTCGACAACCATCCGTACATTGCGCATTTCCTGCGTGTGCACAAGTCACTGGCGGTGGCACCGACACGCGTAGAGCCGCAAGTGCATCTGGATCGCCTGAATCCCGGCGACCCGTCGTTCCATCATTTCCTGCAAAGCCTCGAAGCATTTCAGGGCAAGCATCGGCCGATCCTCACGCACTCGATCGTGGTGGCCGCACACGGTCCGAAGTTCGAGCAGACTGTCGAGCGTTTGATGCGTCGCCGGCTGCCGTTCCGGATGGCGCAGCGCACGCCCGAGATGCCGTTCGACCGTCTGTGGGTCGGCGTGACGCCGGAGCGCCCTGAATACGAACCGTCCGTGGACGGCGGCCTGTGCATCGAGATCATGCCGATGGAGCCGCTGCAACTGCCGCCCGAAACCTTCGCGAGCCCTGCGCCGCAACCACGCGATCTGCAGCCGGGCCAACTGGTGCGCGTCACCGCACGCGGCTTTCTGGTGCGCGATCTCGACGACACCCTGCGCCGCTGCTCAGCGAATCTCGACTGGGAACCGGTCGGCGCAGTAGAAATGCTGGTCGGCGAAGGCTACCGGCGCGCGCGGATGGGCTTCACGCTGCCCAACAGCGCGTCCCTCGACGTGCTCGAGGCGACCCGTTGGGACGGTGAGGCCGGCCGCTATCTGAACAGCTGGGGGCCCGGCCCGTATTTCGTGCGGATCGCGGTGAACGGCCTGCAAGTCAAGGCCGAAGAGCTGAAGGCGCGCGACATCGGTTTCGACTGGATCGAATCGTCCGAAGCGGTGGACGGCCGTTCCCTGATTCGCATTCACCCCGCCGAACTCGACGGGCAGCTCTTCGAATTCGAAGAATTTCAGGCGCCCCGCTAAATGCTGACCACCGACGAGGGGACCACCACCATGAATGGGCTGACGATCAACCCCACCGTGCGCATCGAGCGCAGCAGCAAGACCGCGTGGATCGTGCTGAACCGGCCGGAACAGATCAATGCGATCAACGACGAGATTCGCCGTGGCGTGCCGCAGGCGCTGCAGCTCCTCGACACCGATCCCGATGTCCACGTGATCGTGCTGCGCGGCGAAGGCCCGCGAGGCTTCTGCGCGGGTGCGGACATCAAGGAAAAGCGCGGTCCCGAATCGTCGCTGCAGGTTCGGCGGCGCATGGAGCGCTCGCGCTGGATCGAGGCGCTCGATCAGGTCCAGAAGCCGGTGCTCGCCGCGCTGCACGGCTTCTGCATGGGAGGCGGGCTGGAAATCGCGCTCGCCTGCGACATCCGCTTCGCATCGCCCGATACCGTGCTAGCGTTGCCGGAAACCGGTCTCGGTCTGATTCCGGGCGGCGGCGGCACGCAGCGCCTCGCGCGGGTGGTCGGTCACGGCCGTGCGCTCGACGTACTCCTCACCGGCGACCGGATGAACGCGCAGCAAGCGAAGGAAATCGGCCTCGTCACGCGCATTTCGGCGACGCCCGAGAGTCTCATCGCCGAAGTGCAAACACTGGCGGACCGGCTCGCGGCGAAATCGCCGGCGGCCACCATCTACGTCAAGCAGGCCGCGCGTGCCGCGCTCGAACTGGATCTGCGCCGCGGCCTGGACCGCGAACTCGATCTGTTCGCGTTGCTCGCCCCAAGCGACGACGTGAAAGAAGCCGCGCTGGCCTTCAAGGAAAAGCGCACCCCTGTTTTCACTGGAGACTGAGCAGATGACTAGTGGTATTGGCGGTACTGGCGGCACGCAAGCGACGACCGGCAAGCTCGAAGGCAAAGTGGCCATCGTCACTGGCGCGGGAGGCGGACTTGGTGCGGCCTGCGCGCGCGGCCTTGCGGCGCAAGGCGCGCGCGTGGCGGTCGTGGATATCGACGGCGATGCGGCGGTGGCGGTGGCCGCGTCGATCGGGGAACAGGCGATCGGCCTGCGCACCGACGTCTCGTCCGAGTCTGAGGTTAAGGCGATGATCGCGGCGGTGCTGGAGCGCTTTGGACGTATCGATATCCTGCATAACAATGCGGCCGTGCTCGACGCCGCGCAACGCAGCGGCGACCGCGACGTATGCAACGTCGAAGTCGAAGCGTGGGATCGCGCGATGGCCGTCAATCTGCGCGGCCCGATGCTGTGTTCGAAGCACGCGATTCCCGCGATGCTGAAAGTGGGGGGCGGCTCGATCATTCACGCGTCGTCCGGATTTGGCGCACAGGGCGATTTCACCTTGAGCGCATACGCCGCGTCGAAGGCCGGTTTGACGATCCTCAGCAAGTCGATTGCCGCGCAGTACGGCAAACAACGCATTCGTTCGAACACGATCCAGATCGGTCTCGTGGTCGCAGAGAATGGCGGTGCGCATCCGCTGCCCGAGGACATCAAGGCGGTGATTCTCGACGGCCATCTGACGCCCTATCTCGGTGAACCAAAGCATGTGGCGGACGTCGTGTGCTTTCTCGCTTCGGACGAAGCTGCGTTCATCACCGGCGCGACCCTCCCCGTCGATGGCGGCTTCACCAGCCACGCGCCGACTTTGGCGCCAATGCGTGCGCTGTTCGCCGCGCGCGGTAGAGAAGCATATTGAGCGCGCTACCGTCGTCGCGGGCGCAGCGGATTTCCGGTGACTCTGCCGGGAAGTCGAAAACCGCCGGCAAGCCGACTATCGTGTTGGTGCACGGTGGCCAACACAGCGGCGCCTGCTGGCAGCCCACCGTGGACGCATTGCGTGCGCTCGATCCCTCAGCGCAAGTCCTCGCCGTCGATCTGCCCGGTCACGGTAACGAACCGGGCAATCTGGCAACGCTGACAATCGGGCAATGCGTCGACAGCGTGACCGCGCAGATTCGGGCGACACGACCGAGCCGCGTGATGCTGGTCGGCCACTCGATGGCGGGAATTACGTTGCCCGGTGTGGCTGCGCGGCTCGGGTCCGCGCTCGTGCAACGAATGGTTTTCATCGCCTGCTGCATTCCGCCCGACGGCAAGACCGTGCTCGATACATTGCACGCGCCGATGAACGTGATCGCCGCGCGAGCCGCGCGGCGCACTGCCGTCAGCGCGCCCTTCCCCGCGTTCATCGCGCGCTGGGTGTTCGCCAACGGTATGACGCGGGAGCAGAAGCAACGCGTCGTGGCGGGTCTATGCGCGGAAAGCACAAGGGTAACGACCGAGCCGGTCGACCGTTCGACACTGCCGCGCGTGCCGATGAGTTGGGTGTTGACCCAGCGCGACCGCGCGTTACGGCCGAAAGTGCAGCGCCAATTCATAGGCAACCTCGGAGGTGTGGACGAAGTGATCGAACTCGATACCTGCCACAACGCGATGATCAGCGAACCGGTGAAGCTGGCGGAGATTTTGTTGAGCCGCTGTTGAGCGTAGTCAGGGACGCTCTCTTCATGCAAGCGCCCCTCAGCTTCGTCACGTCACACTACGAGCCGCTCACCTCGCGGCTCCTTCGACTGCTTCGGCGCCCCTGCCTGCGCATACTCCGTCATCAACGCCTGCCGCTTCTTTTCCACCGCATGGATGTTGCGTTCCTTGACGTGACCGAAGCCACGAATCTCGTCCGGCAACTTCGCGAGCCTGATCGCGATGTCGAGGTTGTCCGCATTCAGTGAAGCGCAAAACGTGTCCACCAGCGCGATGTAGTCGTCGATGAGTTGCCGCTCCACGCGCCGTTCGGCAGTCTTGCCGAATAGGTCGAAGGCTCCGCCGCGCAGGCCTTTGAACTTCGCTAGCACGCGGAACAGGGGCAGCACCCACGAGCCGAAGCGACGCTTCACCAGGTGGCCATGTTCGTCGCGCCTCGCGAGCAAAAGCGGTGCGAGATAGAAGCTCAATGTGTAATCTTTGCCCGGCTCGCCTTCGAACTGGGCGCGCAGCTTGTCGAGATACGCCGGGTCCGCATAGAGCCGTGCAACCTCGTATTCGTCTTTGTAGCTCATCAGCTTCGCGAGGTTCTCTGCGACGGCGTGTGTGAGCGGAATCCTTGTATCGTCGCTGATTTGCATTTCTCTCGCGCGCAGTCGTCCCACTATGTTTCTGTAACGGGCCGCGTAGCGTTCGTCCTGATAGCCGACGAGAGCCTGCGCGCGAGTCTCGATCAGCTTTTCCAGCGACTGCGGCATTTGCAACACGACCGCGTCGGCGCGGGTGTGCCGCGGGACGAACTGATCCGCCGCTGGCGCGCCATGTTCCGCGATATAACGCCCCCAGTCGAACGCGAGGCGGTTTCTCTGCACCGCCACGCCGTTCAGTTCAATCGCGCGCAGCAGACTCGCGTTTGAAAGCGGTAACCAGCCCTTCTGCCACACGTAGCCCAGTAGCAACGGGTTCGCGTAAATCGTGTCGCCCAGCAGCGTCAATGCGAGCTGATTGGCATCAATGAATGCGCAATGCTCGCCGATGTTGGCACGCAGATCGTGCTCCGTCTGCGTACCTGGGAAGATCCAGTGCGGATTCTTCACAAACTCGGCAGTGGGCGTAGCGCCGCTATTGATCGCCGCGCGTGTGACGTCGATACGCGTCCTGGATAGCACTTCAGGCGATGCCGACACGATTGCATCGCAACCGATGATGAGCCGCGCTTCGCCGGTGCCAATGCGCGTGGCGTGCAACGCGTCGGGCGTCGGCGCAAGCTGGATATGACTCAACACCGCACCACCTTTCTGCGCGAGGCCGGCCATATCGAGGACGACGACGCCCTTGCGTTCCAGATGCGCGGCCATGCCGATGAGCCCGCCTGTCGTGACGACGCCCGTGCCGCCCACGCCGGTCACGAGAATGCCGTAGCGTTGCGCCAGCGGCTCGATCCGCGGCTGTGTCAACGCTGCAAAATCCGGCATGCGATCGTCACCTCGCGCAGCACTGTCCGCGCCTGCCGGTTTTTTGACTTGCGCACCTTCCGCCGTGACGAAGCTCGGACAAAAGCCCTTCACGCACGAAAAATCCTTGTTGCACGACGACTGATTGATCTTGCGTTTGATGCCAAGCGGCGTCTCGAGCGGTTCGACCGACAGGCAGTTCGACTGCACCGAGCAATCGCCGCAACCTTCGCAGACCGCATCGTTGATGAATGCGCGTCTGGCCGGATCGGGATACGCGCCGCGTTTGCGGCGCCGGCGCTTTTCCGTCGCACAGGTCTGGTCGTAGATCAGCACCGTGGTGCCGGCCGTGTCGCGCAACTCGCGCTGGATCGCATCGAGCCGGTCGCGATGATGGACCTGGACGCCCGTCGGCAAGGCCACTGCCGCCGAGTATTTCTCAGGCTCGTCGGTGACGATCACCACCCGTTTCGCTCCTTCGGCGACGACCTGAAACGCGATCTGCGGCACCGTCAGCACGCCGTCGACCGGCTGGCCGCCGGTCATCGCGACCGCATCGTTATAGAGGATCTTGTAGGTGGCATTGGCGCTCGCCGCGATCGCCGCGCGAATCGCCAGCAAGCCGGAATGGAAATAGGTGCCGTCACCGAGATTGACAAACACGTGCTTATCGCTCGTGAAATGCATCTGGCCGAGCCATGCAACACCCTCGCCGCCCATCTGGCTGAACGTGTCGGTCTGGCGGTCCATCCACATCGCCATATAGTGGCAACCGATGCCCGCCAGCGCACGCGAGCCTTCCGGAACCCGCGTCGATGTGTTGTGCGGGCACCCCGAGCAGAACCACGGCTTGCGTTCCACCGTGACACGCGGCTTCGCTGCTTCGCGCTCCTTCGCCTCGATCACCGCGACGCGCCCGGCGATTCGCGTGGCGACGTCGGCGGGCAAATCGGTTTTCGCGAGACGTCGTGCAATTGCTTTCGCGATCAATGCCGGCGACAGTTCGTGATGCGCCGGCAGCAGCCAGTCGCCCCGCGGCACCGACCACTCGCCGCCTTCATTGTCGCGCTCGTCGAACTTGCCGTAGACCTTCGGACGCACGTCGTCGCGCCAGTTGTACAGCTCTTCTTTGAGCGCGTACTCGAGGATCTGGCGCTTTTCTTCCACGACCAGGATTTCCTGCAAGCCTGTCGCGAAGTTGCGCGCGTCCTGCGCATCGAGCGGCCATACACAACCCACTTTCAATACGCGGATACCCACTTGCGCGCAGGTTGCGTCGTCGAGGCCTAGGTCGAGAAGCGCCTGGCGCACGTCGAGATAGGCCTTGCCGGCGGTCATGATGCCGAAGCGCGGCGTGGGCGAATCGATCACCACGCGGTTCAATTTGTTGGCGCGCACATAGGCGAGCGCCGCGTACCACTTGTGGTCGAGCAGTCGCGCCTCCTGCGCGAGCGGCGGATCGGGCCAGCGGATGTTCAAGCCGCCTTCGGGCATCGTGTAATCGGCCGGCATTGCGATCTGCACACGCTCGGGATCGATCTCGATCGATGCGGTGGATTCCACCACGTCGGTTACGCATTTCATCGCGACCCACAGGCCCGAATAGCGGCTCATGGCCCAGCCGTGCAAGCCGTAGTCGATATATTCCTGCACGCTGGACGGATACAGCACCGGAATGCCGCTTGCGATGAACGCGTGCTCCGATTCGTGCGCCACCGACGACGACTTCGCGCCATGATCGTCGCCTGCCAGCACCAGCACGCCGCCGTGTCGGTCAGTGCCCGCCGAATTCGCGTGGCGGAACACGTCGCCTGTGCGATCGACGCCGGGTCCCTTGCCGTACCACATGCCGAACACGCCGTCGTACGTCGCGCCGGGCCATAGATTGATCTGCTGCGAGCCCCACACGGCGGTCGCCGCGAGGTCTTCGTTGACGCCCGCCTGAAACACGACGTCATGCGCTTTCAAATGACTTTTGGCCTTCCACAGCGCCATATCCAGCGCGCCAAGCGGCGAACCGCGATAGCCCGAAATATAGCCGGCGGTATTCAGACCCGCGCGACGGTCGCGTTCTTTCTGTAACATCGGCAGGCGCGCCAATGCCTGGGTGCCGCTCATGTAGATGCGGCCTTCGTTCAAAGTGTATTTGTCGTCGAGCGAGACGGCGGCGAGCTCCGCTTCTTGAGCGGGCGAGTCTGGCGCGTTCATGGGCTTGTCCCCGAGATTGGTTTCGGGTCAGTATAGGCAGGCCATTTCCGTCGGTAAAACCACAAAAACGCAAGCCTCGCATCCGAAAAACGCATGGCCAAAGACGTTACGCTCAGACAACTCCGCTACTTCGTCGCCGCTGCTCGCGCGGGCCAGTTTTCGATGGCTGCCGTGAGCGAGCATGTGTCGCAATCGGCGATCACCAACGCCGTGATCGCGCTCGAACAGGCGCTCGGTGCCCGCTTGTTCGACCGTGGCGCGCACGGCGTCACGCTGACCGCCGACGGTCACGATTTCTACAATCATGCACGACACGTGCTGGAGTCTGTGCGTGACGCGTTGCATAAACCGCGTTCCGGCGCACGGGCCAGTTCGGGCACGGTAAGGATCGCTGCCTCTTATGTCGTGTTGGGCTATTTTCTGCCGGAATTGCTGGCGCGCTTTCGTGCGAGCTTTCCGGCGATCGAACTGGATTTGCGCGACATGGATAGGCCGGCCATTGAAGAGGCCGTGCTGCGGGGAGAGATCGATCTCGGCGTGACCCTCGTGTCGAATGTCGGTCGACTGGACGACTTCGGGCGCCAGATCCTGATCCGCTCGAGGCGGCAATTGTGGACCGCGCCCTCGCATCCGCTGGCGATGCTGCCGAGCGTCTCGCTGGCCGATGTTGCCGCGCATCCGAGCATTGTCCTCACCGTCGACGAAGGGGAGGCCTCGATGATGCGATATTGGCGCGCGGCCGGATTGGAGCCGACTATCGGGTTTCGGACCGGCTCCATGGAAGCCGTCCGTGGCCTCGTGGCCAACGGTTTCGGCGTGACCGTTCTGTCAGATATGTTGTTTAGAGCCTGGTCGCTCGATGGAATGCGGATCGACGCGCGGCCTCTCGTCGACGCCATCCCGCCTATGGAAGTCGGCTTGCTATGGCGGCCCAGCGGAGAGATTGCGCCAGCGGCGCGCCAGTTGCAGGAGTTTCTGATTCAGGCACACAGCGCATAGCCCGCAGCTTCGGTAGAGGCAGAGTCACCTCAAGCGTCAGCCGTGCTGCAGTTCGCGATCGCCTTGGCCAGATTCGCCCTCATGCGATGCAGCAACCCGACGAGCACTTCCCGCTCGTGAGCATCGAAGCCGGCTAAAGCTTCGTCCGCAACCCGGTCCCCGACATCCAGCACCTGGACGAGCGCTGCCTGTGCTTTCCGGGTCGCTTTCACGCAGTAAGCCCGCCGGTCGCTGGCATCCGCCACCCGCATCACCCAGCCGCCTTCGGTCATTCTGTCCAGCAGCCTCGTCAACGAAATCGGCGAAATCTCCAGTGTCTCGGCAAGCCTCGCCTGATTCGTCTCGCCATACCAGGAAAGGTAAGCCAGCACCCGGCTCTGGGCGCGCGTCAAGCCAAGGCGAGCCTTGGCACGCTCATCGAAAAGGCGGCCGCACAGCCGGCCCGCGTGCGTGATCAGAAAGCCCAAGCGGTTGTCGTAGCCGTTTTCCATGCCGGCGATTATACGAGTCAATTTAGTCAAATATGAACATGACGTCGATATCTGTCTCAATTACAATAAGCACGCTTATTAATTTTGCGCGCGACGCGACTGAGACCTCTACGTTATGGCAGGACATTCCACGGCACCCGCCCAGCCGCTGCAACCCGGCGCCGGGCTCAACCGACCGCTCATCACCGTGTCGATCATGCTGGCCACGCTGATGCAATCACTCGACAGCACGATCGCCAACGTGGCACTGCCGCATATGCAGGGTGCGCTGTCCGCGTCGCAGGACGAAATCACCTGGGTTCTCACCTCGTATATCGTGTCCGCGGCCATCGCCACGCCGCTCACCGGATGGCTCGCCACCCGCTTCGGCGTCAAGCATCTGCTGGCTGCGTCGATCACGGGCTTCACGATCGCTTCCGGCCTCTGCGGTCTGGCGGACTCGCTGCCGCAAATCATCATCGCGCGGTTGCTGCAAGGGATCTTCGGCGCGTCGCTGGTGCCGCTGTCGCAATCCATCCTGCTCGATATCAATCCGCGCGAAAAGCAGGGGCAGGCGATGGCCTTGTGGGGCATGGGCGTAATGGTCGGGCCGATTCTCGGGCCCACGCTCGGCGGCTGGCTCACCGAAAGCTATAACTGGCGCTGGGTGTTCTTCATCAACCTGCCGGTGGGCGCCTTCGCGCTGTTCGGCACACTCGCCTATCTGCCGGAAAACCGCCGCAAGCTCGGCGAGCGGTTCGATTTTTTCGGCTTCGTCACGCTGAGTCTGGCCGTCGGCGCGCTGCAGGCGCTCCTCGATCGCGGCGAGCAACTCGATTGGTTCAGCTCGCTGGAAATCCGCATCGAGGCACTGGTGGCCGTCATCAGCTTCGCCTTCTTCGTTGCCCATACGGCAACCGCAGGGCCCCGATCTTTCTTCCGCTATCAGTTGTTAAGGGACCGCAATTTCGTGACGGGCGTGTTCTTCATCTTCGTGGTGGGCGCGGTGATGTACGCCACGCGCGCCCTGTTACCGCCGATGCTGCAATCGCTGATGGATTACGACGCTGCCACCGCGGGTCTGGTCAGTGCGCCGAGCGGCATCGGCACGATGATCGCCATGATGGTGGTGGGCCGGCTGATCGGTCGTTTCGACGTGCGCGTGCTGCTCGTCACCGGCTTTTTGATCTCTGCGTTCGCGCTGTGGCAGATGACGCACTACTCGCTGGTGCTGTCGCAATCGAACATTGTCTGGCCAGGTGTGATACAGGGCTTCGGCCTGGGCCTCGTGTTCGTGCCGCTCAGCACCGTCACCTTCTCCACGCTGCCCGGCGAGCTGCGTAGCGACGGCACCGCCATCTACAGCCTGATGCGCAACATCGGCAGCAGTATCGGGATTTCGGTGGTCCAGACCTTCATCACACGCAATACGCAGGTAGCGCATGCATCGCTGGCCGCCCATGTCTCCGTGTACGACCCGGTGGTGCAGAACCAGGTCGACCTGCATTCGCCGAGCGCCATTGCGCTGCTGGACATGCAGATCAACCAGCAGGCCTCGATGATCGCGTATATCGACGACTTCAAGCTGATGCTGATCGCCACCTTGGTGGTGATTCCTTTGCTGGCCATCATCCGCCCGGCCCGTCATTCGAGCGCGTCGTCCACCAACGCTCATGTCGCAATGGACTAGCGCTAGATGCGAAGAACCTGGGACGCCGGTTTATCTGTACATTTATCGCTATCCTGTTTAAATTATAAAAACCAGAAACCATTCAGCGGGCCCTTCATCCCTGCGCCCGACACGAGGAGACATATGCAGATCGACTTGAGCAGCAAGCGCGTGATCGTCACCGGCGCGTCACGCGGCATCGGTCGCGCGATCGCGCGGGCCTTTGCAGCCGAAGGCGCGCGCGTCGCCATTTGTGCGCGCACCAGCGCCGACGTCGAAGCCGTCGCGCAAGACCTGGAGGACCGCGGCGCTTCGGCGGTGATCGCGCGCTCGGTCGACGTGACCGATACCGAAGGCGTCAAGCACTTCGTCGAACACGTCGCGCAAAGTTGGGGCGGCGTCGACGTGCTGATCAACAATGCGGGCCAGGGCCGCGGCGGGAATCTCGAAACGCTCACGCCGGAACAGATCCTCGAACACGCCAACATCCTGCAAATGGGCCATTTCCGCTTCGTGCAGGCGGTCGTGCCGCATATGCGCAGGCAGCGCTGGGGCCGCATCATTGAGATCAACGCGCTCGCAGGCGTCGTGCCGACGCCCGACGGCATTCCGTCAGTCGTCAACCGCGCGGCCTGCGTGGCGATGTCGAAATCGCTTGGCATGTCGCTCGCGAAAGACAACATCCTCGTCAATACCTTGAACATGGGCTGGATCGACACGGGCCAGTGGGACCGCCACTATCGCGAGATGCCGGCCGGCTGCACACGCGAGGAATTCGACAAGATGGTGCTGAAGGTCGTGCCGATCGGCCGCTTTGGCAAGCCGGAAGACGTCGCGGGCATGGCGCTGTTCCTGTCGAGCGATTACGCGAGTTTCATCAGCGCGGCATCGATCGATATTGCCGGTGGCATGGGCGGCCAGATCGCGTACTACCCAACGCTCAAACGCGATTTCTACGAGATGGTGAAAGCGCGCGGAGAGGCAGTGGTCGACCAGTAAGCGGGCGGGAAAACCATCACGCTAACGCAGCGTATTTTCTGCATACTGCATTCCATGACGTATGACACCGCCCGCCTCGCGCGGGCGGTTGTCCATCTGCCTCGGGAGTTCCGCTTTGCCCACCGCTCTCACGCCACGGACGCAGCAAGCCTCGTCCGTCTCGCCTGCTGCCTGCGCAGGCACAGCGTCCAGTTATCCACCGGCCCGTTACGCGTGGTACGTCATCGCCGTGCTCTTCGCGGCCACCTTGCTGTCTCAACTCGACCGTCAGCTGCCCGCGCTGCTGGTGCGTCCTTTGCGCAAAGAATTCGGCATCTCGGATACGGCGTTCAGTCTGCTGCAAGGCTACGCGTTCGCGATCTTTTACACGCTGACCGGTTTGCCGCTCGGCCGCCTCGCGGATCGCGGCAACCGCCGCAATCTGATCTTCGCGGCGCTACTGTTCTGGGGCGCGGCCACCGCGCTGTTCGCGTTCGGCCAGAGCTACAGGCACCTGCTGCTCGCGCGGGTCGGGGTCGGGATCGGCGAAGCAGTACTGGCGCCGGCCGCCTATTCGTTGATCGCCGACTACTTTGTGCCGGCGCAGCGTGGCCGGGCGATCGCGGTCTATTACGTCTCGATTGCGATCGGCTCGGGCGCGTCATTGCTGCTTGGCGGCTGGCTGCTGGCGGCGATTCCGCCGGACGGTCTGCCGATTGCCGGCTTCGGCACCGTGCCGGCGTGGCGCCTCGCGTTTGTCGCGGCCGCGCTGCCGGCCGTGCCGCTCGCGTTGCTATTGCTGGTGACGGTGCGCGAACCTACCCGCCAGGAACTGACGGTGACAGGCAGCGGCATCGAGGCCGGCGAGACCGCTTCCGTCGGCGATTTCGTGCGCTATCTGCGCCTGCATGCCGCCACGTTTGCCCGCGTCCTGACCTATCCGGCCTTGCTGTCGATCATCGGCTATGGAGCGCTTGCCTGGGCACCCGCGTTGTTCGAGCGCAGCTTCGGTATGCCGCCTTCGCGTTCCGGGCCGGTGCTCGGCCTGATCATTGCAATTGCAGGCGCGGGCGGCACGCTGCTGTGCGGTTTTCTCAGCGATGCGTGGAGGGCGCGCGGCGTGACGGCCGCACGCTTTCGCGTCGCGCTGCTCGGCTCGGTGGTGTTCGCGCTGCCGTGCGTGCTATGGCCGCTGATGCCAAACGCTCGCCTCGCGTTCGCGCTATTGTTCGTCAGCGTGTTCGGCCTCGGCATTGCGCAGTCGGCCGCACCTGCGGCGATTCAGGCGGTGGTGCCCAACCGGATGCGCGGCCAGGCCATCGCTTTGTATCTGCTGCTGGCCGGATTGCTGGGCATCGGTCTTGGGCCGACCGCAGTCGCGCTCGTCACCGATCACCTATTTCATCGCGATGGCGCGTTGCGCTATGCCGTGGCTTGTACGGCGGCGCCCGCCGCGCTATTCGGCTTGTGGCTGATCGGCTCGGGCGTGAAGCCGTACGCGCGGACGCTTGCCGCTTTGCACGTTGCGCAGCGTCGGTAAATGAAAACGGCGGCTGAGCTTGAGTGCCGGCCGCCGCGTGATTACGATGCGCGCAGTGCGTATGTCAATTCTGTCGGCTTATTCACCACGCCCCAACCTGCCGATCGCGCGCATCGGTGAGAGCACCCGCTTCGCTCCGATACGGTTGCGCAGCACACCGATGCGCTCGATCTGCGCTTCAATCACATCCCCCGGTTGCAGGAAGCGGCCATCTTCGAGTCCTACGCCGCATGTCGAGCCGGTGAAGACCAGGTCACCCGGCCGTAAAGCAATACGTGCATCCACGTAGTTCAGCAATTCGTCGACCGGGAAAATCATCTGGTCGGTCGTGTCGTGCTGACGCTCCTCGCCGTTAATGCGCAAGCTGAGCGTCACGCACGGCTGACCAGGGCCGCCGAATTCGTCCAGCGTGGTGATCCAGGGGCCGATCGGCGCGGTGCTGTCGAGGGCTTTCTGTGTGAACAGATCGAGCGAGCCGAGCCGCTTGCCGGCATCGCGCGCGCTGATGTCGTTGCCGACCGTGTAGCCGAGCAGACAGGCGCTCGCCTGCGGTTCGTCGCCGAACGCACGCCCGACGACTGCCACCAGCTCGACTTCGTAGTCGAGTTGATTCGTAACGGCGGGATATTGAATCTCACCGTCCGGCGGCACGAGCGCCGAGGCCGGCTTGATATAAGCGAGCGTATGCGGCGGCGCCTGTTTGCGGCCGAGCCGCACCAGATGCGATAGATAGTTCAGACCGACGCCGAACACGCGTGCCCCGGGATTCACCGGCGGACATAACTGCAAGCCGGCCAGCGGCAAACGGCGCGCATCGAGTTCAAGGGCTGCCTCACCCTGATCCGCGAGCGCCGGCGCCCACACTTCGAACGGCGCGCGAATGCGTTGCACTTCGCGCGCGCTTTCGTCGACCTGAGCCCAGAAACTCTCGCCCGCCGCGTCAAGGACTCTCGCGAGCTTCATGGGCTAAGCCTGCTGACGTTTGGCGGCAAGAATCGCAAGGCCCTCGGCATCCATCACTTCTTCGGGCGCTCGCACGCTCGGCCCGAGAATCGGACCGACCAGTTCGTGACCCCATGTGCTCAGTTTCTCCGGATTCAGTTCGAAACCGTCGCCGTGCCATGGCTCGAGTTCAGTGATGATCTCGAACGCGAAGCCTCCCGGCGAGAAATGATAGAACGATACGTGCGGGTCTTGCGTGTGCTGGCCGAGGGTCATCATCATCGGCAGCTTGCGTTGCCTGACGATGTCGTAGGTCTCGCCCACGTCACGAAGATTGTTCACGAAGAGACCGATGTGCTGGATGCCCATCTTGTTCGGCCCGAGGCCGTACGCAATATCGTGGCTCGTGCTGGTGTTCAGCTTCGAGCGATAGAACGCGGTTTTGCCCTTGCCTGCTCCCGCGCCGTAGTAGTGAAAGCCCATCACCACGGTCAGGAAGTGCTCGAGTTCCGGCGGGAACTCCGGCGTGATTACCACGAGATGGCCGAGGCCTCGCGCACCGGCATTGAAGCCGCCATGCGGGCGCCCCGGGATGAACGAGCGCGGCATCCATTTCTGCGAGTAGAACAGTTCATGCTGATAGCCGACCGGATCGCGAAAACGCACCACGTCCCGCACGCCGCGCCGTTCCGCGTCGCCTTGAGTCACTTCGACGCCTGCTTCGCGCAGCCGCTCGACAGCCGCCTGAAATTCGAGTTTGCCGCGAGCTTCCCAGCCGATATACGCAAGCCGGTCGACCTTGCCGGGATGAAATGCGAAACGGTGACGACGGTCGTCCATGCGGAAGTACAGCGAATCGCGATCCGCGTCTGGCGATGCGCCGATTTGCCAACCCAGCACTTCGGGGCCGTAAGTGCGCCACTCATCCATGTTGGCCGTCTCGAAACCGAGGTAGCCGATGCCGATAATATCCACGACGTCTCCTGATAGGGTGATCTGTCAGGCATGCACGGCGCTGTTACAGCGCGAGCATGCCGCCGTCCACGACGATGTCGGTGCCGGTGATATATGAAGCTTCGTCCGACGCCACGAACAGCGCCGCGGCGACGATTTCTTCCGCTTCTGCCGCGCGTTCCATTGGAATGCCGGCGAGCAGCATGGAACGCGTGGCCGGGTTATCGAGGAACGGCTTGGTGCCGGGCGTGACGACCACGCCTGGGCTGATGCTCACCGCGCGAATCCGATGCTTGACGCCTTCCACCGCGAGTTGCCGCGTCAGGGCAATCACGCCGGCCTTCGCTGCCGAATGTGCGCCGATGCCGGTCGCCGCCGACGCACTCCATGCCGCCACCGACGAGATATTGACGATCACGCCGCCTTGCGCCGCGAGATGGCGCCAGGCAAAGCGCGTTGGATAGAACACAATGTCCAGTTCATTGCGCAGCGTGTAACGCCAGTCGTCCACCGACATCTCGCTGACCGGACCGAAGCGTGCCGCCGATGCGTTGTTGTACAGAATATCGATGCGACCATAAGTGGCGACCGCGTCTTCGATCCACGCCTGGGCGCCTTGCGGATCACCCAGATCGACGCTGCCAGGCCCCTCCATCTCGAGACCCTCGGCGCGCAGCAACGCGATGGTCTCCTGCTGCGCCGCCGCGTTCAGATCACAACCGAACACCTTTGCGCCTTCACGCGCGAAACGTATTGCGGCCGCCCTGCCCTGGCCGCCGCCGGTGCCGCTGATCAGCGCTACCTTTCCTGCGAGCCGTCCCATGTGGTCGGTTCTCCCGTTGGCTCAGACGGTAATCGCTTCGACGCTCAACGCTTCAGCGGGACAAGCGGCCGCGCCTTCGCGCGCATCTGCTTCGAATTCGGCGGGAATCGTCTCCGCCTCCAGATAGACAAGGCCGTCCTCGTCGAGTTTGTAGACCTGCGGGCACAGTTGCGCGCACAGGCCATAACCGCAGCAGCGGCTTCGATCCGCGCTTACGCGCAACATCACTGATGCCTTGATTTCCGAATTCATGTCTCCTCCTTTTGGGCGCGTGGCCATACATGGCCGTTGGCTGGAAATTATATGCACAGATTAATCAAATGTGTTTATTTTATGGTTCGGGTTGACCCTGGCCGCAGGTCTTCGCGGAGCTGTCTCCTCACGCGCGGAAGCATCGTCGACCGTGCATCTTTGATCGGGTAAGCCACTATGAACAAAGGCTTTGCGCCGGGACTATTCTGGCTTCAGAATATAATCACTGCCGGTAGAACGATCCCGGAGCGATTCCAGAACACCGTGAACACCCTTTGGCGCCGCGTTTCTTACGGGCGAGGATAGAAATTGAACGGCACGTGGCAGTGCCCGGACGGCAACCAAGAGACCGCCACCCATGACGACGAAGAACAACACTGTTGCAAGCGAATCGGTAGGACCCCGCGCGAGCGTGGCGCGCCGCTCCGCTGAGGGAGCGCCGAAAAACCATGGCCCGACGAGCGCGGTAACGGTGAAGCCCGTTGCGAATGCAATCCGTATCCTGCGTTATCTCACGCAGACAGGTGCGCCCGAGCGAGCCGCTGATATCGCGCGGCATCTGTCAATCAATCCGAGCACCTGCTTCAACATCTTGCGCACACTCGTTGCTGAAGACGTGGTCGATTTCAATGCCCTGTCGAAGACCTATTCGGCAGGCCTCGGGTTAGCGCGACTGGTGGAGCAACTGGTCACGCAAGGGCAACGGCTGCAACTGGCTGCGCCGCTGATGCAGGATCTCGCCGCCGAGTTCGGCGTCACCGTGACCTTGTGGCGCCGGCTCGGGGCGGACCGGATCGTTCTGGTGAGTTCCGAGTCGAGTCCGACTGATTTGCACATCGACATGCCGGCCGGACAGCGGCTGCCGATTTTGATGGGCGCCAGCGGACGTCTGTTCGCTGCCCGCCTCGGGCTCACCGATGAACAGTTGCGGGAAGAATTCGAACAGCTGCGTTGGGCGCGGCCGATTTCGCTCGAGACCTACGTGCGCGAAGTGAATCGCGCGCGGCGGCGTGGGTGGGCCAGCGATGATGGGTACTTTGCTACCGGTGTGATGGCGATTGCGGCTGCGGTCTGCGACAAGAGCGATAACATCGCGTTTACTGTCTCTACGGTCATGATTCGAGGCGACCGAGGGGAGACCCAGGTAGATGCGCTCGGCGAGGCCGTTCGCGATCTGGCTCACCGGCTGGAGTCGGTACTGTTCTGAGTGGTTCTTCTCTTTCGGGCGCGGCGGCCGCGCGCCCGAAACATTGGCGTTTGCGCGTTGCCTTTCATTCGGCGCGATGGCTCGCCTGCGTGTCGCCGCGTCTTTCCTGACGCATCGGCCCTTCCTTCGAAGTATTAAACCGCGTTCGCACTGTAGGGGTTCGAGTCCCCTTCCTGCACCGCCTCCGCCTCATAACGGCATCCCCCCGCCCGCATACCAAACGAAGCCCAACTCCCCGAACCTGCGGACGGGTCCCGCCGTGGGCAAAAATCCGCATTCCTTCTCCCTGTAAACCCTAAAAACGCCGCGCCAGAGGCGTATATATGAACATTATCGTTGATTGTGTTTAACTTGTTATCTACTATCTCAATACGAACTCGCTCCAAACCCGGCTCGCCGACTCGAAGGTGAGCCTCTTCACTACGGGGACCCCCGATGAAACTGGAAGACCTCATTCTCGTCAGCGTAGACGATCACGCGATCGAGCCGCCTAACGCTTTCGCACGTCACATGCCCGCCAAATACAAGGGCCGCGAACCGAAAGTCGTGCAACGCAGTGGCCGCGATGTTTGGGAATTCGAGGAAAAGGCCACGGGCTACATGGGCCTCAATTCCGTCGTAGGCCGGCCGAAAGAAGAGTACGGCATGGAGCCGCTCGGCTACGAGCATATGCGCCGCGGTACCTGGGACATCAAGGCGCGAGTTGATGATATGAACGCCAACGGCGTGCTCGGTTCGCTCTGCTTCCCAACTTTTCCTGGCTTCGCCGGGCAGCGCTTTCAGACCTATGCCGATCGCGGCGTTTCACTTGCAGCGATCCAGGCATACAACGACTGGCATCTGCACGATTGGTGCAACGCCGCGGCGGGACGCTTTATCCCGTTGATGATCACGCCCTGGTGGGACCCGCAAGCCGCCGCAGCCGAGATCGAACGGATGGCCATGCAAGGTGTGCATGCCCTGTCGCTCTCGGACAACCCCTCGCTGCACGGCTACCCGTCGATCCATAACGATCACTGGGATCCGGTCTACAAAGCCTGTGCGGACAACAACGTCGTGATCTGCTGCCATATCGGCACCGGCGCGAAGGCCGATCACGCTTCCGACGAATCACCGATTGACGCGTGGATCACCTCCATGCCGATCTCCATCGCGAATTCGGCGGCGGACTGGATCTGGGGGCCGATGTGGAAGAAATATCCCACGCTGCGGATGGCGCTCTCGGAAGGCGGTATCGGCTGGATTCCGTACCTGCTGGAACGTGCGGACTTCACGCACCGTCACCACCATGCATGGACCATGTCGAACTTCGACGGCAAGATGCCGAGCGATATCTTCAACGAGCACATCATCACCTGCTTCATTGAAGATCAGTTCGGCCTGAAGAACCTCGATTCGATCAACCTCGACAAAGTCACCTGGGAATGCGACTACCCGCACTCCGACTGCACGTGGCCGAATTCCGCCGACGTGTTCTGGGAACAGGCGCAAGCGCAAAACGTGTCCGATGAAGTGATCAACAAGATCACCCACCTGAATGCGATGCGCGAGTTCTCGTACGACCCGTTCCCGCTGCTCGGCCGCGAAAACTGCACGGTCGGCGCGTTGCGCGCCAAGGCCAGGCACGTGAGCATCGAGCCCGCGCTCGGCATGGGTGGCGCCGCGCCGGTACGCGATCCCAACAAGCCGGTGACGTCCGGTGACATCAACCGGATGTTCGCCGCGGCCGACGCCCAGGCCGCGCTGTAAGGCGGTCCACGCATGCCGCGGCTGTACCTGGCCGCGGCGTCCGCAACACAGACCGGGCCGCGCTGCATGGATCGGCTTCGTGGTTCAAGCGACCTATGCGTCCGGCGTGGCCCGCGTAATGCGCTCGATATCCTCGGCCATGATCGGCGCGCTCCGGTGCCCGCTCCCTTGCGTCCCATCCGAACTATGTCCGCTAACGCTTTTCGCTATCACAGCATTCCCACCGACGCCGAGCCGTTGCGCGAGCAGGTGCGCGCGTTCCTGGCCGATGCCTTGAAGACTCGCCCCCCGCTCAAGCGTGCCGAATCGTGGATGGGCGCCGATCCCGCCTTCAGCCGCGAACTCGGCCGGCGCGGCTGGCTCGGCATGGCGCTGCCCAAACGTTATGGCGGCAGCGAGGCTGGCCCGTTTGCACGCTATGTCGTGATTGAAGAATTGCTCGCGGCGGGTGCACCCGTATCCGCGCACTGGATCGCCGATCGCCAGAGCGGTCCGCTGCTTCTGCGCTACGGGACCGAAGCGCAGCGCGAACGCTATCTGCCGGCGATCTGCCGCGGCGAAAGCTATTTTTGCATCGGCATGAGCGAGCCGAATTCCGGTTCGGATCTCGCGTCGATCCGCACTCGCGCGGAACGCCAAGGTGACGGTTGGGTGCTCAATGGTCACAAGCTGTGGACCACCAACGCGCATTACTCGCACTACATGATCGCGCTCGTGCGCACGGGCGACAAATCCAGCGCGCAACACGAGGGCATGTCGCAATTCATCATCGATCTGAAGGCGCCGGGTGTCACGATCCGCCCAATCCGCGATCTCGCCGGCGGCGAGCATTTCAACGAAGTGTTCTTCGACGACGTGCAGCTGAGCGCCGACGCGCTGGTCGGCACCGAAGGCCAGGGCTGGGAGCAGGTCACCGCCGAACTCGCCTTCGAGCGCAGCGGCCCCGAGCGCTTTCTAAGCAGCATCGCGTTGCTGCATACGCTGATCGATGCGATCGGCTGCCGACCCGATGCCTTGCAGGCGCGCGAGATTGGCCGGCTCACGGCCCGGCTCTTCACGTTGCGGCAGATGTCGCTCTCGGTCACAGCAGAACTTGCGGCCGGACGCAACCCAGCGTGGGCCGCGTCGTGCGTGAAGGATCTCGGCACGACCTTCGAGCAGGAGATTCCCGAAGTCGCGCAACTGTTGCTCGATACGCTGCCCAGCACCGGCGGCGGCAGCGACCACGCACAAGTACTCGCCTATCTGATGCAGATGGCACCCTCCTTTTCCCTGCGCGGCGGCACGCGCGAAATCCTGCGCGGCATCATCGCGCGCGGACTTGGACTGCGGTAATCGCCATGAGAGAAATTTTCGAATCCACCATCGAGCGCCTGCTCGGTGACACTGTCACTCCCGAAGTCCTGCGCGAAAGCGAAGCTGGCGCGTGGCCGGCGGCTGTATGGAGCGCCATCGAAGAGTCCGGCTTTGCCGTGGCGGCCGCTTCTGAAGCGCAGGGAGGCGCCGGCGCAAACTGGGCCGATCTGTTCGTCGTGGTGCGCGCGGCGGGCCGTCACAACCTGCCCTTGCCGCTTGTCGAAACGCTACTGGCCAATGCGCTACTCGGCGAATGCGGGCTCGAAGCGATCAACGCGCCGCTCGGTATTGCGGGTGGCGGCTCGGTGGCGCTGCAGCAGGGCCGCGTGAGCGGCACTCTGTTAGACGTGCCTTGGGGCCGTCACGTCGGCCACGTGGTCGCTATCACGGCGGGCAAAGAACCGACGCTGGTGCTGCTCGACACGGCCGATGCACACGCGAAATTGCGCCTGAACACCGCGGGCGAACCTCGCGACGATCTGCGTTTCGAGCGTGCCGCTTGCGTGAGCTGCGTGCCCTTGCCCGCCGATCTGCAGGCCGACGCACTGCGACTGGGCGCAGCCATGCTGCGCAGCGGGCAGATCGCGGGCGCACTACAGGCGGTGCTCGACATGACGATTCTCTATGCCACCGAACGCGTGCAGTTCGGCAAGCCGATCGGCGCGTTTCAGGCGCTGCAACAGCAGATCGCCGTGCTTTCCGAGCATGCGGCCGCCGCAGCGGTGGCCGCAGAGTGCGCGTTCAGCGCATCGCTGGACGGCGCCGGCGGCTTCGCCGAGCTGCCGATCGCCGCAGCCAGGGTGTGCAGCGCGGAGGCGGCAAGCTTCGCGGCGGCCGCGGCGCACACCGTGCACGGCGCGATCGGTTTCACCCATGAACATGCGCTGCACCACTCGACACGGCGGCTGTGGTCGTGGCGCAGCGAATTCGGCAACGCGACCTTGTGGGCGCAACGGCTGGGCGCCGCGGTATGCGCGGCCGGCTCGGCGGGATTGTGGCCGGCGTTGACCGCGGGGCGCCTCGCGCCGCTCGATCGAACTGCAGCGGCAGTCCCGCTGCAAGGAGTCGCGGCATGAGCGCAGCTTTTTTGAGTGTCGAACGCGATGGCTTGGTGCTCACCGTGCGGTTGAACCGTCCCGAGACGCGCAATGCACTGTCTGAACCCGCGCAAATGGATGAGCTGGTCGATCTGTGCCAGCAGGTGCGCCGCGATCGCTCGATCAAAGCGCTCGTATTGACCGGCGCCGGCAGCGCGTTTTGCGCTGGCGGCAACGTGAAAGACATGCGCGAGCGCGGCGGCATCTTCGCCGGTTCGCCGCATGAGGTGCGCGACAGTTACCGCAATACAATCCAACGCATCCCGCTCGCGCTGTACGAGCTCGACGTGCCGGTGATCGCCGCCATCAACGGCCCGGCAATCGGGGCAGGGCTGGATCTCGCGTGCATGTGCGACATCCGCATCGCATCGGACAAGGCGCTCTTCGCCGAGAGTTTCGTGAAAGTCGGCATCGTACCGGGAGACGGCGGCGCATGGCTGCTGCCGCGCGTGATCGGCATGCAGCGCGCGAGCGTGATGTCGTTCACCGGCGACACGATCGATGCGGCGAAAGCGCTCGAATGGGGGCTGGTGGCCGAGGTCGTCGCCGCTGACGATCTGCTCGCGCATTCACAGGCAATGGCACGACGCATCGCCGCCAACCCGTCGCATGCACTGCGGTTGACCAAACGGCTGCTGCGCGAAGGCCAGCATATGCGGCTCGATTCGTTGCTGGAGTTGTCCGCCGCCTATCAGGCGCTCGCGCATCACACCGAAGACCACCTGGAAGCGGTCAACGCATTTCTCGACAAGCGACCGCCGCGCTACGTGGACAGATGATCGACCACAGCAAGACAAAGTCACGCGCACCAGACGTGCCCCACTCCACCCAAACGCACAGCAACAACCTCGCAGGACATGACCATGCGGACCGTTTTCAGGGAAGACCACGAACTATTTCGCGAGCAGGCCCGGCGCTTTATCGAAACCGAGATCGTGCCGAATCTGCACACGTGGGAACAGGCCGGCATCGTACCGAAATCACTCTGGCGCAAAGCCGGCGAAATCGGTCTGCTGTGTTCGACCGTGCCCGAGGAGTATGGCGGCAGCGGCGGCGACTTCGGCCATTCCGCGGTGATGATAGAGGAACTGGCGCGAGTCAATGCAACAGCGGTCGGCTTTACGACGCACTCGGAGATCGTCGCGCCCTATCTCGTCGCGTATGGCAGCGAGGAGCAAAAGCAGCGCTGGCTGCCGCGCATGGCGAGCGGTGAACTGATCGGCGTGATCGCGATGAGCGAGCCGGGCATCGGCAGCGATCTGCGTTCGATGCGCACCGGCGCGCGGCGCGAAGGCGATCAGTACGTGATCAACGGGCAGAAGACGTTCATCACCAACGGCGGCAACGCCGGCCTGATGGTCACCGCCACCAAACTCGACCCACAATCGCGCGATCTGACGCTGATCTGCGTCGAAGAAGACACCGAAGGTTTTACCAAAGGGAAACTGCTGGAGAAGATCGGGTTGAAAGGACAGGACACCTCCGAGCTATTTTTCGATAACGTGCGCGTGCCGGTCGGCAACCGGCTTGGTGAAGAGAACCAGGGCTTCAGCTATCTGACGCATCAGCTCGCGTGGGAGCGCACTATCATCGGGATTCGCGCGGCGGCCTCGGTCGATGCGTTGCTCGAGGAGACCATCCAGTACACCCGCGACCGGCGCGTGTTCGGCAAGCCGCTGTTCGACTTTCAGAACACACGTTTCAAGCTGGCCGAAGTGAAGGCGCAAGCCACCATGCTGCGCGCGTTCGTCGACGAATGTCTGGGCAAGGCGATGCGCGGCGACCTGACCGCCGAAGTCGGCGCGATGTGCAAGCTGGTCGGCTCGGAATTGCAAGGCAAGCTGCTCGACGAACTGCTGCAACTGTATGGCGGCTACGGCTATATGAGCGAGTACAAGATAGGCCGGGCGTGGGTCGATGCACGCGTGGCGCGCATCTACGGCGGCACCTCTGAAATCATGAAGGAAATCATCAGCCGGTCGCTGTAGGACTGCCGTTCAAGCTGCACGCCAATCCGCGCGATTCGAAAACCGGCATTTTACCAACGCTATCAGGAGACAACCATGCCCACACTCTCATACATCACGCACGACGGCACGCGCACCGACGTCGACGCTGCCGTTGGCTCGACGGTGATGCAAAACGCGCTTCAGCGGAACATCGCCGGAATCAGCGGCGACTGCGGCGGTGCATGCCAGTGCTGCACCTGTCACGTGTTTGTCGAACAAGCGTGGCAAGACAGATTGCCGCCGATTGACGATATGGAAGACGCGATGCTCGACAGCACCGCCGAGCCGCGCCGCGCGAATAGCCGCCTGTCGTGCATGCTGACCATGAGCGCCGAACTCGATGGTCTCGTCGTGCACCTGCCCGCTTCACAGATCTGAGCGGATAACCTGGCGACATTGAAGAAGGCGACCCGCGGGTCGCCTTCTTCAATCTACCGCCTGTTTTTGCGCCTCAATCCCAGACCACATGCACTGCGTGCGGGCCGCGCAATTGTGCGCCAACGATCTTTGGTTTCGGCATCTCGGGATCGAGCCGCAGGTTCGGCAGCAAGTCGAGGATGGTATTCACCGCCACCGCAAGTTCCACCTTCGCGATAAATTGCCCAATGCACATGTGCGGACCGAATCCGAATCCGAACGAGGGTTTGAGCTTGCGGTCGATATCGAAGCGCTCGCTGTTCTCGAACACCTCCTCATCGCGATTCGCCGACGACACGATACATTGCACCATCGCGCCCTTCGGGATGCTGAAGCCGCCGATCTCGGTGTCCTGCGCGGCCTGGCGTACCTTGAATGTCGCCACCGGTTCGAAACGCACGGCTTCGTCGATCGCTTTCGGCACGAGGCTACGATCCGCGCGCACCCGTTCGAATAGTTCGGGCCGCTCCAGCAACGCCACCATCAGCGAGCCGAAAGTGCGCGTGGTGGTCTCACCCGCCGCCGGCAGCAATGAACGCACGAAAGTCGCGACTTCGTGATCGTCGAGATGACCGCCCTCGTACTCGGCCCGAATCAGCCTGGAGATCAGGTCGTCGCCTTGCGCGCCGTTCTTGCGCACTTCGGTTACTTCGATCTTCACCGCGTCGTAGAGCGCCTGGGCGGCTTCCATTGCAGCTTTGCGAGCCAGAGCGGCTTTTTCCGCGTCGACTTGCGGACCAGCCAGAATCGCCAGCGCCCAAGCCGCGTATTGCTCGATCTGCTCGGGACGGTTATCGGGAAAACCGATCAGCGAATAGATCAAACGGATTGGAAAATGCAGGCCGAAATCCATCAGATCGGCGCGGCGCTTCGGCACCATCGGCTCGATATATTCGTTGCGTACAATCGGCGCCATTTTCGTCTCGCGCCAGCGGTTCACCACGTCGGGCATGAACACGGGTTGCAATAGCGAGCGAGCGCGGCGATGCGCTTCACCGTCCAGTCCGGTCAGGATCAGGCCGTCGAAGAATGCGCCGAGCCCTTCGGCGATGAAGCCGCTGGTGAAATTTGTGGCGTCGCGCAACACCGACATCACGTCCTTGTACTTGAACAACGTAAATGTGGGCCGGTTCGCGTCGAGGCCGGCGATGTTCGGCACGCCCAGGCGGGCCATGAAGTCTTCCGCGATCACTGGAGAATTGCGGCGCATCTCGCGATAGATTGCGTGCAGGTCGACGTCGCTGCCTTTGTAGTTGTCCGCGACGCCGGCGAAGGCGCTCTCGAGCGAAGTTGCTGCGGCGGGTGTGCTCATGCCTGTCTCCATCGTTGATATTAGGCGCGCGACCTTAGGGCTCGGTCTGATAACCGTTTGACCGCTGGTCAACGCATTATATTGAACAGTTTTGCAGATTGTGATCCACTTAAGACATGGAGGCAAGACAAAAGGCGCGCGCCGCGATCGACGCAAACGCCCATGCACCCTGACAACAAAAGGACGGAGACACATGGCAACAGAAGTAACTTACGACGCGTTGATCGTCGGCGGCGGCCACAACGGGCTATCCGCGGGCTGCTATCTCGCCGAGGCAGGCAAGAAGGTGCTGGTGCTCGAAGCGCTCGACAAGGTGGGCGGCATGGCTTCATCCGGCTATCTGCTGGAAGGCGCGCCGCAGCACATGGTTCACCCGTGTGCGCTCGACATGATGTCCATGCGCGTGCATCCACGCGTACCTGCCGAATTGCAGCTGGAGCGGCACGGTTTTCGCCAGATCGAACTGACGCCGGGCTACGTGTATTTGCATCCGGACGGCACCTCGCTGGTGTTCTGGCGCGATCCGGAGAAGACCGCTGCCGAGATTCGCCGTTATAGCCCGAAAGACGCCGACGCGTTTCTCTCCTTCATCAAGGTCGTGTTCGCCTTCATCGACATGGCAGTTCCGATGATGCGCGTCGACCCTGCCGATAAAAATCTGGGCGCGAAATTTGAGGCTTTCAAGGCGGCGCTGCGCAATCGCAAACTGAAGCCCGAATTGATGGCGCTCCTTACGGGGTCCGCCTTTCAGGCCGCGCAGGAGCATTTCGAGCATCCGGTCACGATCTCCGCGATGTGCTGCCTGACCGGCCTTGCTGGTCCGATCACGGCTGACGGCAGCGGCATCTACTACGCGTTGCTCGGCTTTTTGCACCGTTTCGGCGTGGGCCGCGTGGTGGGCGGCATGCAGACCTTGTCCAACGCGATGGCCGCTCGGCTGCGGGAACTAGGCGGTGAAGTGATGACATCGGCAAACGTCGCTGAGATCATCGCGGACGACCACGCAGCGCGTGGGGTGCGTCTCGCCGACGGCCGAACGTTCTATGCGCATGCTGTCATCGCGAGCTGTCATCCCAAGGTCGCGCTGGATCTGGTTACGCCCGGCCGGGTCGAAAAGCGCCTGTTGACGCGCATCGCGCATGCACCAGCCAATGCGCATGGCGCGTCGCCGCTGAAGGTCGACATGGCCCTGCGCGGCCAGATTTCGCTCAAGCGGTTCGAGGCAAAACGCGACGACGGTCTCGATCTGCGCAAAACCTGTTTGCTGATCGGCACCACGGAGGCCGTGCTGGAAAACTTCCGCGCTTCGGCGCGTGGCGAAGTGCCGACGTTGCCCTATCTGACGATCGCGGCGCCGAGTGCAGTCGATCCGTCACAAGCCCCGGCCGGGCAGGACACAGTCTATCTGTACCCTCCCGCCATGCCGACCCAGCCGCGCGAGGGCTGGGACGCGATTCGCGAGCGCGTCACGCAGCAGGTGATCGACCAGGCGAGCGAGTACGTGGACGGCCTGAAAGAGTTCGAGATCGCGCGGCGCATGGAGGCGGCCCCGGACTTCACGCAGCGGCTGAACACGGTCAACGGTTGCGTGGTGCACATCGACACCAGCACGATGCGCTCGAACAAGTTCCGACCCGCTTATGGGCTGGGCGGCGCGGCGTTGCCCGTGCGCGGCTTGTACTTCGGCGGCGCCGGCATTCATCCGGGTGGCGGCGTGAATGGCATGCCGGGCCGCATCGCCGCGCAACGCGTGCAGCGCTATCTCGGCAAGGCCGAGCGGCGCGGCACGACGCAATCAGGCTTCGTGATGGCCATTCTCGCCGCGTGGGGCGTCTGCTAACGCCGTCATGGCCGGCCGCTTCAATGGTGGCCGGCCGTGGGCAAGCACGGTGGAGAGCACGAAGTCCACCGAGAATTCGCGCCATGCTGTCGCGCCCGCAGCAGACGTTGTATCGAAACCGGCGACTGCGGACACGGTGTAATGATTGGTGAAGCCGCCGGTAGTGAGCAGCGCGCACGCGGCGTAGAACATGCGCGCATCCACGCCGTCACGGAATTCGCCGCTCGCCGCACCGCGTTGCAAGATGCGCTCCATCTGCTCAACCAGCGCGGGCGCCAGATCGACAAAGCGATTGCGTTCGACACCATGCGTGTTGTGCTCGTGAAAGCGCAGACTTTCCTGTGCCAATGAACCGAGTGTGGGATCAAGCCGGTATTGATCGATTGCGTGTTGCAGAAATACCCGCAGCGCTTCCACCGGGGGCAGGTGGTCGAGTTCGAGCGCCAGCAGATCGGCCAGCACGTCCTGCGCGGACTCGTCGAGCACGCTGGCGAACAACTGTTCCTTGCTGCTGAAATAGTGATAAACGAGCTGCTTGGTCACCCCGGCCGCCCGTGCGATATCGTCCACACGGGCGCCCGCGAGGCCTTTCTCCGAGAACGCTCGGCGCGCCTCTTTCAGTAGACGGCTGAGCGTGGCCCGCTTGCGCGAGGGCGAAGTGAGCGCCGTGGAAGTGGAAGGCGCAGCGGTTTCGTTGAGCGTCGAAGGCATGGATAGGCTGTACACGATGCAAAAAGGAAACGAAACGCCGCCTATATGGTTGAAAGCGCCTTTCCAGGCGCAGCCCACAGCGGCGTTCGGCTGATGCATTGTAGTGCCGATCGCGCATAAAAAGCGCTTCGTTCTCACACGCGGCGCCCTCACGTTCAGAAGCTTTGGGCGAGGGGCCGCACGACGATCTCGTTGACCGCAACCTGCTCGGGTTGTCCAATCGCATAGACGATCGCGTCGGCGATCACGTCTGGCGACATCGCGCCCTCGAACAGTTTTTGCGCACGCTCCCGGAACGCCGGCACGGTGATGCTGTCGGTGAGTTCGCTCGCCACCAGCCCCGGGCAAATCGAAGTGACGCGCACCTTGCCCGCGCATTCCTGACGCAAGCCTTCGCTGATCGCACGCACCGCGAATTTGGTCGCCGAATAGACCGCACCGCCTGGCCCCACGGTCAATCCCGCTACCGACGAAATATTGATCACGTGTCCGGCGCCCTGTTCGAGCATGCCGCCGAGCACCGCGTGAATGCCATACAGCACACCCTTGATGTTCACGTCGATCATGCGGTTCCAGTCGTCGACGCAGCCTTGCGCGATCATCGACACTGGCATGATGCCGGCATTGTTGACCAGCACGTCGACGCGGCCAAAGCGTTCGCGCGCCTTCTGTGCGAGTTGTTGCAGATCGGCTGATTGCGTGACATCGGCAGGGCCCCATAACACGTTGGCGTCGCCGCCGAGTTGCTCGGCCAAATGCCTCAGGCGATCAGCGCGCCGCGCGGCCAGCACGAGTTTTGCACCCTGCCGGGCTAGCCGTTTGGCCGTCGCTTCGCCGATGCCGCTGCTCGCGCCGGTAATCATGATCACCTTGCCTTCGATCGAATTCATACGCTTCATCCCTCGTTAAAGTTGATTGCGCGAGCGCGCTTCGCCCGCTAGCGATTCCACCAGCACAGGGTCGGCTGTCTCTTCAGTAACCCATTTCACGGTGCGGCGAATCGGCTCGATCGCGTCCTGGCGGTCGAGGTTGTGCTGCAAGGTGGCCGCCGCGCCGAGCGACACCAGTCGCTGCGCGCCCTGATACGCAAGCCGGTCGCGCAACGTGTGTTTGAGCGCTTCAGGAAAAATGCCGATAGTCTGCGTATACGCGTTGACCGAGCGCACGGTGGTGTCGATCTCGTCGATCGGCACCAGATTCCCCACCCGGCAACCAAGGATGCGCGAAAAGCTGACCGGCGCGCCGTCGCGCGACACGATCAACGCGCCCTCATTGCTTCTGCCGCCGAAAACCTTATAGTCGTCCTCGATCATGCGGATGCCGTCGAGTTCTTCTTTCAGCAGTGGATCGAAAGCCTTGTGCGGCGTGGAGAGGTTTTCGGGTAATGCCTGCAGGGCTGCAAACGTGAGTTCGGCGAGCTTCGCGCACCGCTCGAGGCCGGCTTCATCGGTGCCCGACTGCACGTAGACCACGCGCGCACTGACGCAGGCTTCCTGGTTCTGTGCACCGATGTCGAGCGCGAGGCGCCTCGCCACGCTGGCCAGCGTCGGCTCATCGGCGAAGGCTTCGCGGCCGATGATCGTGCCGCTCAGTTTTGGATCGAGCGTGATCAGATCCAGCCCCGGCTGCAGATAACGCGTGATGTGCCTGACCGAATCGAAGCCGCCCCAGGCGATCAGCTTCTCGACTTTGCGGGGATCGTAGATATGCCGCTCCACCGCTTCATTGCCGCCTTTCCAGTAGGCGACGCTTAGATGTTTCGTCAACGGATGGTCTGGCGCCATGTCGATCATCGTGCGGGCCAGCGCTATCGACGTCAGTGGATCGTTCGAGGGCGCCTTGATGATCGCATCGGACCGCGTAAGCGCATTGCGAATCAGCGTCAGCACCGCGACCACCGGCGCGTTGCCCGCGATCACGTGGACGCAGCGCGCGCCGAATGCGCGCGTGCGCGCGGTGACGCCCGGCAGACTGCCCGGCTGCTCGACCCAGCCCTCCAGGTATTCGGCGCCGACTGAACGCGCAACGATGTTGTACAACTCCTCGCGTTGAAAGAGGCGTGGCGTGCGCGTGTAGTGAAACCGCAAAATACTTTCCGACAGACCCGAGGTGGCGCACGACAGCTCGAAGGCCTGCTGCAAGTGACGGTTGTCGGCGAAATTGAGGTGCTGGCCGAGTTCGACCAGATAGTCGACGATCTGCTCGAGACTCAGTGTGTACAGGTCCGCCATCTGTGATGGCGCGCGCAGGGTGAGTTCGTCGACATGACGGCTCAGATCCGGGGTCGTGAACGATACGCCGCCGCGACGGCCGCCGAATGTCAGCTCGTCGCCTTCAATGAGCTTGCCGCGAATGATCAACGGCACGTTATAGGAAGTGGTCATGATCGGCTTACTCGGAAAGTTCGGTCAGGAAGTTGAGCGCTTCATCGTGCGCCGCCGGTGCACCGGCGCAAATCACTTTGTCGTCGCCGCCCTCCTTCTCGCTGTAGCGGCGAATCGCGGCCAGCAGATAGGGGCCGCTACGGCCGCACTTGCAGGGTTTCTCGTAACCGTGCAGCGTGATTTCGTCGCCGGTTACGAGGCCAGCCCAGTAGGTGCCAGGCAAGAGATCGAGCGAAGCGAAGCGGCCCGTCAAACCATCTTTGCGAGGCAGCGGTTTGCCGGTTGCCGGATCGAGCAGAAACGCGATGGTGGTGGGCGGTACATGGTAGTGACCTTCCTCGCAGCGCATGCAGAAACCCATCTGTTCGCTGCAGCCGTAAAACTCATAAAAGTTGTCGAAGCCGAGGAACTCGACGAGTTGCTCGCGCCAGTTATCCGGCATGTTCTTGCCTTTCTTGCCGCCGCCCGTATGCAGCACGCTGCCGGTGCCGAACACCTGGCGCGCTCCCCGTGCAAGACCTTCGGCAGCAGTGTCGTACAGGATCGTCCAGACCGCGCCCATGTAGACGTCGCGCCCGGCGAAGCGGTTGATCGCTTCCGCAAAGAACTTGCGCAACTGCTCCGGACGTTCGCGCTCCACCCGCACCAGTTCCTCGCGTTTGGCCAGCAAGGCCTCGGAGATGTGCAGCGAGCCGAGTTCGCCTTGCGCCTCGGCCGCAGCGAGACGGCCCGATAGCGAGGCGACATCCGCGGAAAACCGCGCGTCGGGATACATGAACAATGCGTTGTGCTCGCCGCCCGCGTACATCTCGACCTGATAGCCGCTCCCGCGCGCGGCCGCGCTCGCGCCCTTGCGATAAGTCGGCGCGATCAATGGACGCGGGTTTGCAATCAGATCCGGGCCGCTGCCTGGAGCGCGCCAGTCGCGAATGCGGCTTGCCGACAGCGTGATGTTCTGACGCCACTCGCGATCGGTACGCGGCAGAAAAGACAGCTTCCCCGTGGTACCTGACGTGTGGAACACGCGCAGATTCGTTTGCGCGTCGAGCAGATCGATCCAGTCGTCGATCAGCTTGATGCCGGATGCGTCGACGTGGCTCAGGTCTTCAGTGGTCAAACCGTTAAGCCAGCGCGTGAGCTTGTCGAACTGCCCGCGTTCGAGATACGAAAGCGGATATGACTTGTACACCGTATGTGCGAACAGCAAAGGGGCGACGTCATCGATGCTCTCGATCGTGTCGACACCCTGTTCCGCGGCGAGACGCTCCAGCACCGGAATCTTCGTGCGCATTTCGCCGAACCGCAGGCGCGCGCCGCTCAGTTGTATGTCGTGGATCTGCTGCTGGGTGAAACGGAAGGCGTCGTCGTAGCACGCGGTGACGAGCGCGGCGGGATCGGCAAGGAGCTGCTTGTACAGCGTGGACATGGTGTCTCCGTTCGGGCTGTTGGACTATTCGGACCGCTCACAGACTGATTCGCGGTGCGTGTCTGAATGCTATGAAAACGAGCCGCCGAACAGAACCGCTAGTTGTCGCGCCACGCGGTCAAACTATCGTGGAACGGACATGTCGCGTTCCGGAGCCGTTTGCAAGCCCAACATTTCGAGCCGGTAGGCGCGCGGCGTACGCCCGGTCACCTTGCGAAACGCCGCGCCGAATGCCGCCGCGCTGGCAAAGCCGCATTCGTAGGCGACCGTTTTGATCAGCACGTCGGCATGGGCCAGGCGTCCTTTGGCCTGGCGGATGCGCGCGTCGGCGATAAACGCGCTGAGCGTCATGCCAGTGCTGTTCCTGAAAGTGCGCGAGAGGTGTCGCGCGCTGATATGGCAGGCCTGTGCCAGCTCCATCACACCCGGCGACGCCCCATACGCGCCCTCGACCCGCTCGCGGATCAACCGCAGCTGCCACGGCGCGAGCTTGCTCCCCTCGCTTTCGTTCGCCCGTTCATCGACACCGCGAACATGCCGCGTGATATGCACGAGCATCGACATCATTAAGCTCTCTGCCAGCGCCGCGCTGGCAAACCCCGGGCTGTGCGCCTCGCCGGCCAGTTGCAGCATCGCGGCGCGCACTTCGGCCACCCGCAAGTCGCGGCACTGTTCCAGGTGGGCCGAGTCCCATTGCCAGTCGCGCAACTGATCGAAGCGCTCGGCCTCGAACATGCAGCAGACCACGCGCCGTCGCATCGCTCCACAACGCACATGGAAGGTTTGACCGCCCGGCACCAGCACGCTCTCACCGAGCGGGCCAAACGCCGTCTGCCCAGCGTCGCCGCGAAAGGCGCCGTATGCGCCGTGCTCGCGCGGATCGAGTGATAGATCCAGATAGCCCATTGACGGGCGAAAGACGGCATCCAGCGAGTCGTCGAGCGTAAACGTGCGCACGTTCACTTCGAGCGATGGCGTGGTCAGATGGGCATCCACTGACAGATGCGGGGGCGCCATCCGTTCGCGCCGCACCAGCCTGCCGCTGCCGGCGACCGTGTAGAGATCGGAGACGTTCGGGTTCACCGCTTGAGCGTACGACATGGCACCCTAAGACTGAACATTTATGCACAAGATGTCTATATAAGACGTTTCCGGGGGAAACGCCTATAGCGACGAACCCCTATCCCGCCGAGTTTGACAGCGCGTCAAACGAACCCAGAGGACAGTACAGCCGTTGCTCGCTAAGCTGCACAGCAAGACGGATACCGCCTCCGCTCACATCACAAGGTCCGATCGTGCAGCCGGGCCAAACGAGACCCATGAGGAGACACATGAACGCACCCACGCAAGAAGGCCTCACGCTCGATCTGGAGGCGGCCTACCACGCCGTCTCCGACACGTTCCGCGGCCCCGACCTCGATTTGCAGGCGCTGTGCCGCGAGATGCGCCATACGCAGCCCGTGATGCAGGGCGATTTCGTCGCCACTAGGCTCGGCGTGCCGACCAACGCGGGCGCCAAAGCGGCGCAATGCGCGGTGACGCTTTTCAAGTATCAGGACGTGCTGGCCGTGATGCGGGATGCCACCACCTTCACCAACGGCTTCATCGCCGAGGGCCTTGGCGCGTTTTTCGACGGGCTGATCGTGCTGGCGATGGACGGCGACGCTCACCGTCGCGCGCGCGGCCTGTTGCAGTCTGTATTCATGCCGGAAACGGTGAATCGCTGGCGGCCTGAACTCGACCGTGTGATTCGCCAGGACTTTCTCGAACCTCTGGTGCCGAAAAAGCAGGCCGAACTGATGGACTTCGGCCTGTACTTCCCGATTCGCGAGATGTATGCGCTGATGGGATTCCCGACCGACGACACAGCCCGTTTCAATCAATACGCCACGTGGGCGCTTTCGATGGTGGCGGGCAATCAGATCGACCCGGAGAAGATCAAGATTTATGGACCGCTCGCGGCCTCCGCCGTCAAACATCTTTACGACGCGGTGAAAGAGGTCGTGGTGCAACGCCGCGCCGAAGGCGCCAACGGCGACGACCTGATCAGTCGCCTTATGCGCGCGGAGTACGAAGGCCACATGCTCGACGACCACGAGGTAACCACCTTCGTGCGCTCGCTGCTGCCCGCAGCCGGCGAGACCACCACACGCACGTTCAGCTCGATCATGACGCTGTTGCTCGAGCGTCCTGAACTGGTCGAGCGGGTACGCAAAGATCGCACGCTGATTCCGCGTCTGATCGACGAAGCCGTGCGATTCGAACCGGTCGCGACCTTCAAGGTGCGCCAAGCCGCACGCGACGTCGAGATCGGCGGCGTGAAGGTAACGAAAGGCGAGTTTGTGCAGTGCATGGTGATCTCCGCGAATCGCGACGAAGACGCGTTCGACGACCCGGACACCTTCAATATCGACCGTAAGCCACGGCCCTCCTTCGGCTTCGGTTTCGGCACGCATATGTGCATCGGCCAGTTTGTCGCCAAGGTGGAATTGCAGTGCGCGGTCAATGCGATTCTCGATCTGTTTCCGAACGTGCGGCTCGACCCCAGCAAACCGGCACCGAAAATTGCCGGCGCACAGTTGCGTGGCGCGAAGTCCGTGCCGGTCATCTGGGACTGATTCTGGGGCTGACAGCGCGTTTTTTATCGGCGCACTTGCATCTCGCGCATCCTTACCGCACGAATTCCCTCGAAAAAACCATGATGCACTTCGACACTCTTCCCGAACGCGGCAATTTCACGTTTCAGACCCTTGTGGCGCCACACAAAGTGAGTGGCCGCGCGATGCACGACCTGCGCGGCTTTTACGGACTGCAACTGACCAAGGGCATGCCATTCGGCTGCGTGCGCGACGACAACGGCGAAATCTATGCGTTCGTCCGCGCCGTCAACGAACCGGGCAGCACGCCGAATCCGACAAAGTTCGTCTACCTTTCCACGCAGGTGGACGGCAAGCATTTACGCATCGACAAGTCGCGCATCGAGCCACGTGCGATGACGCTATTTCCGCGGCGCTGGCTCGAAGGCGATACGGCCTGCTGGTCGAGCCTTGAAGGCGAACCCGGCGCGGCGTGGCGACTGACTGCATCGGGCGAACGTCTGAGCTGGAAAGAAGACGGTCTGTTCGATCTGAGCGGGCCGCTATTAGGCCAGGGCATGCAGTGGTATCTCCCGGGTTCCGACTGGGGTACGTTCTACGTTTCGCAGATCTACGACATCGCCGGTACCTGCGACGGCCGTCAGGTCAAAGGTTTGATGTGTTTCGACCAGGCCTATATGGCCGAAGGCGGCGCGATCCACTTCAAGAAGGATCTGGTCGTCAACAACAAGATGCATGTGATCTGGTGGTCATTCGCGACCGTCTATAAGGACGGCACGTGGGACGCCGGCTCCTTCATGGTCGGTCACGACAATCTCGGTTACGCGATCTTCCAGAATCACAAAGGCGAGATTCGCACCACCACCGATATCGAAGGCAGCGTCAAACACAAGGACGGCAGCTACTTTGTGGACAGCGCGCGCATCGTGCTCGATGGGCATGAAGAGTGGGAATATCTGCCCTGTCCGAAAGGCGAGATGATCGACTTCGTCGGCGGCTTTCCGATTACGGCGCAGCAGGAAGGCCGCTGGCGCCGCGTCGGCGATACGCGCGAGCCGGATCGCTGGCTTGGCTGGGGCGAATCCGATCGACGCAACGGCACCGCGCGCAACGTGCGCGGCGCGGATCTTTGACGCACGACGGTGCGTTCCATTTTCAGACGAAGCAACCATGTCCACTCACGAAACTTCTGAATCCATCGCGGCCTTCCTTCACGATCAGACCGAGCACTGGAACGCCGGCGACAAGGCAGCATTCTTCGGCGCTTACCGGCACGTCGCGCCAGAGGGGCTCACGATCGAATACGTCGGACGGCCACCGCAAGACGGCTGGCCCATCCTCGATCACATGTGGGAGAACCAGCGCGCGAATATCCGCGCCGAACCGGTTGCGAAAATCATCAATGGCAACGAGGCCGCCTGCTACGTGCGCAATGTGGTCATTGGCACGGACCGCGTGATCGAGACTGTCGAGCTGTTTCGCTTCGCGGCTGGCCAGCTGTTCGTGCGCTACTTCATCAAGCAGTAGCAGTAAGCCGACGGTTGCCGGGAGAGCACGCCGGGCGCGGTCGAACATAATCGCGTACAGTGCAAGTCAGAGGATTTTCATCTGTCCGCAACCCGAGGACTCGCAATGACCACATCGATTTACGACATTCCTGTTAAGACTATCGACGGCGCACCCAGCAACCTCGCGCAGTATCGCGGCAAAGTGCTGCTGGTCGTCAATGTAGCGTCGAAATGCGGGTTGACACCCCAATACACAGGGCTGGAAAGCCTCTATCAGGACAAGCGTGCAGCCGGTCTCGAAGTGCTGGGTTTTCCGGCCAACAACTTCAAGGGCCAGGAACCAGGCTCAGACGATGAAATCAAAGCGTTCTGCTCGACCAGCTACGACGTGCACTTCCCGCTCTTCTCGAAGATTTCGGTAACAGGCGAAGACAAGCATCCGCTGTATGCAGCACTGACGGGCGCGCAACCTTCGGCGATCGGCGACGGTCGGTTCCGCGAGCGCCTGAGAGGCTATGGCGTCGAATCGGGCGATCCGGTCGAAGTGCTGTGGAATTTCGAGAAGTTTCTGCTGAACCGTGAAGGCGAAGTGGTTGCGCGTTTTGCTCCGGATGTGGCAGCGGACGATCCGCGCCTCGTGGCGGCGATCGATACAGAACTCGCGAAGTAAGTGCGCGGCTGACTGACTTCAGCAGCTGATTCCCGTCGCCTGGTTCGGCCGCATGAAAAAGCGGCGCGCTGTAGATAGCGCGCCGTTTCCTTTCCGGTGCTTTCCACGCGGTGTTCGTGCTCAGTCCAGCCGCTCGATAATTGTCGCCGTCCCGAGACCACCCGCGCAGCAGATCGCCTGCAAGCCATAGCGCGCGCCGCGCCGCTCCAGTTCATGCAGTATCGAGGTCATGATGCGCGCCCCGCTTGCACCCAGCGGGTGGCCGAGCGCGATCGCCCCGCCGTTCACATTCAGCTTCGAATGCGGCACACCGAGTTCTTTCATCCACACGAGCGGCACGCACGCAAACGCCTCGTTGACTTCGAACAGATCGATATCGTCGATGCCGAGACCCGCCTTCGCCAGTACTTCACGCGTCGCGGCAATGGGACCGGTGAGCATCAGCGTCGGATCGGCGCCGACGGTGGCGACCGCCCGCACGCGCGCCCGTGCCTTCACGCCGAGTGCCTTCGCTTTGCCGGCGGACATCAGCAGCAGGGCCGACGCGCCATCCGAGATCTGCGACGAATTGCCGGCAGTCAACCGCCCAACGCTCCGAAAACTCGCTTTCAGCGTCGCGAGTTTCTCGGCGTGGGTACCGGGACGGATCGTTTCGTCCGCGAAAAATAGCGGCGCCTCGCCCTCGCTCGAATTCTCGCGCAGACGCTGCACCGGCACCGGCACGATTTCGCGCGCAAACCAGCCTTCCGCTGCCGCGGCGGCCGCACGACGATGACTTTCCACCGCGAACGCATCGAGCTCGTCGCGCGTAAGCTGCCACTTGTCACACAGCCGCTCGGCTGCCTCGCCCTGGCTCGTCAACTCGTACCTTTCGCTCGCCATCCAGCCGAACGCATCGCCGTGCAGGTCGCGATTGCTGCCCATCGGCACGCGGCTCATGTTCTCCGCGCCACCGGCCACCACCACGTCCGCCGCGCCGAATGCAACCAGCCCGGCGGCAACGTGCACCGCCTCTTCCCCCGAGCCGCATTTGCGGTCGATCGTGAGACCCGGAATGCTGTCGGGCCATCCCGCGCCAAGCAAAGACGTGCGCGCGATATTGGCCGACTGCTCACCGATCTGCGTGACGCAACCGAAGATCACGTCGTTGACGACATCGGGTGCGAGCCCCACGCGTTTGACCAGTTCGTCGATCACATGCGCACCAAGATGATCGGCGCGCACGCCGGCAAGCGAACCGCGAAACTTGCCGATCGGCGTGCGCGCCGCACCGACGATCACGACATCGCCGCTCATAGCGAACTCCCTTTCAGACCCGAGCCGGGGACCCGCTGACCGTCTTCGTAGCGATACACGCCGTGACCGGTCTTGCGCCCCAGGCGCCCAGCAGCCACCATCTTGATGATCAGAGGACACGGGCGGAACTTGTCGCCGAGCGTCTGATGGAGATACCTCAACACCGACAGGCGCGTATCCCAGCCGGTGAGGTCACCCAATTCGAGTGGCCCCATCGGATGATTGAAGCCGAGGCGCAGCGCAGTATCGATATCCTCCGCGCTGGCCGCGCCCTCCTGCAACATCCACATGGCCTCATTGCCGGCGAGCGCCGACATGCGGCTCGTCGTCAAACCGGGGGATTCGTTGACGATGATCGACGTCTTGCCGATCGCGTCCGAATACTCGCGCGTAAGCGCCACGGTTTCGTCGCTGGTGGCAAGGCCGCGCACCAGTTCGACCAGCTTCATTTTGTGCACGGGGTTGAAGAAATGCATGCCGATCACGCGTTCGGGATGCGCCACCGCCGTGGCAATCTCGGTCACGCTGAGCGCCGAGGTGTTGGTCGCATAGAGCGCGCCGTCGGCCATGACCTCTGCCGCATGCGCGACCACTGCCTGCTTGACCGCGAGTTTCTCCGACACGGTTTCGATCAGCAGATGTGCACCGTCCGCAGCAGCGGCGACATCGGTCTTGATAGCGAGCCGCGCCTTGGCGGCATCGGCCGCGGTGACCTGAAATTTGCCGAGGCGCACGCCTTCGTCGAGAATCTTGCTGATGCCCTTCCGGGCCCGTTCCAACGCATTTTCGTCCGTGTCGACGAGTGCCGTGCTGAACCCCGAACTCGCGAACGCATGCGCGATGCCGGTGCCCATCAACCCCGCGCCGACCACTACCACCTTGTTGTTTTTCAAAGTCATACCGCTGTCTCCCTTCATGCTGATTCGTATGCCGATACGACGTTGCGCAATATGCCGATGCCTTCGATCGAGGCTTCCACCACGTCGCCGGGATTCAGGAAACGGCCTGTCCCCTGGCCCGTACCCTCTGGCGAGCCGGTGAACAGCACATCCCCCGCTTCGAAGCTCGAGCGCTCGTCAACGAAGCGTATCAGCGCGGCCACGTCCCACGTCATCTCTCCCGACGATGCATCCTGACGCGTATCGCCGTTCACTTTCAGCGTCATGCGCAACGCCGGACTGCCAGCCGCGAATTCGTCGCGCGTGATGATCCAGGGGCCGAGGCCCGTCGAGCGATCCTGACTCTTCGCGGCGAACAGATCCATCCCGACGCCCGGCGGCCCGCTGCGTTGCAGATCGCGCGCGCTGACGTCGTTGCCTACCGTGTAACCCAGCACACTGGCGAGCGGATCGGCGCGGTTCACATGCCGCGCGCCGATCACCGCGACCAGTTCGACTTCGTGGTCGAGTTCTTTGGTGAGCGGCGGATAGCGAATCGGATCGCGCGCGCCGATCAGCGCGCCATAGGCTTTCAGGAACGCAACCGGCTGACTGTGGCTCTTCATGCCAAAGTCGGCACTCAGGTGCTTCGCATAGTTGGCGCCGGCGACGACCACGCGATTGCCGCGTTCAACCGGCGGCAACAAGCGCAACTCGCCCAGCTTGCGCGGCGCACCTGCGAGCTTGAGCGCATCCAGGCCGTCCTTCGGTCTTGCGGTGACTGCAGGCGCCCATTCGGCGAATGAACCGGCGATCGGGGTCGCTTCGCCGCGTTCCGTATCCACTACGGCCCAGAACGGCGCGCCACCGTCCGTGCAGCGCGCGAGCTTCATGCGCTCACCGCCTGCTTCGGCGCCGGCACGCCGATCTTCGCCGGATCGAGATGCAGCAGCTTGCAGGCGTTTTGCCAGCGGATTTTTTGCAGGTCTTCTTCCGACAAACGCAGACCGTCGGTCAGATCGTGACGCACCGCATCGCTGCCGCCGAAGTTGCTGCCGTACAGAATCCGGTCCGCGCCGATGATGTCGATCAGCGCCTGGCGCATCGGCACCTCATGCAACTCGACGTCGAAATAGAAGTTCTTCAGATATTCGAGCACCGGCTTCTTGTTGTGCGCGAAGTCGAGATTGGTATTGCACTGCGCGAGACGGCCAAGTTGGTAAGGCACATAGCCGCCGCCGTGCGTGATGTACACCTTGAGATCCGGGAAGCGGTCGAATACGCCGCCGCAGATCAGATTCCAGAAGCAGCGCGTTTCGTCGTACTGCATGCCGACAATTGCCGTGGTCTCGTAGCGGTCCTCGTTGGCCTTCTTGCCCCACGTAACCGACTGGTTGTAACCGTGGATGAACATCGGCAAGTCGAGATCGCACAGCGCCTGCCAGACCGGATCGAGTTCCGGCGAATCGAATTCAAGGCCGCCGAAATTGGCGCCGCCCGCCACGAGCCCTTTTGCACCGAGTTCACCGCACGCACGGCGGATTTCCTTCGCAGCCTCTTCGGGCACGTTCAGCGGCGCATGCGCCCAGAACATTAGACGATCGGCCGCGGCGGAACAGTATTCGGCGAGCGTGTCGTTGACCTTCTTCGCGTAGCGCACCGAGAAGTCCGCTTCCGCCCAGTACATGTAGCAATGCGACGGCACCGACACCACCTGGGCATTCTGGCCGGCGGCATCCATACCGGTTAGACGTACGTTCGGATTGGCCCAACGCGCGAAGTACTCGTCCAGCTTCAGCCCTTTGCCGGACCGTACGGCTGCTTTGCGCTCCGGTGAGCCGAGCGTCAGGATCCAGTCGCCCACCCGCAGCTTGACGTCGCCGTCCTCGTGCTGTTCGAAGAACGGGCCCCAGTGGGGATGTTGGTTGTAGTAGCCCGGATGCGGGGCGTGGGCATGAAGGTCGATGAGCATGATGTCTCCTGGCGCTCGACGGCGCCGATGTGGGATAGACCTGTCTGCGGTTCACCGACACCCGGACGCACGAAAGCCAGATGCGCGAAGCAGATCAGACTGTTCGACATCATGCCAATATTAGTCACTTAATGCAAATGTGTTCAAATTAATGTTTACGCGGGCTCCTCAATGCCTGCCTTCGGTTTGCTGTCCGTCTCTGTTGCCGCTGGCATTCCTGCGTGGCGACGCGTCGGCCCCGGCGAGAAAGCCGGCGGCAAGGCGGCCGCTGGAAGCCGCGGCGTGCGTGAACGTCATACGCTTAGCGGCGCGCCCTCGTGACGCCGCCGAAGCGGATCGAATCGATGAGACGGCCGATACGGCGTTGCATCGCGCCCCGCTCGGATTCATTCGACACGAGGTGTTCGCTCATGACAAAACGGATCAGCAGGTCGCAGATCAGTTCGCGATCGAGTTTGACGCCCAGACGTTCGTCCCATGCGTCGAACACCGGCGACAGCAAGTCCTGAAAGCGCACCACGGCGTCATGAAAGATGCGCTTGAAAAAGCGCAGTGCGAACTCCGGTGCAACCAGCAACATGCGCCGGGAATTGCCCGCGTCGAGGTAGTCCTGCAGGTAGTTGATGACGACGTCGAAGCGCTCGTCCGGATCCGGATAGCGCACCAGCAGTTCAGCCAGCGACTTGTGGAAGTTCTCCCTTTTGTGACGCGAAAAAGCTTCGAGCAGTTCGTCCTGCGAGGCGAAATAACGGTAGAACGTGCCCCGCGACACGCCCGCCGTTTCGCACACTTCAAGAATGGAAATACGGTCCGCACCCGACTCCAGCACGACCTTTTCCGTCGCGGCAAAGATGTTGTCGATGGTCTGCTCAGAGCGGCGATTGCTGCGCCGACGGCGCGGGGCCGCTGCGGCTGCAGCGGGTGCGGCCGCAGGCGCTGGAGGCACAGCGGGCGCGGCTTGCACGGCAGGCGCACTGCTCTTGCGTGCCTTTGGCGCAGACGCCACCGACTGCGCCGCGCTCTTGCTGCGCTTCTCGGCGACGGCGCGTTTCTTCGCCGGTTGTTTGACAGCGATCTTCGACGTGCCGGCTTTCGATGGAGTGGTCTGTTTAGCCATAAGTTGAATAGTTTTTAGAAAATTGTGCGGGTTTCCCCGCAGATCAGGATAGGAATACAAACACTAGAATTCAATTCTCGGGTTAGAATTTGTGGGCAGGTCGCCCGGTTCACGCCCAGTTCATTTTCGGAGAGGTTGATATGGCTGGTATGGGAAGAGCAGAGACGTGGTCGCTCGGCGAACAGGACACTGTTATCGCCGCACTCGAGCGCGCCGTCGCGGCGCATCCGGACCGGGTTCTGCTCGACTTTTCGGGTGCGCTCTACACCTACGCGGACGTCGACCGTCTTTCCACGCGCCTCGCCCACTCGCTGGCGTCGCTCGGGGTTCAGGCCGGACAAACCGTCGTCACGATGCTCGACAACAACGTCGACGCCGTGATCTCGTGGCTGGCGGTCAACAAACTCTGCGCCGTGAGTGTGCCGATCAACACGGCATTGCGCGGCGAATTCCTGCGCCATCAGATCGCCGACGCCGGCGCGCCGCTCGTGATCTGCGAAGCCGACTATCTCGATCGGATCGCCGCCGTGGCGGCGCAATTGTCCGAAGTGAGACAGGTGCTGTATCGCAGCACCGATGCGGGCGCCGCCGCCGTCACCGCCACCACCTGCGGACCGTTGCCGCTTGCGCCGCTCGACGCCCATCGCGGTCATGACGACACGCCCTTCGAGCGCAAGCCGAAGCCGTGGGACCTCGCCAGTCTGATCTATACATCCGGCACCACCGGCCCGTCCAAGGGCTGCATGATCAGCTACAACTTCATGTGTAATCTGGCGCGCCTGCAATTGCGCGCCGGCCCCGCGAGCGCCAACGACGTGACGATCACGCCGCTGCCGCTGTTTCACATGAACGCACTGGCGGTGGGCATCCTGTCGAATATTCTGGTCGGCGCGCGCGTGGCGATCATTCCGCGTTTCTCGGTGTCCAATTTCTGGCCCGAAGTCGAGCGCAGCGGCGCGACCATTGCTTCGATTCTCGGCGGCATGGGCGGCCTGCTCGCCAATGCGCCGGATCACGAGGCGGCAAAGCGCTGCTTCGGCCAGATTCATACGGTGCGCGGCAATCCGTTCACTGAAGAAAACAAGAAGGTCTGGCGCGAGCGCTTCGGCGCCAGGCAGGTGGGTGGCAACGGCTACGGCCTCACGGAAGCATGCGTAATCACCTCGCTGCCGGGTGGCGAATACGCAGCGCCCGGGTCGTCCGGCAAACGCATAGCCGACTTCGACGTGCGAATCGTCGACGATCTCGACCGCGAGCTGCCGGCCAATACGCCCGGCGAAATCATCTGCCGTCCGCTGCGACCGGACATCATGTTCATGGGCTACTGGCGCCGTCCTGAGGAGACGCTGAAGCTGATGCGCAACATGTGGTTCCATACCGGAGATATAGGCAAGTTCGACGACGATGGATTCTTCTATTTCGTAGACCGCAAAAAAGACTATTTGCGCCGCCGTGGCGAAAATATTTCCAGCTTCGAGATGGAATCGGCCTTTGCACGCCACCCCGATATCGCCGAGGTCGCGGTCCATGCCGTGCCATCGGACAAAGGCGAGGACGACGTCAAAGTCACCGCCATTCTGAATCCGGGTGCCGAGCTAACCGCCGAAGCCCTGTTCCACTGGGCCACCGACGCCGTTCCATATTACGCCCTGCCGCGCTACATCGAGTTTCGCGAGACGCTGCCGAAAAACCCACAAGGCCGCATTCTGAAATATCAGCTCCGCGATGAGGGCAAGACGGCGTCCACCTGGGACATCGAGGCGACCGACATCAAGGTGGCCAAACGCTGACCGTGTTCAGTTTCGTCAATGACTAGCAGTAAAGGGGCCCGCGGGGCCCCTTTTTTTATATATACGACCCGCTTTCGTACTCAGCCGCGTGCCCGGACCATTACTCAATATTCGCGCACAGGCACGTTGGCCGGCCGCGAGTTGTAGCCCGGCAAATGCAGGCCACCGTCCACATGCAGCGTCTCGCCGGTGATGAAGCGCGACATCTCCGACGAGAGAAACACTGCTGCCGGTCCGATATCTTCTTCCGGATCGCCGCAGCGACCGAGCGGTCGCGCCGCGGCCGAACGCTCGGCAAAGCCGGGATTCTCTTCGGCCAGCTTGAAGAACGTCGCGCCCATCGCCGTCGGCGCGATCGCGTTCACGGTGATATTGAAGCGCCCCCACTCCGAAGCCGCGCTACGCGTCAAACCGACGATGCCCGACTTGGCGGTATTGTAATCGGCATGCAGCCATGCGCCGGTCTCGGTGTCGATCGAATAGAAGTTGACGATGCGGCCCCAATGGTGCTCGCGCATATGCGGCATCACCGCACGCATGGCCCACCAGGTGGCCCACAGTGACGACGTCAGGGTTTGCTGCAACATCTCGTCGGTCTTGTCTTCGAACAGTACGTTGGGCGTGGGAATAAAAGCATTGTTGACGAGAATGTCGATGCTGCCGAAGTGCGCTACGGTGCGCTGCACGGCTGCTTCGATCGAAGCTTTGCTGGTCACGTCGGTCTTGACGAACAGTGCACGACCGCCGATCTCCTTGATTTCGCGCTCGACTTGCAAGCCGGTTTTCTCGTCGATCTCGGCAATCACCACGGCCGCGCCCTCGCGCGCGAATGCCCGTGCGACGCCGCGGCCAATGCCGCCGCCGGCACCCGTGACGAGACTCACCCTCTCCTTAAGCAATGCCATGCCGACGCCTCTTGTTTGTTGAACACAATTTAATATATCGTACACTTTAAGAATAAAAGTGTCAGTATTTTGCAGCCCGCAATCGGGTATCGCTGCTGTTTTTACGCTGTTTTCGAGGGTCTCTTCATGTTCAGGCGCCGCATCGTCATCCGCAGTCGCACCGAGACGTCACAGCGCGTGACGCGCGCCGCACTCGAAGACGACTTTCATCACTTCCGCGTCGAAGTAACCAGCGCGCGTGGACAGGTGACCTCCATCGAGGCCGCATCGCCGCGCCGGCCCTATACGCTGTGTGCGCAAGCCGCCGGGCGATTGCAGGCGCTGGTCGGCATGGCGCTCACGCAAACGGCCCACGAAGTCACGCGCATAGCGGACGCCAGCGAGCAATGCACCCATCTGTTCGAACTCTCCGGACTGGCGATCGCCGCGGCGGCGCGCGGTACGTTGCGACGTCAATACGACATCGAGGTGCCGATGCGGGTAAACGATCACACCCATTCGACGCTCGCGCGTGACGGTGTCCCGTTACTCGAATGGAATGTTTTGGGCACGATGATTCAGGGACCGCCACCGTATGCGGGCATCGATCTGTATCACGGTATGGCACGCTGGGCGTTGACTACGCTATCGAGCGAAGAAGCCGAAGCGGCTCTGGTGCTCAGACGCGCGACGGGCATCGCCAAAGGGCGAGGTATGAATCTCGACGCTCAGGTGCATGCGCGCCCCAACGGTAACTGTTTTGCACAGCAGCCGGTGCGAGCCGAACAGGCGATTCGCATCGTCGGTTCGACCTTGGACTTCGCCACGCGCCCCGCCGACCTATGCGCGGCCGACCAGGCGTGGCTAGCCTTCGACGAATGAGCCACCAGTAATCGCAGACCATAAAAAAGCCCCCGAAAACAGGGGGCAACTTCCTTGGCTCGCGAAGCCTGGAGAAACGGTAACGGCTATAGAAAGATCGCCAGATTCGGCGTGCCAAGCACAGCCTGATCGAGAATGATCTCGCGGCGCGCCAGCTTGAACGTTTCGCCGCTGCGACGCAGCACATCATGGCGCTCGCCGCTGATCAAATCCATCTCGTCAAAGTTGAAACGGCTGCGCGTCACCAGCAGATTGCTGCGCACCACGTATTCGCCGGCCGCATCGCCTTCGTACACCAGCACGTTGGTGACAAGACGCCGCGTGCGCGACGGCGGGTCTTCGGCCCATGCGCTCTTGGTGCCCGTGAGGCGCATGATCCGCCCCATGATCGAGCGATAGTTGTCGTGATAGTGCTGCATCGTGCGAATAACCGATGACTCATGCTGTGCATACGGGCGCGTCTGCCGCAGCGGCGCCGCATACACGAGATCGGTCGCCAGCGTGGCGCCCCATTCTTCCAGGCGAATCTCGTCGAGCAGGACCGCCTCGTCATACAGGAAGTCGACCACCGCGTTATATACAGCTGAACCGAGCGGCACGCGAGCGCGTTGCTGCGCTGCGGCCTGCTCTACGGCTTCTTTTACTTCGCTCATCACACTGTCTCCTTGAATGGCTTTGATTGACGCGTAGCGCTCAGCTTTCCGAGGTCATCAGTTCACGCCAGTGCAGCCACCAGTGCCATTGTGTGTCGTCCTTCGTGAAGCCTTCGTTGACGATACCCGGACCAGGCCACCCCGCCGGCGCGCCGGTTTCGTATATCGCCTGATATTTGAGCGTCTGCTTCTTGCCCTGCGCGCCCTTGGCGGCGAGCGTCATATGCGGCCACGTGTCGGAGTCATCCTGCTCGACCATGCCCGACGTACCGAACAACTGGATGGTCTGCTTGAGCATCTGTTCGCGCACCTCGGGCGGACAGTCCTTTTCCGCGAAGACCCAGTTGACGAACTCGAGCTTGTCCGGTCCGCGCGGAATATAGGCGTGCAGCGTGATCGAGCCGATCACCGAGCCGTCGGCCTGCGGAATATAGAGGAAACCGAACAGTACGTTCGGGAACATGCCGCCCACTTGAGGCGGCATCGAGGTCTGCACCTGCAATTGGCCTTCGTTCAGATTGCGCTTGAGCTGGCTGACCATTTCCTTGGTCATTCCCGCGGGCGGCAGCACGTCGAGCTTCTGTTCGACCGTCAACTGATCCGGATCGAGACCGGTCAGACGGCGAATCTTGCGACCCAGATCGATGCAGCGCAGCGCGTGGCCGTGCGGCGAACTGATTTCGACGCCATACATTTCCGGGCTCAGATCGCCGCCCTTTTCATCTTTTTTCGAATACGCGCCCACTTCGCCGAGCCAGCGGTGCAAGGTCAGCGTGTGATAACCGTCGCCCGACGACTGTTCGCCCGCCGCCTTCCAGTTGGCGCGCACGATGAAGCGCTGCGGCGGCCCGAGCACTTCGATGCCCTTGTCGCTGCGTTTGAACAGCATGTCGTAATACCACTTCGCATCGCCGAGGAATTCCTCGAACGACGGGCCGTTCAGATTCCATGTCGCGAAGATCAGCCCGCCGTACAGCGTCATCCGCGCCTTTTTCAGCGAGAGCTCGTCTTTGCTGCGAATCTTGCCGTGCATGCATTCTTTCTCGACCGGCGCACCGAGGAACTGGCCGTTCGGACGAAACGCCCAGCCGTGGTAAATGCAGGTGTGGATTTGCGTATTGCCGGCGTCCAGCGTGGAGACGCGCATGCCGCGGTGCGAGCACACGTTCAGCATGACGTGAATCTCGCCGGTCTTGTCGCGCGTGACCAGCACCGAGTCCGACCCCATGTCACGGACCATGAAGTCGCCGGAATCCGGAATTTCGCTTTCATGGCCGAGCAGCAGCCATGTCTTGCCAAAAATCCGCTCCATCTCCAGTTCATACAGTTCGGGGTCCGAGAGCGTGCGCATCTGCACCTCTCGCGTTTCGACGTTCACCAGATCAGCGACCTTGGTGCCGTCCGCCAGTGTGGGACTGGTCTGAGTCAACATGCTTGTCTCCTTGACTTACCCTTCGTGGGGTTGAATTGTTAATATAAACACTTTTACAATCTGTGTACATATTTTGAGTTTTTGATCCGGATAATCCCCTAGGGGTGCGAAGCGGGCACGTTCATGCCTGCCCGCGCCCGGTCTTCGTCATGAGTCTGCAAGCCATGTCTTCATATTCAGGAAGCGGTCCAGCCCTTCGGCACACGCGCCCGTTCGATCTTCGCCAGATCGCAGATCGCGTCGGCAATGCCGGAAAAGTCGATGCGGCCATACTCACTGGCTCGCGCGAGACTGAACGACTCGAACACGGCCGCCGCCACGGGCATCGGGACCTTCGCTGCGTGCGCGGCGCCGAGCACCAGCGCCATGTCCTTGTGCGCAAGGTCGATCGTGAAGCCCGGCGTGGTGTCGCCCGCGAGCACCTTGTTCGGGAAGTTCATTCGCAGCTGGCCGTTGCTCGCCGAGGTGCCGTAGAGCACCTGCAACGTCTTTGTGATGTCGAGGCCGAAGCGCTGCGACAACGCAAGCGCTTCTGCGTTCATCTGACACAACGTGACGGCGACGTAGTTGTTGACGAGCTTGGTACGCCCACCGGTGCCGACGGCGCCGCAGTGATAGACGGTCGTGCCCATCGCGTCGAGCAAGGGTTTGACGCGGGCGAAATCTGCGTCGCTCGCCCCCACCATGAAGAGCGATTCCCCACGGTCCGCATGCTCGGCAAGACGGCCCACCGGTGCGTCAACCACCGAAAGACCATGCTCGCGTGCTCGCGCTTCCAGCCGGTCAGTGGCGAGCGGATCGATCGTGCTCATATCGAGCAGCACGCTGCCGCGCGTGGCGTTGGCGAAGATGCCGTCGGTGCCCAGCGCAACCTGCTCCACTTCCACCGAGCTCGGCAGCATCGTCACGACGATCGAACAGTCGCGCGCGATCTGCGCGACGCTTTCGCCTGCGCGCGCACCCAACTCCACCAGTTCCGCCACGGCCGCGCGATTCAAATCCATCACGACCAACTCGAAGCCCTTCTTGCGCAGATTGGCCGCCATCGGCTTGCCCATGCGGCCGAGGCCGATAAATCCGATCTTTTCCATCATCCAGGTCCTGTTGTCGTCCATCGTTATCAGAGAGGGCCGGCCGGTTCAGTAACCGACGTAGGCCGTTTTGCTGTTCGTGTAGAAATCCACCGCGTAGGTACCCTGCTCGCGCTGACCGTAGCTCGATGCCTTGGTGCCGCCGAACGGCACGTGATAGTCGAGGCCCGCAGTCGGCAAGTTGATCATCGCGAGGCCGCTTCTGACGTGCTGGCGGAAGTGGCTCGCGTGCTTGTGCGAGCTCGTGCAGATGCCCGCCGAGAGGCCATATTCGGTGTCGTTGGCGAGCGCCAGCGCTTCGTCGTAATCGGCTGCGCGGATGACCGTCGCGAACGGACCGAACACTTCCTCGCGATTGATGCGCATGCTGTTCGACGTGGCGGTCATCAACGCGGGCTGCATGAAGAAGCCGGGCGTGCCGGGCTGCAACAACTGGCCGCCTTCGACCAGTTCCGCGCCTTCGTCGCGTCCGGTCTGGATGTAGCCTTGCACCATGTCCAGTTGACGCTGGTTGATGAGCGGCCCAATGTCCGTACCGGCCGTCAATGCGTGGCCGATCTTCAGCGAGCGCATGCGTTTGCGCAGCGCGTCGACGAAACGGTCGTGGATCGCATCGGTCACGATCAGGCGGCTCGATGCGGTGCAACGCTGTCCTGCCGAAAAGAACGAGCCATTCAGCGCACATTCCACGGCGACACCCAGGTCCGCATCGTCGAGAACGACGAGCGGATTCTTGCCGCCCATTTCCAGCTGGACCCGTACCATGTTGGCGATCGCGCTTTGCGCGAGACGCCTGCCGGTGCGCACGCTGCCAGTGAAACTCAGTGCGTCGACACCTTCGACGAGCGCCTCACCGGCATCCGCACCGCGTCCGTTGATCAGATTCGCGACACCGGCTGGCAAGCCAATGCGCTCCAGCACGCGAAACAGCTCCCACGCGACGCCGGGGGTTTCTTCCGAAGGCTTGAGCACAACGGTGTTGCCGAACGCGAGCGCCGGTGCGAGTTTCCACGCGGCAATGGCAATGGGGAAATTCCACGGCGTGATCAACGCAACGACACCCACCGGCTCGCGACTGATCTGCACGTTAATGTTGGGGCGCACCGATGGCAGGTTCTCGCCGCCATAGCGCACGGCTTCGCCTGCGAAGAACTGAAATATCTGACTGGCGCGCAACACTTCGCCGATACCTTCCGCGCGCGTCTTGCCTGCTTCGCGCGACACCAGTTCGCCGATTTCCTCTTTGCGGGCGGCGAGTTCGATCGACGTTTTCAGCAAAAGATCGCTGCGCACCTGGGTCGTCGTGGCGCTCCACGCAGGTTGCGCTGCGCGTGCCGCAGCGACCGCCTCGCGCATTTGCGTCGCATCCGCGAGCGCGTAATGCCCGATGCTTTCGCGTGTATCCGACGGATTGATGCTCTCGATCGAACTCGATCCTTCGCGCCATTCCCCGCCGATGAGGTTGGGCTTCACTGTCATGTGACTTGTCTCCGATATGCGCAGCATTCGCGTAAACGCTCGGCTGAACGCGATGGTGTTTTGGCAGGGAGTCATCTTAGAATTGCGTGCAATTCGTTGTCGAATGACAAAAACTGATCGCCGTATTACGCACTGACATGCGTGGTGGTCGATTTCATGCAGCGTGTGTTTGAACTACCGGACTTGCCATGGATATCCGCCAGATCCGCACTTTCCTCGCGATCGCCGACACAGGCAGTGCGACGCGCGCCGCCGAGTTGCTGCACATCGTGCAACCCGCGGTGTCGCGGCAATTGAAGTTGCTCGAGGACGACGTAGGCGCACCGTTATTCGAGCGCGATCGCCGCGGCATGCAGTTGACCGAAGCCGGCCATATCCTGCTCGATCGAGCGCGGCGAGCGCTGCGTGAGTTGGAGTCGGCGCAGCAGGAGATCCGGCCGACACCTGGACTCGTGTCCGGCGCGGTGAGTTTAGGTCTGCTACCCAGTAGTTGCGAGTTGCTGACCGCGCCGCTGGTGGGCGCCTTGCAGCGGGCGTTTCCGCAGATACGAGTGTCGCTGTCGGTGGGCTATACCGATCATTTGCAGCGCTGGCTCGAAAGTGGCGAGATCGACGCCGCGCTGCTGTACGACCCGGCGGCTTCGCCAGCTTTGGATGTCAAACCTTTGGTCGAAGAGTCGCTGAGCCTTGTTGGGTTGGCGTCGATTTGCCTGAGCGACGATTATCCGGTTTCCGTTGCGGCACTTGGAGAAGCACCACTGGTTCTGCCCAGTGCGCCGCATCGGCTGCGGAGCCTGGTCGAACATGCCTGCGCGGTAGCCGGAGTCGAAATCACCTTTGCTGCCGAGACCAATGCTTTGAGTGTGCAGAAAGCGCTAGTCGCCCAGGGATACGGCGCGACGGTGATGCCTCGCGTTGCCGTTCAGCAGGAGATCGAACGTGGGGTGTTCAGCGCGGCACGGATCGACGGAGAAGCCTTTTTAAGGCGGATTTATCTGGCAATCCCGACGACGAGAAGGTCGTCCACAGCGGTTAGATGTGCCACCACCGTGCTGCAGAACTGCGTGAGAGAGATCGCTTGCAGCGGCGAGTGGGAAGGCGCGCGGTGGATTGGGCCCAGCCATACCCCGGACTGATCGAAGCATCAACTTTTGTGATTCGACATGCCGCCGACGCGGCTCCTAGAATCCCTTAGCCGCGGATGCGCCGCCAGGAGACAACACACCGTACGCGCACATCCGCGTTATCCGCCCTTTGGCAAAGAGAACTCCAATGACCTCACTCGCCGATCAACTGGCCACCTGCAGCACGCCCGGCCTTTTTGACGTCCTCCGCATCCACGGCCTGCCCGTCCACGAACTGCCGCGCGACATCAAGGGCCTCGCACCCAATATGAAACTGGCCGGACCGGTATTTACCGTCACCGGCCGCACCGACCCGACCATTTCGGTCAGCGAATCGCTCGAACTCTTCATCTCCAAGGTTCTGTCGGGCGCGCCGCGCGACCACGTCGTTGCGTGCCAGCCGCATGACCATGCGCGATCGGCGATGGGCGATCTCGCCGCCGAGGCCCTCAAGCAGCGCGGCATCCGCGGTTATTACATCGACGGCGGTTCACGCGATGCGGACGAAATCGAAGTCATCGGTTTCCCGGTTTTCGCCCGCTATGCCAGCCCGATCGACATCGTCGGCAGTTGGCGTCTGGAAGCTACCGATGTGCCGGTTGTCATCGGCGGCGTCACCGTGTCGCCCGGCGATTACCTTCTCGGCGATCGCGACGGCACGCTCCTGATCGAGCGCGAACACGCGGAGTTCGTCATCACCGAAACGGTCAAGACCATGAGCACGGATTCACGCATGCGTACGGCCATCCGCAGCGGTCGCGATCCGTATGACGCTTTCCTCGAGTTCGGCAAGCTGTAGAACACCCTCAGGACACCCCATGAAAATCGCCCGCTATCAATTGCACGACGCCGTTCACTATGGTGTGCTCGAAGGCGAGCATCTGGAGCGCCTGAGCGGCTCGCCTTTCGATGGCATCACGCCGGTCGGCCCGACGGATGCGTTGGCCGACGCGAAAATCCTCTGCCAGCTGGCCGCCCCCAGACTGTTCGCGGTCGGCATGAACTACGTCGGTCACATCGCCGAGGCCGACGCGAAGACACCCGAAATTCCCCAATTCTTCATGATGCCGACGACGGCGGCAATCGGCCCGGATGAAGCCATTGTCCGGCCACGCGAGGCCCAGGTGGTTCATCACGAGGCGGAACTGGCCATCGTGATCGGCAAAAAGGGCCGCCGTATCGATATCGCCCAGGCGCTCGACTACGTGTTCGGCTACACCTGTGCGAACGACGTGAGCGAACGTGTGATCCAGAACCGCGAAATGGGTTACGGCTGTTTGCTGGTCGGCAAGGCCTTCGATACCTTTTGCCCGCTCGGACCCGTCATCGCCACGGGACTCGACGCCGGTAATTTGCGCGTGCAGTCGAGTGTCAACGGCACAAAGCGCCAGGACGGCAACACGTCGGACCTGCTCTTCTCCGTGCCGTTCATCGTGTCCTATCTGAGTCAGGCGGTCACACTGCTGCCCGGCGACGTGATCCTCACCGGCACGCCATCCGGCGTCGGCCCGCTCAATGGCGGTGACGTCTGCGACATCACCATCGAAGGCATCGGCACGCTGAGCAATCCAGTGGTCGACGAAGCCGCTTGAGCGGGCTCACCGCCACGCCCTCTTTCGAAACAGGAATCGACATGCAACGCTATGTGCATTACATCGACGGCCAGGATACGCCGCCGCAAAGCCAACGCTGGTTCGAATCGCGCAACCCGTACACCGGTGACGCATGGGCGGAAATCGCCGAAGGCTCCGCCGTCGACGCCGATCTTGCCGTTCAGGCCGCGCACTGCGCCTTCACGAGCGGCGCATGGCCGCAGTTGACCGCGACGCAACGCGGTGAGCTGCTGCGCCGGCTGGGCGACCTGATCGCACGCGACGCGCAAAAACTTGCTGCCATCGAAGTGCGCGACAACGGCAAGCTGCTCGCCGAAATGGCCGGGCAACTGAACTACATCCCGCAGTGGTTCTATTATTTCGGCGGTCTCGCGGACAAGATCGAAGGCAGCGTGATTCCGCTCGATAAAAAGGGCTTCTTCAACTTCACGCGCCATGAACCGCTCGGCGTAGTCGCAGCGATTACGCCCTGGAACTCGCCGTTGCTGCTCACGGCGTGGAAGATCGCGCCGGCGCTCGCCGCGGGTTGCACGGTCGTGATCAAACCGTCGGAATTCACTTCGGCGTCCGCGCTGGAGTTCGTCAGACTGTTCGCCGAGGCCGGCTTTCCGCCGGGGGTGGTCAACGTCGTAACCGGTTTCGGGCGCGATGTGGGCGCGGCGCTCGTCGAACATCCGCTGGTACGCAAAATCACCTTCACCGGCGCGGACAGCACCGGACGCGCGATCAACGAAACCGCCGCGCGGCACTTCAAGCACGTGAGTCTGGAGCTGGGCGGCAAGTCGCCGAACATCGTGTTCGCCGATGCGAATCTCGACGACGCCGTCAATGGCGCGGTCGCCGGCATCTTCGCCGCGACCGGGCAAACCTGCATCGCCGGGTCACGGCTGCTGCTGCAGGACTCGATCTACGACACATTCGTCGAGCGATTGTTGAATCTCGCCCGCACGGCGCGCATGGGCGACCCGATGTCGGCGGATACACAGGTCGGCCCGATCACCACGCGTCCCCAATACGACAAGGTGCTGCGCTACATCGATACCGCACAGTCCGAAGGCGCCACGCTCCTGCTCGGCGGCAGCGCCGGCACGCGGCCCGAATGCGGACGCGGCTGGTTTGTCGAGCCGACTATTTTCGGCGACGTCGATAACAGCATGCGCATCGCTCAGGAAGAGGTGTTCGGCCCGGTGCTCTCGATCATTCGCTTCAGGGACGAACACGACGCGCTGCGCATTGCCAACGACGTGCGCTTCGGACTCGGCTCGGGAGTCTGGACGTCGGACATCGGCCGCGCGTTTCGCGTGTCGGAGCGGCTGCAAGCCGGCACGGTCTGGGTCAATGCCTATCGCGCGGTCAGTTTCATGTCGCCGTTCGGCGGCTATAAAGACTCGGGTCTGGGGCGCGAGAACGGCGCCCAGGCGATCCACGAGTACCTGCAAACCAAGAGCGTGTGGATCAACACGGGCGCGGGCAGCGCCAATCCGTTCGTGATGCGCTGAAGGCGCGAGGCGCTGCGCTCGTCCATGCCAAAAGCTGATATCACCAGCAACCTTTGTTATTGGCGCTGCGCCCGTCTCTCACCCTAGCATAGCGCTACACATTCACGGACTCACGAGGAGACATGAGCACAACCGAGTCGCCAGTATCGAACTGGCAGGAGAACATTTTCTCCATTCTGAAGAGTGGCGGCGTGCGCCAGGTCGCTTATGTGCCGGATGCCGGCCACGCGCACGTGATCCGCCGTGTCCAGCAGGACCCGCAGATGCGCGACATCGTGCTGACCACCGAAGAGGAAGGCGTCGCGCTCACGAGCGGCGCATGGCTCGGCGGCCAGCGCGCGGTGCTGCTGATGCAAAGCAGCGGCGTTGGCAATTGCGTGAACATGTTCTCGCTGCTGCAGAGCTGTCGCTTCCCGTTTCTTACCCTGGTGACGATGCGCGGCGAATACGCCGAGTTCAACCCGTGGCAATGCCCAATGGGCCAGGCGACCCAGGGGGCGCTCGAATTGATGGGGATCACCGTACTGCGTGCTTCGACACCTGACGAAGTCGAAGACATGGTGTCCGCCGGACTCGACGCCGCCTTCGAAGGCGGTCAGCAGGTTGCCGTGCTGCTGTCGCAGCGCCTCATCGGACGCAAAAAGTGGGAACGCAAATGAACACCTCCTCTTCCATCGCTTGTTCCGCGTCGATCGATCGCCGCGATTTCGTCGCGCGCCTGCTCGCGCTGTGCCCGAACGCGCTGGTGGTGACAGGTCTCGGCTCGCCGACTTACGACGTGTTTGCTTCCGGCGACTCGGACCGCTACTTCTATCTCTGGGGCGCAATGGGCGGCTCGACCTCCATCGCGTTGGGCCTCGCGCTCGCGCAACCCGCTCGCCCTGTGCTGGCGATTACCGGCGACGGCGAACAGTTGATGGGCGTCGGCAGCCTCGCAACCGCCGGCGCACAGCAGCCGCCCAATCTGTCCGTGGTCGTGCTCGACAACGGACACTTCGGCGAAACGGGCATGCAGCGCAGCCATAGCAGTCTTGGGACAAAGCTCGCGCAGGTGGCGCGGGCATGCGGCATCGAACAGGCTGCCGAAATTCACTCGCTCGACGGCGTCGAGGCGTTGGCCGCGCGGATCAACGCGCGCACTGGACTGAACTTCGCGCAGGTGCATGTCGAAGCCGACGAGTTGCCGCGTGCCTTGCCGTCGCGCGATGGTGTCTTCGTGAAGAATCGCTTCCGTCAGGCGCTCGGGTTCGCTCCGCTGTGATCACGCCATGAAACCGTCCACGACGACTCCGCTTTCCGCCGAACTCGAGGCGCAGTACAACATGCGTCTGCTGCGGCCCGATTTCGAGGCGAGCCTGCTGCAGGAATGGCTGACACGTTCAGCCGCATTCAGGAACTCGCCCGGCGCGCAACTGGATGTCGCGTACGGTCCGGGGCCGCGGGATCGTCTGGACTATTTTCCCGCAGCGTCCGCCGATGCGCCGCTGCTGATTTTCTTTCACGGCGGCTTCTGGCAGCGCGGCGACAAGTCGGTCTATAGCTTCGTGGCCGAGCCGTTCGTGGCCGAAGGTGTATCGGTCGTGCTGGTGAACTACACGTTGTGTCCGGCGGTGTCGGTCGACGAGATCGTCGCGCACTCGCAAAGGGCGCTGGCATGGCTGTGGCGTCATGCCGGCGAGCTCGGGTACTCGCGCGAGCGCTGGTTTGTCAGCGGCCATTCGGCGGGCGGCCATCTCGCCGCGCGGATGATGGCGACGCATTGGGATACGCTCCGCGACGATTTGCCAAAGCAGATGCTCAGCGGCGCGATCCTGATCTCGGCGCTGTTCGACCTGGAGCCGCTGTACGAAACCTCGATCAACGAAGGTTTGCAACTCGACCGTGAGCAGGCGCGCGCCGTGAGTGCGTTACGGCATCCGCCCGCGACCGATGCGCCGCAATTGATCGCCGTGGGCGGCGCCGAAACGCCAGCGTTTCATCAGCAGGCTCGCGCCTACGAAACGGCATTCGGCAAAGCCCAGCGTTTCATGCCGCATTACCGCATCGACGACTGCGACCATTTCGACGTGGTGCAGGCCTTTGCGGACCAGACCCATCCATTCTTCGCACTCTGCCGCGATTTCGTCCGGGCGCGCTAGGGCGGGGTGCGGGAGCGGACCTCACGCAGGCACGCCTGCTTCCGCGTCGGCGTTCGCCAAGCCTTGTCAATCCACCATGCCAAGCAGCGCGCCGATATCGCGTCCCGGTTCCGCGTCCGATCCGTAGGAGAAGTCGCCGCGCGCCTGCCGTTGCACCAGTTGATCCATCAGGAAGCGGTAGCGCGTTCCCGGTGCATCGAAACGCGAATGCAGATCGAGACGCTCGTCCGGATCGAAATAGCGCTCGTTCTGCGGCCGGATCACCGAGTTGTCCTGCGGCTGGATCACGAACGCGATTCGCGGCATTACATAGCGCAACGGAATCGGCGCCGCCGTCGTATTGAAGGTGACGTCGCAGCGCGAGCGATGGCGGCCCACCGGCACGAACGGTTGCAGATTCGGCACATCGTAGCCGGGCCTGAAACGCGGATAGGAAATGCACACGTTGCTGCGCAAATGCACGTGCAGCACCGCACGAAAATCCTGGTACTTCGCGCGCACGCCGCCGACCCAGCGCATGATCGGCGCCACCGACTTCTGAGTCACGATGCGTGTGCGCGTGACTGTCTCCGAGGTCCATTCCGTTTCGACGATGTCGGACTCGGAGGTGCCGTCGCCGATCGTATTCGCGTGCAGAAAATCGGCATGCGTGAGATCGATCAGGTTTTCGATCGAGAGTGCCGAGGTCGAATCGAAGCGCACCGTGCGTTGCGTATAACCGGGCAAGCTGCCGTCGAGCGGCAGAAACGGAATGTGCGGCAGCAGTTGCTCGTCGGCGTTATCCGGATTGCCGTACCACGCCCAGATATAGCCATAGCGCTCCGCCACTGGATAAAAACCCGAGCCGCCGGTGAACGCGCTGGCCTGCGCACGGCGTTGTTCCAGTTGCTCGGGGCGAAACTCCGCGGCGAACGGCTTACCCGTGTGGTCCCGCCACAGAAAATACGGCTGCGAATGGACGATGCGGCGAATCGGTTTCTCCGTCACGTCACGGCTATGCGAGACCGGAAACCAGGCGTCGCGCAGATCGTAGTTGAGCGGGGTCCAGTCGCGGCGCGCGGATCTGGACGGCGCGCCGCCGGAGGTGGCGACGAGATTGGCCGTATCGGCGGCGAGTGTTTCGGTGGCGGCATTCATCGTGCGATGCTCCTTGTCGAAATGGAAAGCAACTCAGGCGGCCTCGCTCATAGGCGCGCGCCGCGCGGCGCGTGCCGCGGCCAGATCGCGCGACGGCGCCACCAACAACGCAGCCAGCGCGGCGCCGTCGATCATTTGATGTATCCGGAACGGCGCGCGTGCGCGACGCCTGGTGAGATGCCAGCGCAGCGGGGCGCCGGCCACGCGGGTGTCGTGTCTGAAGCCACGCCAGCATAGGCTGGTGGTGCCACGCCGATTGACGCTTGACGCGATGTACAACGTCACGAGCGGTGCCTCGTCCGCATCCAGCAGCTCGACGCGTATCGTGCCGCCCTCGAGCGGCACCGCCGTGCGCACAATCAGCGGATGATCGATGACGAAGGCCGGCGGCAACATCCGCGTCGTCCATACCGCGCCGCGATCGACCACGAGACGCCCTGCTTCCACGCGTGGGTCGCCGAGGAAGAAATCGGTCATACGCACGCTGCCGAATTCGAGCAGGCATTCGGGACCGTCGAGCATTGCAGCGAGATATTCGTCATGGGCGATATTGACTACCGCCGCGCCGCTGAATTCGCTGCCCCGCGGCTGATAGTCCGCGCTCGGCAGCGGCGCATCCGCGGGACCGCCCTCGCCTAGCCATACGTGCACGAAGCCATTGCTTTCGGCAACCCGATAGGTACGCGCGCCGTAACGCGACGGCACGCGCTCGTCCTCACGCAGATTCGGAATCGTGGTGCACATCCCGGTGGTGCCGTTGAAGGTCCAGCCGTGATAACCGCATTGCAGCCCCTTCGGCGTGACAGTCCCGAGCGCAAGCGGCACGCGCCGATGCGGACACCGATCCTCCAGCGCGCACAATTCGCCCGCAGCATTGCGAAACAACACCAGCGCCTCACCATTGCACACGATCGCGAGCGGCTTGTCGCCGTTCACCGATTCGCGAAGGGCCGCCGCCCACCAGTTGCCTGTCGTCATACGCGTGTCTCCGTCTTTTTTGTCGAGTCTCGCCGGCGCGGTGCAACAAGGCATCGCACCGGCTCGCGTTGCAGACTTCCTTGCGCGATGTGTTTTTCCCCGCGCTACCGCTTCAGGCGGCGACCTGCTCGCTGACCTCGAGTTTCAGCAGCTTGATGGCGTTGCCGCTGCGGATCTTCTCGCGATCGGTTTCGGAAAGCCCGAGACCTTCGGTCAGATCGCCGTGCTCGTACGCGCCGCCGAAATTCGTGCCGTACAGCAGGTTTTCCACACCCACCACCTCCACCACACCGCGGCGTAAGCCAGTTGCATGCACATCGAGGTCGAAGTAGAAGTTCGGCAGATAGTCCATCACCGGACGCTTGTTGCGCGAGTCCGGCGCCATCACGCGATTGAGATCGTTCAGGCGTCCAAGCTGGAAAATCGCCATACCGCCCGCATGCGTGATGTAGGTCTTCAAGCCGGGGAACGTATCCAGTGCGCCGCCGTTGATCAGATTCCAGAAGAACAGCGTTTCGTCGAAACAGTCGCCGACGATCGAGGTGGTCTCGAACTTGTCGTCGGTATGCTTTTCACCCCAGTAGATCGACTGGTTGAAGCCGTGCACCATGATCGGCGCATCGAGCTTTTCAAGCTGCTCCCACACCGGGAACAGTTCTTCGCTATACGCTTCCAGACCATTGAAATTGGCGCCGCCCACGCACACGCCCTTGGCACCGAGTTGCGTTACCGCGCGTTCGATTTCGCGTGCGGCCTCGGTCGGATTGGCGAGGTTCGCATGCGCCCAGAACGCGAAATGTTCCGGGTCCTTTGCGCAGAAGGCCGAGAGTTCGTCGTTACAGATGCGCGCGTATTCGTCGCCGAATTCGCCGGCCCAGTACATGAACGCATGCGACGGCGTGGACAGCACCAGCATGTCGACGCCGCGCTCGGTCATCAGCTTGCGGCGCGCTTCGTGTGTCATGCGCGCGAGCAGATTCGCTTCGGCTTCGTCGTCGTCGCGCGCTTTTGACGGTTGCGTCGTGCCGAGCGAAAAATGACCGACGGTCAGACCTTTGGTCTTCATGAACGGGCCCCAGAATTCGTGACGCTTGAGCATCGCGGGGGTGAAAAGATGGGCGTGGACGTCGATCAGCATGGTCTTTCTCCTGGTATGGCGGGGGATGGCTGTGTTGGGCCGTGTAGGGACGCCGTCGCTACGCGAATGTCATGCGGGCCGCGGCGTGATGTTCGAAATGCGCGCACGGCGCGTCAATGCGCGGCGCGCTTTGCTCAATTAGTTCAATCTGTTCGGTCTGTTCGATCTACTGCTTCCGGCATGCGGCCCATGAAACCCGCCGCGCGCTGATGAAACTGGCCGCTGCCGGTTGAGCCCGCCACCGTCACGCCGGAGTCGACGACCAGCGTGTGTGCGTTGACATGGCGCGCATCGTCGCTTGCCAGGTAGACGAGCGCGGCGGCGATTTCCTCGGGCATCAGCGGCGTACCGAGCGGCGATGCCGTAGCCGCTGCGTCGAGCGCCGCTTCGAGGCTGCCACGGCCCTGCACGATCATGTTGGTCACGGTCGTACCCGGCGCGACCGCGTTCACACGCACGCCTTGCGGCGCAAGCTCCGAGGCGGCAGATCGGGTGAGCCCGATCACACCGTGTTTGGCTGTGGTGTACGCATGCGGGCCGAGGCCGCCGATTACGCCCGCAGTACTGGCCACCGACAGAATGCAGCCCTTCTTTTGCCGCGCCATCGCGCGACCGGCGTGCTTGATGCCGTAAAAGACGCTATCGAGCAGCACAGCAAGCGTGGCGTGCCAGGCGGCGGCGTCAGTCTCGAGGATCGAGCCGAACGCGCCCACCAATCCTGCGTTGTTCACCATGCAATCGAGACGCCCATGCTGTTGCAACGCATGCTCGACCGCCTGAGCGACCTGTGCTTCAACGCTCACGTCGGTGCGCACGAACGAGGCATTCGCCAGTTCCCGCGCCAGAGAAGCACCGGCGTCGGCGTCGATATCAGCCAGCACGACCGTGGCACCTTCCGCCGACATGCGCCGGGCCGTCGCCGCGCCTATGCCGCTGGCGGCACCAGTAATCAACGCGATCTGGCCTTGTAGACGTTCAGTCATTGCGTGCCGCCGCGCTCAAGGAATCATCAGACCGCCGTCTACCGCCAGCGTCTGTCCAGTGATGAAGTTCGCGCCGTCGCTGACGAGAAAGAGCAGCACGGGCGCCATCGCCGTGTCGGGGTCGCCGAGGCGCCCGCCGAGCGGTATCTGCTGCGCCATGAAAGCGTCGTGCGCGGCGAGTTGTTCGGCATCCAGCCGGGCGCGGAATTTCTCGTACATCGGAGTCCACATGGCGGGCGCCAATGCATTGACCGTGATGCGGTGCTTGCCCCACTCTTTGGCCGCCGTGCGAGTCCAGCCAAGCACCGCCGCCTTGGCCGCCGAATAGTGCGCGAGACCCGGCACACCCATCACGCCCGCCGCCGACGCGAAATTGATAATGTGCCCGCCGTGTTCTTTCAGATGCGCGAAGGCGGCCTGATTGGTATTGAGCGTGCCGCGCGCGTTGACGTCGAACATCAGGTCCCAATCTTCCTGGGTGATCGACTCAGCCGGCGATTTACGCTCGACGCCAGCGATATTCACGAGCGCATCGAGCCCGCCGATGCGCTCCACCGCCGCCTTGAATGCGTCGTCGACCCGCGCGCGCTGGCTCACGTCGCAGCGGAAGTAATGCGCCACGCCCGGTCCCTTTGCGGATGCCTCGGCGGCGATGTTGCGGCCCGCTTCGTCGTTCAGATCGAGTGCCGCCACTTTCGCGCCGGCAGCGACTAGCGCCTTCACGGCACTCGCACCGATGCCGCTCGCCGAGCCCGTCACGATCACACGCTTGTTCTGGATGTCCATGTCTGTCTCCGTGTTTCTATTCTTGTCGAATACTTCAAGCGTCGCTGTCTTGCCTCACGTTACGCCATTTGTGCAATCAGATCCCTGGCCTGCCCGAGCAGGCGCACGGCCGACGCGCGATGCTTGCCGCCCAATTCCGCAGGCGACTTCCCGGCGCACGACCGCGCATAACTGCCTTCGAGCAGAATGCCGAGCTTGAAGCGCGCCAACACCACGTACCAATCGATCGCGGATAAATCGCGATCGCTACGCTCGCGGTAGTAGCCGACGAGTTCGGCGGCGCTCGGAAATTCGAGCCACGGCGTGACGCGTATCGTTCCCGCACCCTGACCTTCGGCATTCGGCCACGTGGCCACCAGCCAGCCGAGGTCGAGCAAGGGATCGCCGACGGTGGCCAGTTCCCAGTCGATGATCGCCGCGAGTTCCGCCGAGTCGTTGCGGAACATCACGTTCGCCAGATGAAAATCGCCATGCAGGATGCCGGTGCGCGATGGTGCGGGGCGATTCGCGTCGAGCCACTCCGCCACCTCGACCACACCCGGCAGCGAAGCGGGGCCGGGCCAGCCCGCATGCACCTGGTAATGCTCCAGTTGAGCGCGCCAACGCGCGACCTGCCGTTCGAGGAAGCCCTGCGGTTTACCGAAGTCGCCGAGACCGACGGCCAACGGATCGACTTCGCCGAGCCGCAGCAGCGCATCCACCATCGAGTAGCCCATGCGTTGCTGCGCTTGCGGCTGCGCATGAAAATCCGGCAACGCTGCAGCGGAAGCGTTGAAGCCCTCGACCGGCGCCATCAGATAGAACGGTGCGCCGAGCACGGCATCGTCGGTACAGGATCCGAACAACTCCGGATGCGGCACCGCGGTGCCTGCCAATGCACCCAGCACGCGCGCCTCGCGAGCGATGGTCGCGCACACCTCCGGCCGTGCGTGCAAGGGCGGCCGGCGCAGGACGAATTCGCGTGCCCCGCGTCTGAAGCGCAACAGGATGTTTTGCGTGCCTCCCGTGAGCGGCTGCGCGTCGACAATCGGTCCGCTCTCGAGTGACTGCGCATCCATCCATTGCGTGAGCCGTTCGAGGTCCACGGCCGCCTGCCAGCCGGAATTCGTCATCACTTACTCCTGTGAGCGGGTTAGCCGAGCGCGGCGCGGAATTTACGCTCGGCTACCGCGGCCGCGGTCGGCCGGTGGTAGGCGGGGAACAGGTCCGCGCACGGCTCATAGTCACGCAGCAACTGTTTGGCGACGGTGACCTTGTGCACCTCGGTCGGGCCGTCGGCGAGACCCATCTGGAAGGCGCGCGAGATCATGCCGGCGAACGGCATTTCCGAAGAAGCGCCGATCGAACCGTGCACATGCAGCGCGCGCGCTGCGATGTCGTGCAGCACCTTCGGCATCGCCGCCTTCACTGCGGCGATGTCCTTACGCACCTTCTGGTAATCCTGATAGCGATCGATGCGCCACGCGGTACGCATCACGAGCAAACGGAACTGCTCCAGTTCGAGCCACGAGTCCGCGATCTTTTCCTGCACCATCTGTTTGTCGGCGAGCACGCTGCCCTGCGTGTGGCGTGACAGCACGCGCTCGCACAGGGCGTCGAGCGCTTTCTGCGCCAGACCGATGGTGCGCATCGCGTGATGCACGCGGCCGCCGCCGAGCCGCACCTGGGCGACCGCGAAGGCCTCGCCGGGCGCGCCGAGCATGTGGTCGGCCGGCACGCGCACCTGGTCGAAGGCCAGATAGGCGTGCGTCGCTTCGGGCTCGTCGGCCATGCCGACATTGCGCAGAATGCTCAAGCCCGGTGTGCCCGCCGGCACGATGAACATCGACATGCCCTTGTAGGCGGAGACATCCGGATCGGTGATCGCCATCACGATGAAAAAGTCCGCGAACCGCGCGTTCGACGCAAACCATTTCTGCCCGCTAATCACCCAGTCGTTACCGTCGCGCACCGCACGGGTCGTGAAGACCTTGGGATCGGCGCCGCCTTGCGGTTCGGTCATTGCGAAACAGGAGACGATATCGCCTGCCAGCAAGGGCGCGAGATAACGCGCCTTCTGCGCCTCAGTACCGTAATGCGCGAGAATTTCCGCATTGCCGGAATCGGGCGCCTGGCAGCCGAATACGATCGGCGCGAACAGCGCGCGGCCCAGAATCTCGTTGATCAGCGCGAGCTTGACCTGCCCGTAGCCCGGTCCGTCGAGTTCGGGCCCGAGGTGGCAAGCCCACAGCTTGCGATCTTTCACCTGCTGCTGCAACGGCTTCACGAGAATCTGAAACTTCGGGTCGTGGATATTCCACGGGCTGCCCAACACATGTTCGAGCGGTTCGACGTCTTCGCGCACGAACTGCTCGATCCAGTCGAGTTCGGCCTGAAAGTCAGGATCGGTTTCAAAGTCCCAGGACATGCGATTCCTCTTCGAGGTAAGCGTGCGGATAAGAATCAGGCGAGCAACATGCCGCCGTCGAGCAGCAAGGTCTGGCCGAGCATGTACGCGGAGAGCGGCGACGCGAGGAACAGTGCGCCGCCGGCCATGTCCGCGGGCGTGCCGAGGCGGCCGAGCGGAATGCGCCGCAGCGCGCCTTCGAGCCGCTTCGGGTCGGCGGTCGTCACGCGCGTGAGCTTGGTTTCCACGAGCCCGGGCGCGATGCCGTTTACGCGGATGCCGTCGCGTGCCCACGCTTCGCCTAGGGTGCGTGTCAGACCGAAGGCGCCGGTTTTCGACGCGTTATACGCGGGATTGCCGCGCGTCGAATGAAAGGCTGCTGCCGAGCTGACGATGATCATCGCGCCGCGCGCCGCTTTCAACGGTTCGAAGCAACGATCCGCACAGGCCATCAGGCTGGTGAGGTTGATATCGAGCACCTTTTTGAAGCCTGGCGTCTTGAACTCCTGACGGTCGTATAACACCGTGCCTTGCGCCTGCACGAGCACATCGAGCCTGTCGAACGGCAGTGCGCAGCGTTCGATATTGGCGGACTCCGACACGTCCACCTGGGCGTAGTGCAGCCCCTTCAGATTCGAATCGGTCGAGTCCGCGTAATCGGATACCGAAGCGCGCGTGCCCCATACATGCACCATCGCGCCGCGTTCCAGGAATGCCTGGGCTATACCGTTACCGATACCGCTCGAGCCGCCCACCACCAGCACGTTCTTGCCGGTGAAATCGAGTTCGTTCATTGTCTTTGTCTCCGTGGCGCTCAAATTTGGCGCTTAAATGCGCGTGACGCCCTGATTGACCAGCTCATCGATGTGTTGCGCGTCAAACCCCAGCATCTCCAGCACCTCGCGGCTGTGCTCGCCGAGCGCGGGCGGCGCCCGTTCGATGACGAGCGGCAAGTCGTCGAAGTCCCACAGCGCGCCGATCTGCTGCAGCGAGCCATAGACGGCGTGGCCGTACGTAGCGTGCAGCCCGGCGGCGGCATGGTCGGCGCTGTCGAGGAAGGCGTCGCTTTGCAATTCCAATGCGGGCTCGGCGGGTACGCCCGCTGCGTGCAATGTGGTCAGCGCCGCCGTGACGTCGAGCGCGGCAAGCGCGGCTTCGGGTTCCTTGCCTGCGATACGCGTGAAGGCGTCGCCTTCCGCCGCGCTCAGCGCGGCCACGGCGATCCAGCCATCCTTGCAGCGATAGAGGCGATGCGTCGGCGCGATACCGTGCTGGCCCGCGTCGAGATGCGCCATCGGCGTCAAGGCGCGCTCCCGATCGATCACGACGGCTTCGCTCGCGGTCATCGTCATCGCACCGAGCAGCGACGAGGCGACGGCCTGTCCCTGGCCGGTCCGCATGCGCGCGAGATGCGCGAGCAACACCGCGAACACCGACGACAAAGCCGCCAGATGATCGCCGACGCCAAAGCGCAGCCAGCTCGGCGGATTGCCCTCGCCGCCCTCTTCCGTTTCCCAGCCGACCGCCGCCTGCATCAACTGATCGAACCCGGGCCAATCGGCACGCGGGCCTTTCGGACCATACGAGCTGACGTGCGCGCAGACGAGCGCCGGCTTGATTGCGCGCAACTGCTCGGGCGCGATGCCGAGCTTGCGCGCCGCCGGAAGGCGCACGTTGTGATGGACGATGTCTGCCCAGTTCGCGAGCGCCTCGATGACCGGTTTGCTGCCTTCGGCGCCGAGCTTCAGTGCAAGCCCGCGCTTGCCACGCTGCGTGCCGGCGAAGGCGCGCTCGAGCCGTCGCATTGCGTCGCCCGCGGGCGGCTCGACCTTGATGACGTCGGCACCGAGATCGGCGAGCACCATGCAGGCAAACGGACCGGCGAGGTAGGCCCCGAGGTCCAGCACCTTGAGGCCGTCGAGCGGGGGCCGGGATGCCGCCGACGCGGCGCTTTGCGTGTGGGCCCCGTCGGTGGCGAGGGAACTCGCGCGCGCGGTGGCGCTAAAGCGGCCGTTCGCCGACCAGCCGATGTCGTGGGCCGGCATTGGCGCTTGCAAGGGTCCGCGCACACGCGCGGGTGGATCGACGTGATACGCAGGCCCGGGTTGGGACGTGCTGCCGAGCACCGGATCGTCCACGCCGACGACATAATCGTTGAGCCGCGCCTGCTCGTCGGCGTAAATCTTGCCAAACGGCGCGGCGATCTGCGCGGCCACGTCGTGCGCCCAGAAATGTTCGACCCAATCCTGCGCGTTGCGCGTGGCGATGATTTCCCGATTCGCGCCAAAGTTGGGCGCGACATGGCTCGGCGGCCATTGTGCGTTGGCGCGCGCCACCTCGTCCGGGCCCATCGCGGCGATCGCTTCGGCCATCCACGGCGCGGCGTCGGGTGAGTAATGCACGTGAATCCAGCGGTCGTCCGCGCAGCGATGCAGCGGAATCGGCACGCTCTTGTCGAGCCCCTTGGCAAACACGGGTGTGGGCTGCGCGGCGCGCGACCAGTGCATCGTCATCGGCACGAGCGCGGCTTGCGCGAGACTCGTGTGTGCAATGCCGCCCTGCCCGTCGCGTTCGCGCGCGATCAGCCGCGCCATGACGCCGACCGCGCTCAGCCAGCTGGCGATCCAGCTGGCGAAGGGCATGCGGATAAATACTGGACCAGGCCGATGCCCGGGTTGTTCATCAAGAATGCCTAGACGCGCCAGCACCAATGTCTCTCGTACGGGCGCGTCTGCGAGCGCATGACGGCGCGGCCAGCCGCCTACGCTCGCGATGACCAGCGCCGGATAGCGTTGCCGCAATTCCTCATCGTCCAGCGACCATACGGCAGCTTCCGCGGGCGTGAGGTCGTGGACTAGCACGTCCGCATCCGGCAGCAAGCTATCGAGCAGGTCGCACTGCGCGGCAGGGTCGCCATCGGTCACGCGGCGCTTGCCGCGATCGAGCACATGAAAAAGTGCCGCGTCGCGCTCGGCCTCATGGCGTGGGCGTTCGATTTTTACGACGTCCGCGCCGGCTTCGGCGAGATACAACGCGGTGGCGCTGCCTGCGAGGCCCGTGGCAAAGTCGATTACTTTCAGACCGGCTAACAGCGCTGGCTGCGTGCTTTGGGCCCGTTGCGCGGCGTCGGCTTGAGCGGCGCTCATGCTTCGACCTCCTGCACTACCGGCCGCACGATCCTGCTGCGCAATACGCCGATGCCCTCCACCTCCAGTTCGACCACATCGTCCGGCTTCAGATAACGGAGCTGCTCAAGTCCGCAGCCGTTGCCGACCGTTCCTGAACCCAGAAACTCGCCCGGATGCAAAGTCTCGGAGCGCGAAATATGCGCGATTACGTCCTCGAATTGCCAGCGCATGTCGCGCGTGTTGCCGCGGCCCCATTCGTCGCCGTTGACGCGTGCAATCATGGTCAGGTCGTACGGGTCGCCCAGTTCGTCGGCGGTGACGAGGCACGGGCCCATCACGTTCGCCGTATCGAAGTCCTTGCCTTTGGCCGGCCCGAGCATGCCGCCCATTTCGGTGGCCTGGGCGTCGCGTGCGCTAATGTCGTTGAAGATCGTGTAGCCGTAGATGTGCGCGCGCGCATTCTCGCGCGAGACGTCTTTCGCGCGCTGGCCGATGTAGCAGCCGAACTCGAGTTCGAAGTCGAGCAGCTTGCTGTAGGCCGGCCAGATCACGTCGTCGTCGGGGCCGATCACGGCGAAGCGGTTGCACTTGTAGTAGATCGGCTGACGGTTGAAGGTGTCGATTACGCGATCGTCGGCGCGCGTATTCATCGCCTTCAGCGTCGCTTCCGGGTCGGGCGTACGCAAGGCGCGCGCACGACGCGCCGCGGCGAAGCTCTGCCGCAGGTGCAGTTCGAAGCACGAGCAGTCGCGCATCTGCGTGGGCGGTTGAATCGGCGCGAGCAGCTTCACGGCGCTGCGTTCGCGCACCGCATCGGCGGGCGCGCGGGCCAGCAGCGCGCGGGCTTCTTCGAGCAAAGGCGCGCCGCCCGTCAGCAATGCCTGCACGCTCGCCAACGCGACACTGTCGCCGCCGCGCACGATGCGGCTCGCCTCGCGCAAATCGAGTACCGCCTGATCGTTGTCGAACAGTGCGCCCGAGCGTTGCACGCCGTCGGCCAATTGAAAAGTGACGAGTCTCATCGAGTGGTTCCGGCTTGAAGGGATGAATCGGACGCAGCGGCGGCGATGCCCGGCATGGCGCGCCGCAGGACCACTGGCAGGCCGCCGTGGGTGCGTTTGCTCATCCAGTGGGACAAGGCCGCGTCCATGTAATCGGCGTGGCCGGGAAACCAGCCGGCGAGCGCTTCCGCGAGTTCACGCGCGACCTGACGGGTGGCACCGTCACGCAGCATCTGTGCAACTTCGCGCACCGAGCGCAGAACCGCCGCGTGTTCGTCCGCGTGACACTGGGCGGCGGGAAAGCTCGTGTCCTGCATCCACTGCTCTTCCTGCTCGAAATGAGCGACTGCATGATTTTCGAAAGCCGCGAGCGTCTCGGGTAAGGACGCCTCGTCGCATTGCTGCAAAGCGGCGACGCATTCGACGAACTCATGATGCGTCTCGTCCATGGGCGCGAAGCCGAGCAGGAAACCGTCGTTCCAGCTCAGCGTGGCTTCGGGCTGCCGCTGTGTGTTCTGATCGGGAGAAAGCGCGGCGCCCATTACACGCGCCCCGCTACGGGCAGACACGCGCCGGTCACCGCACTGGCATCGTCCGACAACAGGAAGGCGATCACCGCGGCAAGCTTGTCCGCTGCGACCCAGCGCGACGTATCGGCGTCCGGCATAGCCGCACGATTCGCGGGCGTGTCGATGATGCTCGGCAGCACCGCATTGACGGTGACGTTCCGGTCTTTCAGTTCTTCCGCGAGCGCTTCGGTGAGCCGCGCGACGCCTGCCTTCGACGCCGCGTACGCGCCCATGCCCACACCGGCCTTCAAGGCGGCCAATGCGCCGACGTTCACGATGCGTGCGCTCGTCTCGCGCAGCAGATAGGGCAGGACTTCATGCGAAGCGATCGCCGCCGTGCGCACGTTCATCGCATAGAGACGATCCCACGTTTCGATGCTGCCCGACTCCAGCGTTTCCCACGCAAAGCCACCCGCGATGTTGACCAGCGCGTCAATCCCGCCGAGCCGCCCGGCGATCTGCTCAAACGCGCTCGAGGTACTGGCTGTATCGCCAAGATCGACATTGCCGAACACCGCTTCGACACCGTCGATCGCCACGCTTGCAGCGCGATCCACCAGCGCGACGCGCGCACCGCGCGCGCTCAGTTCTGCGCCGACCTGGCGCCCTAGCGCGCCAACACCGCCCGTGACGATGACCCTGCGATGGATAAGTTGATTGGTCGGCATAAGAACGCCTGTCTCCTGTGTTTGACCGGGCTTCTGAGTGATTTCCCTGGAGGGAAAACCCTGCACCGCTCTCGCCAATTTAATACATTTTTATCATTTCTGTTCATATATTATGGTGACATCAACACACGGTCAACTGCCAGGCAATACGAAAACAATCGCATCCATGCCGAGAAAACTTCCTCTTCTGACTGCTGAAACCGCGCCGTTCTGGCAAGGCGGTGAACACGGCGTGCTGAACGTCTACCACTGCGATGCATGCCGCCATCTGTTTCATCCGCCCGCGCCGCTCTGTCCGCGCTGCATGTCGTCGCACGTCGGCGCCAAGCCGGCCTCGGGACGCGGCAAGGTGGTGAGTTTCACGATCAATCATCAGGCATGGCTAACCGATCTTCCGGTGCCGTATGTCGTCGCGATCGTCGAACTCGCGGAGCGCGAAGGCCTGCGTTTCGTCACGAATATCGTCGGCGGTGCAGTCACGGACGTACATATCGGCATGCCGGTACGCGTGAAATTTGAACAGCAGGAAGACGTGTGGCTGCCGCTCTTCGAAGCCGATCCCGAGCGGAGCGTTGCATGAGCGACAACCTGTTCGAGAAGAACGTGGCGATCAGCGGCATCGGCCAGTCGGAAGTGGGCCGCCCGTCGAACCGTACGGCCATGCAGTTGAGCGTGGATGCCGCGCTCGAAGCGATCGCCGATGCCGGTCTCACTCGCGAGGACATCGACGGGATTTCGTGTTGGCCCGGCGACAACGACAACGGCAACCCGTTCTCGCCGGTGGGCCCAAATGCGCTGATGAATGTGCTCGGCCTGAAGGTGAACTGGTATGGCGCGGGCTACGAAGGGCCCGGGCCGCTCACGGGTCTGGTAAACGGCGCGATGGCGATCGCTGCGGGCCTGTGCAAACACGTGCTGGTGTTCCGCACCATTACCGAGGCAAGCGCGCGCCTCAAAAGCAAGACCGCCAGCGCGCTCACCAACAAGACAGTGGGCCGCGACGGCAGCTATTTCTGGCAGTGGTATACGCCCTTCAATGTCGTCTCCGGCATCAACCTGATGGCGCTGTATGCACAACGTCACTTTCACGAGTACGGCACTACGCCCGAGCAACTTGCACAGATTCCGCTGACCTGTCGTGCCAACGCGATGCTCAATCCGAAAGCGGTGTTTCGCGATGCGATGACGATGGACGACTACCTCGCGTCACGCACGATCTCCACGCCGCTGCGCATGTTCGATTGCGACGTGCATTGCGACGCGTCCACGGCCATCGTGCTGTCACGCGCCGACCTTGCACGCAACGGGCCGAACGCGCCGATCCGGCTCGAAGCCATCGGCTCCGCGCTGCATCAGCCGTGGTCGTGGGATCAGATTTCGTTGACGGAGATCGCCTGCTTCGACGTCGGACGCATGCTGTGGTCGCGTACCGATCTGAAGCCGAAGGACGTCGGCAATGCACAGCTCTACGACGGCTTTTCGATCCTGACGATGCTATGGATGGAAGGACTCGGCCTCTGCCCGCGCGGCGAGAGCGGCGCGTTTGTCGAAGGCGGCCAGCGTATCGTGCGCGACGGCCAGTTGCCGTTGAACACCAACGGTGGGCAGCTGTCCGGCGGACGTACGCACGGCCTCGGCTACGTGCACGAAGCCTGCACGCAGTTGTGGGGCCGAGGCGGCGAACGCCAGGTCGCGCCGCACGAGGTGGCGATTGCCGCGGCGGGCGGTGGACCGCTCGGTGCCAGCGTGCTGCTGGTCAAGGAATGACACGGCTCAGCTTAAGGCCGATGGCCCAGCCAACCGCGTGCCATCCCAGGGCATCTACCGAGTTATCCGAATCAATCTATATATAGAATTGTTTTCTCTATCTGAAATATAACACGCGCGGCGGGCTGCTTCCCAAGCGCGTTTTGCGCGCACAGTGGCCGCTTGCCGATCCGTAAAGGAACCGCCGATGTCCCCCTCTGACCCGTCTCAATCCGCCGCCATCGACCTCACCGAATTCCGCGCCGGCTGGCGCCCCGTGCTGATGGCAATGCTCGGGCTCGGCGTGGCCGCCAACGCTTCGCTGCTGTATGCGTTCGGTTCGCTGGTGATTCCGCTTCAACATGCACTTGGCTGGAGCCGCGGTGAATTGCAACCGGCGATCAGCTTTCTGTTCGGCGGCGCCGTGATCGGCGCGCAAATTGTCGGCTGGCTCAATGAACGCTATGGGATGCGGCATGTGACGATCGCGTCGCTGATCGGACTTGCTGTCGTCTACGCGTTGATGTCGCTGATGCAGGTGATGGGCCACTCGATCGGCTGGCTCTATCTGATGTGCACGCTGCTGCCGATCGCCGGCATGGGCACGATGCACATCACGTGGACGCATCTGGTCAACCTGTGGTTCGAGCGCAATCGCGGCCTGGCACTTGCCGTGATGCTATCGGGCACAGGCCTCTCGGCGATTCTGATTCCGACGGCGGTGACGTGGGTGATCGGCCGCTGGAACTGGCAAGCGGCATTTCTTTTGCTTGCGGCGCTGCCGTTGATTCTGGTGTTGCCGCTCGTGCTGATGTGGTTGCAGACACCGGCCGGGCAAGACGCCTCTGCCGGCCGTGGCGAGCGTGCCGCCGGCCATCGCGCGGCGCCACCAGTGCGGGCGCACACGGGGCTCGCGTTCCGTGACGCGATTGGTTCGGCGCGCTTCTGGACGCTCAACATTGCCCTTTCGCTCGTGGTAGCTGCGACCGTCTCGATGGTCAGCAACACCGCGCCGCTCCTGCGCGACAAAGGGCTTTCAGCTGCCGAAGCCAGTCATATTTTCGGCAGCTTCGGGCTCTCGCTGATCGGTGGCCGACTGCTCGTCGGCTATCTGATCGACCGTTTGTGGGCGCCCGCGGTCGCTGCCGTCGCGCTGGCCACGCCCGCCCTGGGCTGTCTGCTGCTATCCACCACCGGTGCCGATCACGCCGGCACGCTCGCGCTTGCCACGCTGTTGATCGGCCTCGGTGCCGGCGCCGAGTTCGACATTGCCGCGTACCTGATGGCGCGTTACTTCGGCATGCGCGACTACGGGCGTCTCTTCGGCGTGCATATCGCGCTGATCACCATTGCGTCGGCATTGGCGCCGTGGCTGTTTGGCCGGATCTACACCGTGACCGGCTCATACACGACGATGCTGTCGATCTGCGGCACCGCCTTTCTGCTCGGCGCGATCACGCTGCTGCCGCTCGGCCGTTACCCGAAATTCGATTCGCTGAATCTGGCCTGATTACTCATACTCTCGATCCTCTCATGTCATTGAATAACGTCGTCATTGTCGGTGCGGGCCAGGCCGGATATCAGACCGCGGCCTCGCTGCGGCAGGAAGGTTTTGAAGGCAGCATCACGCTGATCGGTGACGAGCCCGGTGTGCCCTACCAGCGTCCACCGTTGTCGAAGGCTTACCTGCTCGGCAAGATCGGCGCTACGGCGCTGCGCTTTCGCACTCACGAATGGTTCGAGCAGCAGCGTCTCGCGCGGGTCGAAGCGCAGGTCACGTGGATCGATCGCGAGGCGCAGCGCGTGGAACTGGCGAGCGGCGAGCGTGTGCCGTACGACCATCTGGTGCTCGCCATGGGCGCACGCAACCGTGTTCCGCCCATCGAGGGAATCGAACTCGACGGCGTATTCGGCATCCGCACGCTGGAGCATGCCGATGCGCTCGCGCCGCGTGTGGGGGTCGCGCGCGACGTGGTCGTAATCGGCGCCGGCTTCATCGGCCTCGAATTCGCGGCCGTAGCGGCGGCCAAAGGCCTATCGGTCCACGTGGTCGAACTCGGAACGCGGCCGATGGCGCGCGCCCTCTCCACTCATATGTCGACGCTGTTCAGCGCCGCGCATACCGGCTGGGGCGTGAAATTCGACTTCGGCCAAACCGTCGAGCGGCTGGTCGGCGACAACGGCCGGATAGTGGCCGTGGAAACGGGCGACGGCCGCCGTCTGCCCGCGCAACTGGTCGTCTACGGGATCGGCGTGCTGCCCAACACCGACCTCGCCGCCGATGCGGGCCTCGCCGTGCAGAACGGCATCTGCGTCGACGCGCAGTTGCTGACCAGCGATCCGTCAATTTCAGCCATCGGCGACGCCGTCAGTTTTCCGTCTGCGTGGAGCGGCGCGCCGATCCGCCTGGAGTCGGTGCAAAATGCCGTCGACCAGGCGCGCAATGTGGCGGCACGCCTGACGGGCAAGCCGGTGGCTTACACTGCGCTGCCGTGGTTCTGGAGCGACCAGGGCGACCTGAAACTGCAGATCGCGGGGCTCTCCGATGGCCATGACGAAACGGTCCTGCTGGGCTCGAGCGAGAGTCGCCAACTGAGCGTGTTGTGCTTCCGCTCCGGTCGTCTGATCGCCGTAGAGTCGTGTAACCGGCCGGGCGACCATATGGCGTCTCGCAAGCTGCTGGCCCGCGCCGCCTTGCCAACGATCGCGCAAGCAGCCGAGCCGGGTTTCGATCTGAAGGAATTCGAGGCCGCTACACGTGAGCCGGGCTGAACCGATCTGAAGCTGATTTGAATGAGGCGGGTGCGGGCGCGCAGCGACGTCGTGGGTCAGCGTCACCTGCCGGAGCGTCGATGAGAGCACTCACATGGTCCATTGCAGCTTGGTGTCTGCCGATGGCGCTCGCGCATGCCGCCGCGCCAGCGGTCAGCGGCCCCGCGTCGCCTCAAGCCGCCCGTTGCATCGCCGGCGATGCGGGCCGTTACGAAGTCACCGAGTTTGTCGACCGAACCAAGCTCGTGAGCGACGGCCATCTGGTCAAGCGTATCGACGTGCCCCAGGCCAGCTGTTATCCCTTGTGCCGGCGCGAACAGGTCGATAGCCATCTATACCGGATCGAAGATCCTGCCGGTGACGAACTCATGCACCCGTCACTGCATAACGACGATCCGGCGGACCCGGCACGCGTGTCGTCAGCCGCGCTGCAGCAGATCGATGCCGCCACGCTGCAACTGGAAGTTAGGACCCGAGGCCGCGCGCACGCCTGGATTGTCGAGGCTGACACGGTCAAACGTATGGTGACGTCGACGAAGGAAACGACTGCCAGCGGCAGCCTGACGTATAACGATCTGTTTTTTGTCGTGTTCAACCATGCATCGCTGCCCACGCTGACCATCACGGCGGGGGATGCCACGCGTGAGTTGGGCCCGAGCGAATTGGACCTGAATCAGTTGCCTTCGTGGCTGGTCGAGCCGATCGCGCCACAGCAGTTGGGCGAGTCGACGGTTTATACGCTGAAGATCGTCGGCGGCCCGGGTTGCGCAACAGGTAACTGAACACCGGTCGGGACAGCGGGCAATTCAATTCCGGCTCACGTCACGGCCGTGCTGCGTCGTCGCCTTGGCTGTATAGCCGACGATCTCGTCCGGATTCGATGAGTTCATCGAGACGAGTTTCGCTTCGGTCTGCACCCGCTCGCTGTTGATCACCAGCGGATGTGTCTGGTCAAACTCGGAACGCATTTTTTTCAGGGCCTGCTGCATGTCTGCTTTGGCACTTTCAGTGTCGAACAAATCGAACGGCTCGTTCCTGAGCGGCGCGATCAACATCGCTTTCTCCAGATTGATTTCTGCTATTTGCTACACTGGATCAACGGAGCATCTCTTCATTCAGAGCACGTAACATGGCCATGCATTTCGATCTGGTTGATCTTCGTCTCTTCACATGTATTGCTGAGACGGATAGCTTGACGCGTGGTGCCGAGCGGTTTCATATGTCTGTACCCGCAGCAAGCACCCGGATCAAAAATCTGGAAGAAAGCATGGGGGCGAAACTGCTGTATCGGACTAGCCAGGGGGTTACCCTCACGCCACCGGGCCAGGCCTTCCTTCACCATGCGCGGGTTGTCCTCTCGCAGCTCGAGCAGTTGCGCGGCGACATGCAGGAGTACGCACGCGGCGTCAAAGGTCATGTGCGGATCTTCGCGAATACGACGGCGACCACGGAGTTTCTCCCTAACGACCTGCGTGACTTCCTCGCCGAGCATCCCGACGTGAACGTCGAGCTTCGCGAACGGTTGAGTCATGACGTGGTGCGCGCCGTCAGCGAGGGCACGGCGGACGTTGGCATTGTGGCGGGGAATGTCAGGCCCGAATCGCTGGAAGTCATGCCGTATCGCTCTGACCGGCTCATACTGGCGGTGTCGGAATCACACCCTTTGGCCGGGAAAACGTCCATTCCATTTGAGGAGGCAACGGAGTTCGACTTCGTCGGGATGCCTGAGGCGAGCGCGATTCACACGTTTCTGAACCGCGTAGCACACGATATACACAAGAAACTTCAGGTGCGAATTGAAGTAGGCAACTTCGAAGCGCTATGCCGCATGATCGAGGCTAACGTCGGGATCGGCGTGCTGCCCCGTTCGTCAGCGATACGCTACGTCAAAACCATGAACATCCGTCTGGTTGAAATCGAGGATGCCTGGGCGAAGCGCAATCTGCTGATCTGCGTGCGCAACCTCGACCTGTTGCCGTCTTTCGCGCGGGAACTCGTCGACCTCCTCACACAAAAATGCAAAGGCGATTGCGAGGGTCAGCCGGCGTGAAAGGCAGCAGTTAGTCTGCGTTTAAAGCCCTCTTCTCCACACACAAATTGTAGTCAGCAGGCCGGTGCGGCAATCTAGCGTGGACGACGCTATCCGATGCCCTCATGACTACCGAACTCAACTATCTGCGCACGTGGATCGGCCGAACCCAGGCTGAGCAGGAACTCGTCTCCCCGCGTCTTGCGCAACAACTCGCCGCTACACTGGACTACGAGGACGTGCCGCGTGCCGGCTCTCCGTTGCCTCCCCTTTGGCACTGGGCGCTCTTTCCTCATATCGTTTCGCAACCGCAGGTTGGCGTGGACGGGCATCCGAAACGCGGTGGATTCCTGCCGCCCGTGCCATTGCCCCGCCGTATGTGGGCAGGCAGCCGGGTCCGGTTCGAGCGGCCGCTCGTGGTCGGCAGCCTGGTCACCAGAACCTCCCAGATTGTCGACGTCGCCGCCAAGGAAGGACGCACAGGAAAACTCGTATTTGTGCGTCTGCGTCACGAACTGGAAGACTCGGAAGGTCCCCTGCTCTCCGAAGAGCAAGACGTTGTTTATCGCGAATCCGCGACGACTGTGTATAGCGCGGCGACCGGACCAACAGCGCCCACAGAGTTCACATGGAAGCGGGAAATCGTGCCCGACCCCGTTCTGCTCTTTCGCTACTCCGCCGATACGTTCAACGGACATCGCATTCACTATGACCGCACCTACGCTCATGAACAGGAAGGCTATCCCGCGCTGGTCGTACACGGGCCGTTGACCGCGACTTTGCTGGTCGATCTCGTCCGACGCAGCCTTCCCGGCGAGTCGATCGCGTCCTTCTCGTTCAAAGCGGTCAACCCACTCTTTGACCACGCCCCCTTTCATCTATACGCCGCGCGCGCAGCCGGATCGAACGAGGTGAGGCTTTGGGCTGCCAATTCCGAAGGCGTGTTGTGCGTCGATGCAGCGGCAACGCTAACGGCACCTGCGCGTGCTTTTCAAAAATGAAACCGAAGGAGTAGAGACAAGTGCTGGCTAACGTTGATCCCTATCAGGACATTCGCGAAGCGGTTCGCGATCTGTGTTCCAACTTCCCTGCCGAGTATTTCCGCAAGGTCGATGAGGAGCGCGCCTATCCCGAGACCTTTGTGCAAGCCCTGACCGACGCCGGTTGGCTTGCCGCGCTGATTCCGCAGGAATATGGCGGCTCGGGACTAGGGCTAACCGAAGCGTCGGTGATCATGGAGGAGATCAACCGCAGCGGCGGCAATTCCGGCGCGTGCCACGGGCAGATGTACAACATGGGGACGTTGCTCAGACACGGCTCCGCCGAGCAAAAGGCTCGCTACCTGCCGGAAATCGCTAGCGGAAAGTTGCGGCTTCAATCGATGGGTGTGACCGAGCCGACCACGGGCACCGACACCACCAGTCTCAAGACGACTGCAGTTCGCAAGGGCGACCGGTATATCGTCAACGGTCAGAAGGTCTGGATCTCGCGGATTCAACACTCCGATCTGATGATTCTGCTGGCGCGGACCATACCAATCGATCGGGTCGCCAAAAAGTCCGAGGGCATGTCGATATTTCTGGTCGACCTGCATCACGCGGTCGAGCAAGGCATGACAGTTCGCCCGATCCCGAACATGGTGAATCACGAGACTAACGAGCTCTTTTTCGACAACCTCGAGATTCCCGCCGAAAACCTGATTGGTGAAGAAGGCAAAGGCTTCAAGTACATCCTTGATGGGCTGAATGCCGAGCGGACACTGATTGCTGCCGAGTGTATCGGCGACGGCTACTGGTTCCTCGACAAGGTTTGTACGTATGTCAAAGAACGCGTCGTCTTCGGCCGCCCGATCGGACAGAACCAGGGCGTGCAGTTTCCGATCGCCCGCGCACACGTCAACGTCGAAGCGGCAAGCCTGATGCGCTATAAGGCCTGCGAGCTTTTCGATGCCAAACAACCGGCCGGCGCGCAAGCCAACATGGCAAAGCTGCTGGCTGCGGACGCTTCCTGGGAAGCCGCCAACGCGTGTCTGCAGTTCCACGGTGGCTTCGGCTTTGCGAACGAATACGACGTGGAACGCAAATTCCGCGAAACACGCCTCTATCAGGTCGCGCCGATCTCGACCAATCTCATTCTTTCGTATGTAGCCGAGCATCTGCTCGGGCTGCCGCGTTCTTTCTAAGGGGCTGGACATGAAACCGCTGGACGGCGTGAAGGTTATTACCCTCGAACACGCGATTGCAGCACCGTTTTGCACCCGTCAACTCGCCGATCTCGGCGCACGCGTGATCAAGATCGAGCGCCCCGGTACAGGTGACTTCGCGCGCGCCTACGACGAGCGTGTACACGGCATGGCCTCGCACTTTGTATGGTGCAACCGCTCGAAGGAAAGCCTCACGCTGGACGTCAAGGCCCCGCAGGCGCAGGGTATCTTCGAGCGCTTGCTCGAAGATACCGACGTGCTGGTGCAGAATCTGGCACCCGGCGCTGCAGCGCGACTGGGGCTGTCGTATGAAGCGTTGCGTACGAAGTATCCCCGCCTGATTGTCTGCAACATCTCGGGTTACGGCTCCGATGGTCCGTATCGCGACAAGAAAGCCTACGATTTGCTGATCCAGAGCGAGTCCGGTTTTCTTTCGATTACTGGCGGCCCGGACTCGCCTGCGAAGGCCGGCTGTTCCATCGCCGATATCGCTGCAGGGATGTACGCCTATACGAACATCCTCGCCGCGCTTCTGCAACGTTCGAAGACGGGTTTGGGAAGAGAAATCGACGTCTCGATGCTCGAGAGCATGGTGGAGTGGATGACGTATCCCCTTTACTACGCGTTCGATGGCGCATCGCCGCCGCCTCGCGCTGGAGCCGCTCACGCGACCATCTACCCCTATGGCCCTTTCCCTGCTGGGGACGCAAAGACCGTCATGCTGGGCTTGCAGAACGAGCGTGAGTGGGGCGTCTTCTGCGCAAAGGTTCTGCTCGCACCCGAGCTGGCTACCGATCCTCGCTTCAGTTCCAACTCAAAGCGGGTGGCGGCACGCGAGGCGCTGCGCGACATCATCGCCAAGGCATTCAGCAAACTGACCTCGGAAGAAGTCATCAGCCGGCTGGATCACGCGCAGATTGCCAACGCGCGGATGAACGACATGTCTGACGTGTGGGCGCATCCACAGCTTAACGAACGCAATCGCTGGGTGAACATCGACTCGCCTGCCGGCTCCATTCCGGCCTTGCTGCCACCAGGCATCGGTACGGCATCCGATGTCCGACTCGACCCTGTCCCCGCACTGGGCCAACACACCGAAGCCCTTTTGAGCGAATTGGGCTTTTCGAACGATGCCATCCGCGAACTTCGTGACGCGGCCGTCGTATAACTCCCCAGTTAAGGTAAGCCTGTTATGAGCAACACACAGATTCTGGCTTCGTTTGCGGCCAATCTCGAGTTTGAACAGATCCCCAAGGACGTCGTAGCACGCACGGAAGACCTCTTCCTCGACTGGTTCGGATCCGCATTGGCTGGTCGCGGAGCGCGCCCCGTCGAGACGATCCAGAAACGCGCATTTGATTTCGGCCCGCAGTCCGGTCCCTGCGAAGTTCTGATCTCCCGCCGAACCACCAGCCCGCTCTTCGCGGCAATGATCAATGGCGCGGCGTCGCACTTCGCCGAACAGGACGACCTCCACAACAGTTCAGTCCTGCACCCGGCAACCGTCGTCTTCCCCGCGGCATGGGCCGCCGCTCAAGCACTCGGAAGAAGCGGCAAGGAGTTCATCGCTGCATCCGTCGCGGGCTATGAAGTGGGTATCCGCGTCGGCGAATTCCTCGGTCGATCGCACTACAAGATTTTTCATACCACCGGTACGGTCGGAACGATCGCAGCCGCCGCGGCGGTCGGCAGGCTTCTGCGGTTGAGCGGCGAACAGATGGTGAATGCGTTCGGCTCCGCCGGTACCCAGGCAGCCGGGCTCTGGGAGTTCCTGAAAGACGCTGCGGACTCCAAGCAACTGCATACGGCCAAGGCTGCAGCGAACGGTCTTCTCGCGGCCTACCTGGCGGCCGACGGCTTCACCGGCGCGAAAGATATCTTCGAGGGCGGCAAAGGCATGGGAGCCGGCATGTCCACGCAAACGCATCCGGACAAGCTCGCCGACGCGCTCGGCACGCGCTGGGCCCTGAGTGAAACTTCGTTCAAGTATCACGCCTCCTGCCGGCACACCCATCCGGCGGCCGATGCGCTGCTGCAGGTCATCAGGCAGGAGCAAATCGCATCGGACGACATCGAGACGGTGGTGACTCATGTTCACCAGGCCGCAATCGACGTCCTCGGGGCGGTAACCGATCCGCAGACGGTTCATCAGGCGAAGTTCTCCATGGGCACCGTGCTCGCCATCGCCGCGGAGTTCGGCCACGCGGGCGTACGTGAGTTCGACGCCCACTACAGGGACAGCAGGATCGCGCACTTCTGCAAGAAAGTTTCGATGGTGCTCGACCCTGAGGTCGATACGGCCTATCCGTCACGCTGGATCGGCAAAGTCACCGTGCAGACCAAGGATGGCCACACTTTCGAAGGTCGAGTGGATGACCCCAAGGGGGATCCAGGCAACACCCTCACGCGCGCCGAACTCGAGCATAAAGCGCTCACGCTTGGCTTGTATGGCAATGCGGCTACCGAAGACGAACTCAAGCGCGCCATTGCGTCCGTATGGGCGATTAGCGATGCGATCGTCGTTCCCAAACTGCTCCCCGAATCGAAACTGGAGGCTCATCATGGCTGACCTGGCACCCCGGTCCTATCTCTTCGTTCCTGGCAACCGGCCCGACCGGTTTGCCAAGGCTGCGGCGTCGGGAGTCGACGTTGTGGTTATCGATCTGGAAGACGCCGTACCTCCCGCCGAAAAGAAGATCGCGCGGGCCGCCCTTGCCGAGTGGCTGTCGACAAACAGCACGCCAGTCGCCGTGCGGGTAAATGATGTGAACAGCGAATGGTTTCGCGACGACATCGCCGTATGCCGTGCGCCCTCCGTGGCCGCCGTCATGCTGCCCAAGACGGAACGCATCGACGATATCTTCCTGTGCGAGTTCGCCGGCAAGCCGACCGACATCCTGCCGATGATCGAGACGGCCCAAGGTTTTCGGAATCTGGTTGCTATCGCCCAGCACCGGCTGACCACGCGGCTCGTCTTTGGCAATGTGGATTTCCAGCTTGACCTCGGCATCGATGGAGACGATGAGCAGCTCCTGTATTTCCGCTCACAGATCGTCTTCGCATCCCGCATCGGCAACCTGCTTCCGCCGGTGGACGGGGTCAGTACCACGCTCGACGATCCCGAGCAGATCACGCGCGACACGATTCGTGCAAAGCGGCTCGGCTTCGGCGCCAAGCTTTGTATTCATCCCCGGCAGGTGGCTGCGGTCAATGCTGCGTTCGTCCCCAGCGAGAAGGATGTCGAATGGGCGCGCCGGGTTGTCGAAGGCGCCGCTGCCTCGCACGGAGCGGCCGTTGCTGTGGACGGCCGCATGGTAGACCGGCCCGTCATTTTGAAGGCGCAGGAAATCCTGGCAGAGTCCCAGCGACGTCTGCCAGAGTACATCGTGACCGCGGAGAACTAGAGGGCTGCGACCGCGTCGACGCGGTTCTTCACGCCGTTGCTGCTGCAAACGGGCTTCGGCATGACGCCTCAGGCGGCGGGCATCGCGGTGATACCGCTGCCGGTGTGCCTGGCGCTTGGCAGCCTGGCGAACACGCGCATCGTCACGCGTTTGCGCGCCCCGATGACGATCGTCACGGTCGGCTTCGCCTTGATCGGCGCAGGTTGCGTCGGTACGTCGATGCTCGACAGCACAAGCCCGCATGCGCTGGGCGCGTTGTCGATGGGCGCGGCAGGCGTCGGCCTCGGCTTCATCTTCAACAGCCTCAACGTTTTTGCGCAGGAGTTGAGTGGGCGCGCACGTTTCGGCATCACGACCGCGCTTATCCAGTCGACGCGGATGGTGGGCGGTATGCTGGGGACGGCCACGATCGGCAGGCTCGTCTCGCGCAGCTTGGCACGTATCGTCGCAGGCGCCGGCAATGGCGCGCTCGCCGGGGATCAGGCGGCTGTCGCGCATGCCATCCATATGGGGTTCGCGATCGTCGTCGTGGTGGTATGCGCCGCGGTGGTCTGTGCGCGGCGCATCGTCGGCGTGCGCCTGCGTCCGGTGCCTTCAGCCCAGCAAGGAGAATGACAGAGTCGCAATAGGCGAAGTCGCGAGAGATGCCTTCGCTCTGGTCTGTAGTTGAGCGACTTGGCAATCACCGCTTCTTCAAGTTACTGCTCCCCCGACACCTGGTTGAAGTGGTTCACGGAGGTGGCCGCACCAGCGACATCTACGGAGTCACCCAACCCAATCTAACGATTGCGCAGGCTCGAGCGCACGCCGTGCACTACCGGTGTGATTGCAACTGCAATTCCTTGCCAACCAGCAGGAGAGCGTTATGCCAGAAGTCATTGTTTACCCAGTAGCAGGGCGCTCAGCCGACCAAAAGAAAGCCCTGATTGTCAGTAGATCTTGTCGCCCTTTTTCAGCTCGAAAGGCGTCGGCGGCGCGTTGACGCCGTTCACTGAGGTACCGCCGTTGTGGAGGGCCGAAAACCAAGGCTGTATGCTCTGGGGGAAGCTGAACGTGGGCTTCGTCAGCGCGTCGAGCCGGCCGAGTTCCTCGGTCGACAGTTTGACGTCGAGCGCCTTCAGGTTGTCCTCGAGCTGTGCGAGCCGTCGCGCGCCGATGATCGTCGAGGTCACGCCGGGCTGCGCCTGAAGCCAGGCCAGTGCGACGCGCGCGACCGTGCTCTCGTGCGCCTTGGCGATGATGTCCAGCTCGTCCACGATCGCGTAGGTCTTCTCGGTGAAGACGGTGTCAGCGATGAAGCGATCTGGCTTGATCTGGCCGGCGTTGTGTCGCGTGTATTTGCCGCTGAGTACGCCGCCCTTGAGGGGCGACCACGGCGTAATACCGACGCCGAACTCGCGAGCCATCGGCACGAGCTCCTGCTCGACGGTCCGCTCAAGCAGCGAGTATTCGATCTGCAGCCCGACGAACGCGGACCAGCCACGGAAGCGCGCCGTGACGTTCGCCTCGGCGATCTTCCACGCGGGTGTATCGGAGACGCCGAGGTAGCGCACCTTGCCGGCGCGCACGAGATCTTCGAGCGCGGCCATCGTCTCTTCGATAGGTGTGTGCACGTCCCAGTTATGCAACCAGTACAGATCGATGTAGTCCGTCTGCAGGCGGCGTAGCGAGTTTTCGCACGCCGCAATGATCGACTTCCGGCCAGATCCGCCGCCGTTGGGATCCCCGGGGTATAGGTTGCCGCTGAACTTCGTGGCGATGACGAGCCGGTCGCGCCGAGCGCTGTGGCGCCCCACGTGGTCGCCGATGATCTTTTCGGAATGACCTCTCGTGTAGAAGTTTGCGGTATCGATGAAATTGCCGCCGAACTCGATAAAGCGGTCGATGATCTGTTGAGACTCCTCGACGCTGGAACCCCAGCCAAGGTCTTCACCGAAGGTCATCGCGCCGAGACAGAACGGGCTCACACGCAGCCCTGAACGGCCGAGGGTAATATAGTGATCGAGGGGCATGGCGCTCTCCGAGTTGCTACTATGGTACAATTTTGCGCTAGTTCCAATTCACGATAGTTTATTCTTAAACAAATAGCAAGTGCCCATGCCCAAAATCGATGTCGGAAAGATTTGGTCCCTCAATTACCGGCTCTTGATGTCGGTGATCACCAGCGTCGCGCCTGACATCACCGAGCTCGGGCTGGAGACGAAAGAGCTGTTCGTGCTCGCTGAGGTTGACGCGCACCCGCACCCCGCGGAACTGGCCGGCGTCCTCAGCATGCCGAAGCCCACCGTGACGATGTACGTCAAGCGGCTCGAAGCTGCGGGCTTTCTGCGCCGTGAAATCGATGGCGCGGATCTGCGTCGCCACCGCCTCATCCTTACACCCGAGGGGCGCAAGACGATGGCGCGCGGGCTTGCGCTCCTGTCGAACGCGTTCGGTGCCCGGCTGGCACGGTTAAACTCAGCGCAGCAGTTGGAACTCGCGACACTGCTTGAGAAGCTGAGCTAAGCGCGCACGCGAATCCGCTTTGCGCAATCAAACGCGCATCTGATAGCCTTGATTCTTTCTGGCTCCCAAGCCGGCTCGGCAGATACGCAAGGGGAAATGGGCCGCCGCTGACAACTGTTGCATCCCTCAGCGTTGAAACGCGTGCAGCTGCGCAGACCTCGTGCTACGGCGATGTCCGCCTGGGTCGAAAGCGCCAGCTCTCCGGTGCGAGAAAGCGGACGTTGCCGAATGGCAGCTATGAAAAAGCTCGACCGGCTGTTATGGCCGAACTGCTGTCCCCGAGAAGCTGGTGTGGATGACCGGACCACTCTGTTACCGGCCGTTGAACCCCTGACAGCGCGACCGGCGGCAGTGGGTCACAAGTACCCATCCGCTTGCTGCGAGAGCTGTCACTCGCAGGTGCCGACGAGTGAACGTCAGGAATGCGGCCTGTAGCCGCCTCACTAAGGCCGATACCTGAATGAATGAAATGAACGCGCCCACCCACGAACGTGAGAGCAAGGGAGGTGAGCCCTCACGGGCCAACGGCATCGATGTGCCAAGTAGAAAATAGGAGGTTTTCCAAGCAAGTCAGTATGACTCCCGTCGGCAAGGCTGGCCGCCGTGGGGATGTAAGCGCGGGTTAGCATTGCTGCCAGAGCCGCATTGAGTGGGGACGGAAGCGCCACTCAACGGTCTGTTCCGACACGGAGGCCAGCGTGGGAAACGATAGCACGTTGTACGTGGGACTGGACGTTCACGTGCGACCTGGAAGTCGCTTGAGTTCCTGTTTCACTGGAGAAGGTATGACCTGATGAAACCGGTTGTTCCATCAACCGTTCCCTACCCGGACATGCTGAGCCGGCAACAGCTTGGTATGAAGCTCTGGGGACAACGTAGCCGCCGGATAACCGGTACGCCGAACCGCGAGGTGAGGCGGAATCTGCCAGCACGAAGGCGGAGAGGAGCAAGGGATGAGCGGGTAACTGTTGCCGGTCTTCGTAATGCTGCCTTGTCGCCGTTTGCCGCCTGACGAGTGTTCCGAGGGGGTGACCCCGAGCCACGCCATCAACTGTCGCGGGTGCTCGAATCGTGACAGGTCACCCAGTTCGGATACCAGTCCGACCGCGGACGTGAACTGGATGCCGCGCATGGCTTGAAGAGCCAGTACAGCGGGATAGAACCGCCAGTGGGCAACAGCCTCACGCAGCGCCACCTCCAGCCGTTCGCGTTGCGCCAGGCGATCCTCGATCGTGCGACGGTGTTCATTGAATGCCAGTTGCTGCCAGGTACTGTCGAACGAGAACGTACTCAGCCAGCGCCGGTGGCTCGGCCCCCAGTCTGGACGACCGAGATAATGCACGCCATGCGAGAGCAGGAACGACTTCAATCGACAGCGTGCTGCCTTCAGGTCCTCCCTGGCAACTGACCACGCCCGGGCCAGATCGCGAAATGCTTCGTCTTCCACCGTCGGCACATGGACGGCAGACAGGTCACCGGCTCGCAGCGAACGCACGAGTTTGATTGCGTCGCGCCGGTCCGTCTTGACGCGCTCGCCCGGCTTGCGTGGAATGAGGGATGGCGCGCACACCATGCAGTCGAACCTTTTGTCGACCAGCCGCCGGTACAGACCGTAGCCGCAGGAGCCCGCCTCATAGACGACAGAGATGTGTCGCGCCTTCGCCTGCAGTCGTTTGCAGAGCCGGTCCACATCAATTTGCATTGTGCCGATCTTGCCAAACAGTTCCACTTCACCCATGTCGATCGCGTAGGCAACCATGATCGATTCCTTGTCGGGTACGGTCGATGGCTTCACGGTTGCGCGCTTCGAGCGTGTCCAGGATGCCGGACAGTCGCAATTGCTAAGGGAAGCCACCCGCGCTCGGTTGCGATCTCCCGCACGGCTGCCAGCTTCTTACGGCCCATGATCTTCGACCGGTCGATATCCCGGTCGGAGTCACCCTGGCGCATTCGCACCAGAACCTGTCGATATTGGTACATCTCGAACTTCCTCTTCAAGCCACCCTCTGGAGCAAATGCGTGCCGGGAGGGTAGCGGTTGGCGAAGTTCGAGCGCCCGACTCAGACGCCAGTGGCGCCTTTACGGCGAAAATCTACTGGCGCCTATACGCCGAAAGACTTGTGGCGCCTAAACGCCGAAAAGTCCCTGGCGCCTTTATGCCGAAAGCGGTTTGGCTCCTTAACGGCGAAAGTTCACAGACGGCTCGTGAAGCGCCCCCAGCGGGCGGTTCTCTGTTCATCGGATCGACTACGCATCGCAGGTTCACTATGCCAGAACCGATGGCATTGGAGCCACGCGCGGTCTCCGCAAATGACGGGCGGAACGCCCGCACTGACAGCGTCATCCGAGAGGGAACACAGCCTTAAGCCATAGAGCCTTACCCTGGACCCGGTTTCTGACTTCCGTATCGAGTTCATATTTCAGGGTGACGAGCCAGCCCTTTTCGCTGCCATACTTGATTGATGGACCGATTGCCAATGCTCTACCCTTGTTGTTCAGGATGGTTTGCCCGTTTTGTTTGTCATTGGTGAGTTGCTGGTAGAAATATCCACCGATTCCGACAACCCATCCATGACCAATTCCATATCCCGCATCATAGTCCATGATCAATTCATGGCCTGAGGTATAGCTCGTCGCCGCGTTTATCGTATTGATGTTATACATGACCTTCAGGTCACCGTTGAATCCTCGCGGGTCGATGTACGAAACCCCAATGAGTGGCTGAAATGCCCAATAACTTCTGCCGATATTTGCAAGATCATTTTTATTGTAAGAACCCGTTGGTGCGAATACATCGAGTCCAGCTACCATATGCAACTGTGGGCTGAGATGCCACCCCAAAGCCGTGCCGAACGATGCATCGCCGACCCCCGTCTTGCTTTGACTTGAACCGGCCTCTTTAACGTCGAGATTGACAAGTGGCAGCAGACCATGGAAAACCAGCGAGGCGCCGAGGATCTGCTCATGGGTCACCCAGATGAGTCTTGGGACAATTGCTACGGAAGTTACTTTGAATCCAGGTATTGGGATGGCATTTCCGTTGTTATCTCTGAAGGAACTGCCTTCGTTGTATTCTGAATAAACAATCCCGTAGAGGCCCGGCGGGGGCACGGCGCAGCAAGAATATGCTTCAGCACCGGTTGGATATATCGAACCGCCCCCCTCTGTTGCATTTGCAAAAGTCGAAATCGCGAAGGCACCGCAAACAAAAATTATTATTCTGATTAAATTCCGGGCAATCATCTGCCGTCTCCTGAGTAGTTTTTAGTGTGCTTCTTGAAGAAATATTTGCCGCAGACCAGACGCGCGGGTGCTCGCGAATTGAGGCGAGCACCGGGCTACCAACTAGACGTTCTAAATGGGCATGCTTAGGCCGAAGCCATCCGCAGCGGCAACAAAGCGATCCGGACGGATTGCGATGACCTTGGCCTTGAATTCACGCATCCATTCGATCAGCGAACCGTCGAGATCGATGATGTCGGTTGTCTTCACGCCCCGTGATTCAGCCGAACGCAGCGTCAGGAAGCGCGCTCCGAGGTTTGCCCATGCCTGCCGGTCAGTGGCGGACAGCACGGCTTCCGGATCGACCTCGCTGCCAAGTAGCACGAAGCCGTTGCCGAGCTGATCGTCAAGCATGCAGAGCTTGCCGTTCGCACCGGCCACGCGCGGTTGCGGGACCATCTTGCCGACGATGCTGCCTTCGTCGAGCGGGCCGCGCACCCAGCCGGCACGGAGCACGGGCGGCCTGAGCAGCGGCGGCTCGGATGGTGGCTGGTCGGACGGCGGCGGTGCCGCAAGCGCCTTCACTTCTTCCTCGCTCAGCTGCTGCTTGATGATGCGTCCCATTTCCACCGCGATCGCCGTCATCTCGGCGACGTGCGGCGCGCGTTCAATTTCATAGGTGTCGAGCAGGCTTTCGGGCAGGCGGCCGGCCAGTACCTCGCGCAGCTTCCAGCTCAGGTTGAACGCATCGCGGATGCCGGACTGCATGCCCTGGCCCGCCCACGGCGGCATCAGGTGCGCGGCATCGCCAAGCAGGAACACGCGACCTACGCGCCAGGTTTCCGCATGGCGCACGTGGTGCTTGTAGAACGCGTGCTGGTGAATCTCGACTTCCTTGTCGGTCACGCCGAGCGAGTTGAGTAGCTTCCACAGTTGCTCGTGCGTCGAGAAGTCGGCGTCGGTCTCATGCGGCTCGAGCGGGAATTCCCAGCGATGGTTGCCGAGCGCGAGCGCGATATCGACAACCGGACGTTTCTTGTCCGACCAGAACGTGAGAATGTTGCGGTGCGGCCACCAGCGTCTTACGCGCCCGTCGATCACGACCCAACGCGTTTCCACGGTCTCGCCGAGCAGCTTCACGCCGAGGTGTTCGCGCGTAGCGCTCGAACCGCCGTCGCAGGCCAGCGCATAGCATGCGCGGATACGATGCTCGACGCCGCTGTCCTTGTCGCGGGACGTGACGGTGACGCCGGTTTCGTTCTGAGCGATATCGACCACTTCTTCACCGAAGCGCACCGTCACATGGTCCTGGAAGCGTTGCACACCGCGTCGCAGGATTTCTTCCATCACCGGCTGATAGATGGCGTAGGAGCGCGGATGGCCCAGCGTGGACGGCGGAAACTCCATATGTGTCAGCTCATGGCCGTCATAGGTTATCCAGCGCAGCGCCCGGGTCGGGTCCATATTGCGGCTCAGTTCATCGTCGAGGCCGACCGACTGGAATAGTCGCATGGTCCAGTCGTTGACCGTGACGGCGCGCGCGCGCGGATAGATGTCGCGGTCTCGCTCGATCGCGATTGTCCTGACGCCATAGGCGCCCAGCGCATTGGCCGCAGCCACGCCGCTCGGGCCGTATCCGATGATCACAACATCGGCATCGAAGGTCTGCATGGTACTCATCACGCCACCTCCGCCGGGTGACTCACGGCCAGCGGCGCGGCAGGCCGGTGGCCCCATTCGCTGATGCCGTCATAGCGGCACGATTGCCAGGTGGCGTCTTCCACAAATACGCCGCCGTAGCCAAATTCCACGTGGAAGCCCGAAGGCGTTTTGCCGTAGAACGAGATCATCTGGTCATTCGGGTGCTGACCGATGTCCATGACTACCGCAAGACCATCTTTCAGGAAGCGATCTCGTGCGAAGCCGACTTCCCGCATGGAACGGGCCTCGAGCATGAAATGGTGGATCCGTTTGTGCGGTCCCGGCACCGGTGGGCGTGGGGCGACTGCAAACGAGTGGTGACGTTCGTTGGCATGGAAGAATGCGACCTCGATCGTCACTTGCGGAGCGACGTGCATGTCGATGTAGTCGCTCAGGCGTAAACCAAGCACATCCCGAGCAAAGCGGAGCATTTCGGGATATTCGTTGGCTTCGAATACGACATGCCCAAGTCCACCGCCAGCGGTCACAAAGCCGGACGGCACGAGCTTTGAGGTGAACGGCGTGCTGGCGGCGGGGTGACCACAATAAACTTCGTGACGGTTACCGGCCGGATCACAGAAATGGATCATGCTCTTGACTTGGCGCAGCGCAAGTTCGGCCTCTGTACCGATAGTCCACGACAGGCCAAGTGCAGTCAGGTCCTCGCCGAATGCGCGCACGGCAACCTCATCGGCCACGCGCCATCCGGCAAACGCGTAGTCATCGGCCGGACCTTCGGTCAGGATGAAGCGGTAAGCCTTGTCGTCCATGCGCAGCAGGCGGTTGGCCTTGCCATCGACCTGGGGCGTACCGGCGAGTACCTCGAGACCAAGGTCGGCCACGGCGAATGCCTCCCAGCGGAGTATGTCCGACACCTCGAAGCCGAGATAGCCGAGCTCCTGAATAAGATGATTCATGAATTGTCCTTGGCAGTACTAAGCGCCTGTTAAAAATTTTAATCAGGAAAGAAACTGGGTAACGAGTGCATTGAAGCGCTCGGCATGCTCCCATTGCGCCCAGTGGCCGCATTTGGCAAGCAACACGAAATCGGCGTCCGGCATCTTGGTAAACGGCTCCATGCCGGCTACCGGGTTGACCTTGTCCTGCAGCCCCCAGATAAACAGGGTGCGGTGTTCGAGTGTGGCCAGACGCGGATCTAGGCTGATGAACGTCTCTTTTCCGGGGCCGCCCGGCGGACGGGTCAAGGGAGGATTCGCGCGAATCTCCGGATCGTTGCTCGCATCGAAACGGGCCTGGACCAGCTCCGGCGTGAGGACGCTGGTGTCATACACCAGATTGCCGAGAAACTGACGGAGCTTGTCGACGCTGGGGCCCTCGCCAAGGTAATAGGTGAGCAGTTGCTCGATGCCGTCCGTCGGACCGGTCGCTCCGGAGACCACTCCACCGCCCGGCCCCATCAGGACGAGACGGTCAAAGCGCTCCGGTTGGTCCATCGCTGCGCAGAGCGCGGACGAGCCGCCGAATGAGTTGCCGATCAGGTGTGCGCACTCGATGCCGACAGCATCCATGAAGGCGAGAACGGCGCGCCCTCCGTTATGGAACGGCCCGGGGCCGCCAAACTCCTGCAGATTTTTGGAGCTCTGCCCCCAGCCCGGGAAATCGATGACCCAGCAACGGAAATGACGCGCCAGTGTCTCAATGTTGCGGCTGTAGTTGCTTGCGCCCGTTGCGCCCGGACCGCCGCCGTGCAACAGGATCACGTCAGGACCGCTGCCCCGGACCTGGTAATGGATACGCCAAGCCGCACCGGTTTCGGTACGGCCTCCGGCAAACTGTGTCTCCGCCATCGAATACTCTCCGTCGTTTCATTTGCGCCCATCGGATGGATTGCCCGCGCGGAACGGCCGGAAGGCCATGCGCGGCGACGCGATGGCCTAATGTATTTATCGACGACAAAAGTGTCAATGATAAAAGTGTCAATGTAGGGTATGTCCTGAGGCGGATTAGCGCGCGCCAAGGTCCAGTTGTTCGATCTTGCGCAGGGCTTTCCGAATACGGGGCGGGGAAGCCCCGAGCGCGGCGAGTGTGGCTGAGATCACGGTGATTGCGCGCTCCTTGGCATGATCGCTGGCATGAGGGGTCCTGAGAGCGAAAACCATGATGCCGAGCGCGATGGATTCGGCAAGGTCGATGTCATGGATAGTGATCTCGCCCTGTTCGATGGCCGCGCGCAGGTCCGCGCGTGCGTGCTCGGCGCCGAGCGGGCCGATGCTGGATACCGACCCGAGGAAGGCGCCGAACACCGGATCCACGATGGCCTTGCGGTAGTACATCCAGGCACCGGTAGCGAGGCGGATGATCGGGTCGGACTCTCCTGCCACCAATGGCGCGATCGATGAAATAACGTCGTCGGAAAGGGTCGCCACGGCGGCATCTAGCAATTCGCGCGTGGTCTGAAAGTAGGTATAGAAGGTGCTGCGAGCTACGCCGGCGGCCTTGGCGAAATCGTCGATGACCGGGGCGTCCGGGCCGTGTTCGGCAAAAACATGGATTGCACATTGAATGATCCATGCACGCGTCTTTGCGCGTTGCGCCTGACCGATCGCGGTGCGATGGTGTTCCGCTTTCGCAACGTCAGGCTCGCTGTGTTTGGTTTTTGGCATTCTGCTCCGATTCCGATGGTCAGATCGCCGACCAGGACCTAATGCGCTCCTTTTGGTCTGGACGGCGTCGTTGTGAGCCGAAGATTTGCGGCATATGGGAGGAGTTTACGCCAAGAAGCTGCCATCCCGGTCTGCACGTCGTTAGGGGATGGGTTGTCAAGATGAGAGGTTTCCTTCGTCTATTGCCCAGCTCCTATCGGAATGGCTGGATACCGATCGCGGGTTGTGATCTGATCGTTGCTCCCGCCGACTCGTGAAGGATATCCCAGTCGAAGCCAAAAGCTTTGGCACAGGTGAGGCCGTAACCGGCGAACGAGCGATATTCTGCCGGTTGCCTTGGCGGTGGTTCCTTGCAGAGCCGTACAGACTCGCGTGATGGTGCCCGGGGCGGATTGATTCCCCGGTAGTCGAATGTCCGTTTCGCCGACCGGAGCAGACGGCTGAACGTCCGACTGACTGCGCGGGCGAATGACGCCTTCTGTTTAGGTTTGTAGGATGCCTGCCCAAGACCACAGGTGGACCCGTGAACGATCCATCTGGAGCTGGTTCGATCAGCTCTACGGCCCATCGGTCAGCCGCAGCGTGGCGCTGCTGTCCCTCATCTGGATGACCGGCGCGCTCGCTGCACAGATTCGCGGGGGATTGGCAGTGCTTGCCCTGACAGGCTTACCCAGCACGGCCACGCTCCCACTAATCAGTGGCGTCCTGATCGGCCTATCCATTGTTCGACTCTCCTGGCTTTCTGCAGGATTGGCCATCTGCATGCTAGGGTGCGGTGTCATTCTCGCCTACGTGCTGTTCGAGACTGGAGGGCTCGGCATCTGGCTGCATGCCCCGGTACTGTTTGCCAATGCCCTGCGGCAGACCGCGCTTGGCCGCGAGGGACTCACCATGACCTCAGTAGTCGCCATGGTCATCTGCGGCGCCGACTACCAGCAATTCGTCCTCGCAGCAGATAGGCCGGCCACAGCGCGTACCGGCTGCCTGCTTGCGGCAGGAGTTGTGTTCGCCGTCGGATTCTTACCTGCTTCTACCGTTATCGCCACCCGTTCGTTCTGGCAATTGAACAACGTGACCGATTCTGTACAGGTCGTTCCGATGCTGCTCATGCACGCCTTGTCGCACCAAATTAGTCCGAATTTCATCATCGCAGTGCTGGTTGCATCGGCCCTCGGCGCCGGATGCGCTATTCTTCGCGCAATGTCTGATGCACTCACCACAGTTGGACCGCGATGCGCTTGGCAATCAATCTGGTCGCGAATCTTCCCAGTCGTGCTCAGTTGCCTCGTGGCAACGCGTGGCCAAAGTCTTGTCGACATGATGGTCGACCTCAACATGGTCTGTCTTGCAGCAGTCGGCCCGCTGCTGGGTCTCAGGCTGCTACGCGTACGTGTGTCTGACACGATCGCCAACACCTCAATGGCAGCCGGATCTGCGGTGGCAATAGCCCTCTATCTGCTACGGTGGGCGGGCATGGTTGCGCTACCGGAAGCGTCGACTGTACTTATCTCGCTGCCAATCGCACTTGGGCTGGCAGCAGTGCTTCACCACCACATGCCTGCGACATCACGCGGCCCGGAACGATCAACGCATTCCATGCGGCCCGTGCTCATTCCGTGGCTGCATCTTCCCCCCCGGGCGGGCGGCACAGCAGACAACTGAATCAAGCTCCAGCGAGCATGGCTCATCACCAATTCGCTGATCGCCGTCGCATTGGGTGGTGCGGTCTCCCAATGATGCCAGTACAGATCGACAGGTATCTTGTGATGCGGCGCCAAAGAGATCAGATTCCCGGAATCTATCAGTGCCCGTGCCTGTATGGAGGGCACGAGACCATAACCGACCTCGGACTGAATCGCCGCAAGCAAAGCCGCCGGCGACGGGAAATAATGCGTGGCATAGCCGCTCACTGAGAAACCCAGCAAGCGCTCGAATACAGTGCATGCAAACCATCCTTACGATTAAACAGGACGGCAGGCACCGCCAGGATATCGCGCAAGGTGAGCCCCTGAGCAAAATGCATCCGGGCAAACGCCGGATGGGCTACGCATTCGTATTCCATCGCACCGATGGGTTCGGCAACGAATCCAATCGGAGCACTACTTTCCGTCGAAACACACCCCATTGCCTCCCCCCGAGCCAATATGGGCAACGTGTGATCCTGGTCGTCGACGATCAGTTCGAGCACGAACTCATCCTTCGCAATGGCACAGGCGACAGGTTCAAACCAGGTTGCCAACGAATCCGCATTGAATTCAGCGCGCTGGCCGCACGGCCAAAATGCCGCAACTCAACCACGACGGCAAAGGTTTCCAACTGCTGGTGGTCGAAAACCATACAACCTCCTTCCCGTAAGCGCTGTTCGCCGTTACCCAATCGCCTGATACGGGACTTGTATTCTGCCACCAGTCGAGTCAATCCATAGACAAATCGCTCCTATCCTTCGCCGACGTTGCGTCTCCGCTGCAGCACGCCTTTCGTCGATGCCGTAGCCCAGCGGCATATAGATCCTGCATGTAATGTTCGCCGGTTGGCTTCGGATTAACGAATACAGACGTCGTTTCCCCCACCTCCTTCACTCGGTTGAGATCGATGCCATATTCAACACAGCGAACGTTCCGTCGATGTAAGGCGGCGCAAGGCATTGATATCCTGAGCATCGATTTCGTCGCGCGGAATTTGCCCGGAAGCGGCGACAATCCGAGTTCCCCAGACGCTCGCCTTATTGCGGCCCGTCGGCATCGGCCTGGCGACGAAGCCGAATGACGGGAATGTCGGCCGACGCTGCCCCCATCGACCGAGCCGGAACGGTCTTATCGCATCCGCCGAGCAAGACGACCGAATCCATCGAATGCGCCCGTACCACTTCCTCGATGCCCATCGACACAAGGTCGCAAAACTTCAGGCTCGTGGGCTCAGGAACGTCTCACCCGGCGAGATCGTCGGAAACTCGATCTGCAAACCACCTGCAGCCAGCACACCGCGCGTGACGGCCTGGATCATCTCCGAAAAGTGCGGATGGCAGTTGTTGACCCCGCTCGCCGAATGCGCCGATACCTCTGTTATGTAGCAGTGCTCGCGGTCTCGATGGGAATGACTTCCGCTCCCACCTTGAGCCTATCCAGATAGTCGGCCCACTTCTGCATCATCGTGCGTCGTTCCTTGATGAACTTCGTTCGGTTGTACGCCGCGCCCAAGTTGTCGGGTACCGCATGAGCCAATTGATGTTCAATCACCTCCGGCTTCTGCTCCATTTCCTCATGCAGAATCGTGCGAGCCATGGCCCGGAATCCGTGGCCGGTGATTTCGGTGCGCGTGTCATAGCCGAGCCGCCGCAGCGCGGCGTTGATCGCCGCATTACTCATCGGTCGGTTTCGGTCGCGCGCACCGGGGAACACATAGCGGCCGTTGCCCGTTAGAGCGTGTAGCTGTCGCAGGATTACCACTGCCTGCGTCGCGAGTGGCACAAGATGCTCTGTCCTTGTCTTGGTGACGAGATAGCGCCACTCCCCTTTGTCCAGGTGGAACTGTGCCCACTCTGCCTGCCGCAGTTCCCCCGGCCGCACGAACAGCATCGGCGCGAGCTTGAGCGCACAGAGCACCGTGAACGTGCCGCCGAACCCGTCGAACGCGCGCAGCATCTCGCCCACCTTGAGCGGCTCTGTGATCGACGCGAAATGAGTAGCACGGGTTGGCGGAATGGCACCGAGCAGATCGCGCGCCGGATCAACCTTGCAGTAGCCTTCCTTGACGCCGTAGCGAAAAGCCTGACTCAGTTCGGCACGCACCCGGTGGGCGGTGTAGCGCGCACCGCGGCCGTCGATGCGCTTGAGCAGCGTGAGCAACTCCGGCGCGTCGATCTCGGCGATGGGCCGCTTGCCGACCCATGGGAACACGTCATTCTTGAACCGCGCCATCGTCTTTTCGTACTGAGCGGGCTCGACCGACGCCTGGCGCTCATCCATCCAGGCCAGCGCTACCGCCTCGAACGAATTCGCTGCAGCGAGCCGGGCGGCGCGCTTGTCCGCCTTCTTCGCCGCGCCCGGATCGATGCCCGCCGCGAGCTTCTCGCGCGCCTCGTCGCGCTTCTTGCGTGCCGCCGCCAGCGACACGTCCGGGTAGACGCCGAGCGCCAACGTCTTGTCCTTCCCGGCGAAACGGTAGTTCATCCGCCAGTACTTCGCCCCGGACTTGTCGAGCTGCAGATACATTCTGCCGCCGTCGGACAGGCGGTTGCCTGTGCCGTCCGGGTTGTAGCGGGCGTTCCTGATCTGCGTATCGGTGAGCGGCATGGTGGTATCTCCGGGCTGAAAGGCCGAAAATCGAGCCGATACCACCAAAAATACCACCCGATATCACCGGCTGTCCACGGACTTTCCCGAAACATCCCGGAATGAAAAAACCCGCGAAGCCTTGTGCTGTCGCGGGTTTCCGGAATTTTCCGGAACACTCCGGAATGTTGGATGGTGCGTGAGGCCGGACTCGAACCGGCACGCCATTGCTGGCGTCAGGACCTAAACCTGGTGCGTCTACCAATTTCGCCACTCACGCGTCGTCGCCGTACCGGCATCGACTTTATACGTAGTCTGGCATGACCGTCGCGATATCGCTTGCGGTGCATGCCGCTGCGATGTGCATCATTGCGCGCATTGATTCGTGCAACCCGTCCATACCGACGGGTAGCCACGGGTAAGCGCCGGTAAGCACTACGCAGCCAGGCAAAATGCGTTGCGCACCCTGCCCGATTTTCTGTCTCGCCATCGGCCGCCGACTGCCGTCCGAAAGCGTAAGCGCGAGATTCTAACCGATTGCCCACGGCTTGTCTGCCCCCGCCTGACGTATCGCGATGCTACAATTTTTGACTGGCCGCCCGACCCGGTGCGCGCCGTCTGCATCCACTCCCCTCACCCCCAATCCAGTGAATTTCGACGACTATTGCCAGCAGAAGGCAGCGCCACCCGGCTCGAGCACCTACTACGCACTCAGGCAGGCGCCGGCCGCCCGCCAGCCGCTCCTGACCGCCCTCTTCGCCCTGCGGCGGGAGTTCGAGGAAACAGTCAAGGAAACCAGCGATCCGACCGTCGGCCGCACCAAGCTCGCATGGTGGCAAAAGGAAACCGCAGCGCTGGCAGCCGGCGAGGCGTCTCATCCGGTATCGAAAGCGCTCGCGGCGCATCTGCCCAGCACCGCCTCCGAATACGCCTCCCTGCAGGCGCTGCTCTCCGGCTTCGAAATGGACCTCGATCAGGCCCGCTATCTCGACTATCCAAATCTCCGACGCTATGTCGAGAGCGTCGGCGGCGCGTTTGCCGCGCTGGTCGCGCGGGCAACGGCACGCGACCCTTCACAGGCGTCGGGCTGGGCCGTACCGCTCGGCAACGCCTTGATGCTTGCGCAGTTCGTCGAAGAAATCGGCGACGATGCGCGCCACGGGCGCATCTATATTCCGATCGACGAGATGCAGCGCTTCAACGTCACCGCCGCGGATCTGATCAACCGCAAATACACCGACGCGTTCACCGAATTGATGCGCTTCCAGACCGGCCGCGCACGGGACTCGCTGCACGGCGCGCTCGCCGCGATTCCGGACGCCGAGCGCGCCACGCAGCGCACGCTTCGCGCGCAGGCCGCGCTCGCACTCGCGGTGCTGGACGAAATCGAAAGGGATGACTACCACGTTCTGCATCAGCGAATCACACTGACGCCGATCCGCAAATTGTGGGTTGCCTGGCGGGCCGCGCGCAAACGCTGATCACACCGCGCACCGGATGACGCTATGCGCGCAGCAACGGCAGCGGCTCGAATCGTTGCTGCAGCACGTTCGCAGCATCGAGACCCCACCAGGACCCAAGCACCGTCGCGTACAGTTGCCGGAAGTCGATGCCGACCGGCAGGTTGCCGTTGCCATCGAGTTGCGCGAGGACCGGCGGCACGCCGTACAGTCCACCCCGCACCCGCCCGCCCATCGCGAAGTGCGGGGCGACCGTGCCGTGATCCGTACCGTTGCTCTGATTCTCGCGCGGACGCCGGCCGAACTCCGCGTAGGTCATCACGAGCGTGCTGTCCCAGCGTCCCAGTTCCATCAGCGCCGACTTCATCGCCACCAATCCTTCCGCCAGCTGTTTGAGCAACGCAGCCTGCTGGCCAGGCTGATTCTGGTGCGTGTCGAATCCGTTGAGGGTGAGCCGGATCACCGCAACGCCCTGGCCCGTGACAGGTTGCCCCTGCGCCGTGTCGCCGGCGGCCAGGACCTGCATCGCGGTTTTGATCGACGCCCCGAACGCGCCCTGAGGGAATGGGGTCTTCAGCGGAACCTGACCCTGCCGCGGCCGCAGCCGGTCGGCTGCTTTCACGATGTCATTCTCGACGTCGAGAATATGCGCGAGTTCGGGGTTGCGCTCATGCAGCGAGACAGGCGTCGCGAGCCGCGACGCCCGGACGAACTGGGCCGGATTGACGAGCGCGATCGCCCGCGCGCCATTCGCGAGGGGGCCCATTTCCGCGCTGCCGATCACCACGCCATCGGCCGCGAAACCGGCCGGCACCGGCCGTAGCGCAAACGCGCGCGACAGCCATCCTTCGCGCAGATACTGGTCCGACCGCGACGCGGTGTCCCAGATCTCGATCGAACGAAAATGCGACAGATTCGGCTGCGGATAGCTGACGCCCTGCACGATCGCCAGTTGCCGAGCCTGCCAGAGCGGCATCAACGGCTGGAGCGCGGGATGCAATGCCGTCCGTTCGTCAAGCTGGATCGCCTGCTCGCGTTTGATGCCGATGTTCTTGCGCAGTTGATAGTAAGCGGGATCGGCGTACGGAATGACGGTATTCAGACCGTCGTTGCCGCCCTTCAACTCGACGAGGACCAGCAGGTTGCCATAGCCGCCAGCGGGCGATGCGCCGCCGTCCGCGAGCATGCCCGTCTGCGCGGCAAACGCCGCCGGCAACCACAGCGAGGCGCCGGCTGCTGCCGTCATCGAAAGGAAATCGCGTCGCTTCATGCTGCACCTCGTTCGTCTGCTGGAGGCATGCCGCCTGTCTCGTGCACCGACTCTTATTTCAGCTGGTAGGCGGGGTCCATCAACAACGCTTCAAGATACGCGCTCCCGGTGGAATCCGTCTCGATAGCATCGACCGGCGCGAGCGGCAACACCGCGTGCTGCAACTGCAGTTCGATCGATAGACCCGGCTTCGCATCCGGCGTCGTGTTGTAGCGCGCGAGCCATCTGTCGATATCGAAGCGCACGCCGCCCTGGCCCACACGCGCCATCGCGCGCTGCACCGGCGCGTTGGCATTCATGTTCTGCGCCATGCCATTTTGCATCCGCTGCGGGCCAGTGGTTTCAGTGGCGCGAAATAATTGCTCGACAAACTGCTTGCGGGCAAGCAGCGTCGAGCTGTTGATCCACGTGGGGCCGCCCGGCCAGCCCTTCACATTCGGCGGATAAAAGAGGTTCTCGCCGAGATTGCGGAACACACCCGCGAACGGTGCGGTGTTGTCGTAGCCAATATCAAATGCGCGTAACGTGCCGACCACGAACTCCGCCGGCGATTTCACCAGCACCCCGCGGTTGCCGTCGCTCCAGAAAGCATCGGAAAGGAACAGGCCGCGCAGGGCAACCTTGATGTCGTAACGGCTGGCTCGAAACCGCTCCGCGACTGGAGCGATCTGGACTTCGTCGGGTGTGTCGGACACGAACTCGCGCCACAGTTCCGTGGTGATGAACGTGGCCGTCTCCGGGCGGGCGAGCAGGATGTCGAGCACCTGATCGCCGTCGAACGCGCCGGTCTGGCCGAGGACAGTCTTGATACCGTCGTCGTGCAGGTTCGGCCGAAAGACATAGGCTTGCGTATCGGGATCGAGGCTCCATCCGGTGTAAGCGCGCGCCGCCTCCGACACGTCCTGCTGGGAATAATGGCCCTCGCCCAGCGTGAACAGTTCCATCACCTCGCGCGCGAAGTTCTCGTTGGGCTTGCCCTTGCGATTGCTTGCGCCGTCGAGATACAGCAGCATCGCCGGGTCTTTCGCGACGTCATGCAGCATGTCGCCAAAGTGGCCGACTGCCTCGCGCCTGAGCAGCGCGTTCTGCCTCGCAATATTCTGCGGGAACTCAACCTTGTCCTGGCCGGACGTGAAATGGTTGGTCCAGAAAAGCGTCATGCGTTCAGTGAGCGGCGACGGCGTATTCAACATCTCGCGGACCCACCACGCACGCAGTTCCTCGTAACGTTCGCGATGCAGGCGCTGGTCGTCGCGTCGCTGGTCGGGCGTCCATGCCTTGCGCTCGGCGCGGGTCGGCAGCGGCTCTGACACCCATGCCGGCAGCGGCGTCAACGCTTCGGTGCGCACTGAAGCCAGCACCCTGTCGACGGCCTGCTGCCGCGTGAGGCCGACGTACGCCGCGACCTCGCTGCTATCGGGTGCAAAACCGGTGCGGGTGAGAAAAAAGCGCGCTTCGCTGGCGTCGAGAATAGCCTGCTCTTCGTCGCTCACGGCCGATGCGGCCCGGTGATCCTTGTGATCCTTGTGATGCTTTGGACGCGACCCGTGCGGCACACTGTCCTGCGCAGCCAGGGCCGGCACGGTGAACGCAACGGCCGTCGCACAGATTAGCGCCGACGTACCGCGCGTAAGCGTCAGAAGGGTGTTCATAGCCTGTAAGCCTGTCGTCGGTGAACGTGACTTCGCCCGTGAAGAGCTTGCGCGAATAAGCCGTGTACCTGTCCTCGCTGCTCAACGGCAGGCCGGTCGGGTCAGTTGACGATGGAATTGCTACGAAATCTTTCGTGCAGGCAAAAAGCAGGAACGCACGCAACCGATACGTCGAATATAAACACCCGACTAGCGCTTGTAGAGTTCGCGCACGGCGTCTTCGATATGCTGGCGCAGAAGGCGCCGCTCCTCCGGCGTCATGTGACCGTCGCGGCGCCGCTGATCGAGGTCGGGCGGCACCGCGGTGCGCATCATGAGGTCGGACGCAGGCTGGTCGACGTTTGCGCGCGGTTGACGCGGGGGCTTTCCGTTATGCGAGGACGAGCGTGGGGTTGCCATCCGGTCTGCCGAAGGCTGGGCGCAGGCGAGCGTCGAGCCCAGTGTGCCTGTGAGCGTGCCGGCAACTGCCAGCGTAATGACGCTCAAGCGCACATTCGGCCAAACCCCTCCCTTCATCTTGTTCCCTTCTTGGTGCGGCAACCGGTACCTCAAATGCGTATGCAGACCCCGGCCAGGACCGGGTGCGAGAGTTTATTGTCATGTGAAGTATCTACCGAACAGCCGCAAACAGTAAAGGAGTCTAAGCGCGCATGCTTTACGTGGCGCCACAGGCGGGGTAAATTTTGTAACTGACTGTAACCCGATAATTGGTGCGAAGATGTACCTCTTTGTAATCGCGTTAAGATGCCGACCATGGAAACCAAAAACCCTTCGAAAATCCTCGTTGTCGATGACGATCCGCGTCTGCGCGATCTGCTGCGCCGCTATCTGGGCGAACAGGGCTTCAACGTGTATGTCGCCGAAAACGCGCCGTCAATGAACAAGCTGTGGGTCCGCGAGCGATTCGATCTGCTCGTGCTCGACCTGATGCTGCCCGGTGAGGACGGCCTTTCGATCTGCCGGCGTCTGCGCGGCAGCAACGACCGCACGCCCATCATCATGCTGACGGCGAAGGGTGAGGACGTCGACCGCATCGTCGGCCTGGAAATGGGCGCTGACGACTACCTGCCAAAGCCGTTCAATCCGCGCGAGCTGGTCGCACGCATTCACGCGGTGCTGCGTCGGCAGACGCCGTCCGAGTTGCCTGGTGCGCCGTCGGAAACCACCGAGGTATTCGAGTTCGGCGAGTTCGCCTTGAATCTCGCTACCCGCACGCTGACGAAGGCCGGCCAGGAAATCCCGCTGACCACTGGCGAGTTTTCCGTGCTCAAGGTATTCGCGCGGCACCCACGCCAGCCGCTCTCGCGTGAAAAGCTGATGGAGCTCGCGCGCGGCCGCGAATACGAAGTGTTCGACCGCAGCCTCGACGTGCAGATCTCGCGTCTGCGCAAACTGATCGAACCCGATCCGGGCAGCCCGCGTTTCATCCAGACGGTGTGGGGCCTCGGTTACGTGTTCATTCCTGACGGCGCAGCCTGAGGTTGTTTCTGCTGACGTTGTTTCTGTTTCTTGACGAGAAGGGCCCATGCGGATCGACCGGCGCCTCCTGACGCTCGCGTTCGGTGGCCTATTCTGGCGCACATTCCTGCTGATCGCGCTCCTGATCGCAGTCAGTCTCGCCGCGTGGTTCCAGAGCTTCCGGGTGATCGAACGCGAGCCGCGCGCGCAGCGCGTGGCGTTGCAACTCGTCGCCGTCGTGAAGCTCACGCGCACCGCCCTCCTTTATTCCGATCCCGACCTGCGGCGCGCACTGCTGCAGGATCTGGAGAGCAATGAAGGGGTGCGCGTGTACCCGCGCGAAACCACCGACAAGTACCGCCTGCAACCCGACGAATCGCTCAACCGGCTGATCGAGCATGACATCCGCGGGCGCCTCGGCGACGACACAGTGATCGCGCAGAGTGTCAACGACATTCCCGGTGTCTGGATCAGCTTCAAGATCGACGACGACGACTACTGGGTCGCGCTCGATCGCGATCAGCTCGACAACGTCACCGGTCTGCAGTGGGCCGGCTGGGGCATCTTTGCCCTTGCGTTGTCGCTGTTCGGCGCGGCGTTCATTACGAGTCTGGTGAACCGGCCGTTTGCGCGGCTCGCGATGGCGGCGCGCAAGGTAGGCTCAGGGCAGTCGCCCGAGCCTTTGCCTGAGCGCGGCATGGGCGTGGCCGCGGAAACCAATCGCAGCTTTAACCAGATGGTGACCGACCTCGAGCAACTGGAAGCCGATCGCGCGCTGATGCTGGCCGGCATCTCGCACGACCTGCGCACGCCGCTCGCGCGTCTGCGGCTCGAAACCGAAATGAGCCCGTCGGATCAGACCACCAAGGACGCGATGATCGACGACATCGAGCAGATGGACATGATCATCGGCCGCTTCCTCGACTACGCGCGTCCGGTGCAGCGCATGCCGGAGCCCGTCGACCTTTCCGTGATCGCAGGAGAGCTGGCGGCGCGCATGGCGAGCGAGGACGGCATGCGCCTCGTCACACGGCTCGCGCCGTCGGCGGTCATCGAGGCAGACGAGACGGACATGCGCCGTGTCGTCGGCAACCTGATGGAAAACGCGCGCAAGTACGGCCTGAGCGATGACGACGGCATTCCACGCGTCGTGATCGAAACGCGGGTCTCGCATTCGCGCGTGGAGCTGTCCGTGGTCGACGAAGGCCCCGGAATTCCCGAAGACCAGCTCGCGCTTGTCACACGACCCTTCTATCGTGTGAATGCCGCCCGCAGCCAGGCCAACGGCACTGGCCTCGGGATGGCGATCGTGCTGCGGCTCGTGGGCCGCTATCGGGGTTCCCTGCGGCTGCGCAATCGCACGCCGGGGCCGGGCCTCGAAGTGACGATCGAGTTCCCGCTCGCCAAGGGCGTCTGAAGCCGCGCGACAGGCGTCTCATGAAAGCCTCACCGCTTTTTCGCGAGCGCTCTGCTGCATTCCAGACCGTGCCCATCCATGGTGTTAACTATCGAAGCGTTGAATAAAAACTATTCGGTATATTAGTCAAAAACTATTGTCTTGATTGATCAATAGAGTTATAGTTAACCCTCATGTAACGTATCCGTTACAGCGCAGGTAGCTTGAACAGGTTGTTTTCTCAACTCATACAGGAGTATCCGCATGAAAACCGTGGGCGATAAACTCGAAGCTTTCACCGTCACCGCTGCGAAGCCGGGCTTCAACAACCATGAAGAAAACGGCCAGTCGGCGTTCGAAGAAATCACCGAACAGTCGTTCCCGGGCAAGTGGAAAATCATCTATTTCTACCCGAAGGACTTCACGTTCGTGTGCCCGACGGAAATCGTCGAATTCGGCAAGCTGACCAAAGACTTCGCAGAGCGTGATGCAGTTCTGCTCGGCGGCAGCGTCGACAACGAATTCGTCAAGCTCGCATGGCGTCGTGAGCACAAGGACCTGAACAAGCTGAACCACTACTCGTTCGGCGACGTGAAGGGCGAACTGATCGACCAGCTCGGCGTGCGCGACAAGGAAGCTGGCGTTGCACTGCGCGCGACGTTCATCGTCGATCCGGAAAACACGATCCAGCACGTTTCGGTGAACAACCTGAACGTCGGCCGTAACCCGGAAGAAGTGCTGCGTATTCTCGACGGTCTGCAAACGGACGAACTGTGCCCGTGCAACCGTGCAGTCGGCGGCGCGACGCTGTAAGCGTTGCAGTCAAAAGCCCGCTAAGCTTGAAAGAGCCGGCGGGCTTTTTTTATCGGCAATCTGATAGGAGATATCAATGGAATTCTTGTCTGCGATTAAAGAACTCGTTCCCGACTACGCCAAAGACATTCGTTTAAACCTGGACGGCACGATCGCACGTTCGTCGCTCGAAGGCACCGATGCCGTCGGCGTGGCGCTGGCCGCCGCCTTTGCCGCAAAGAGCCCGCTGATTGTCGATGCGATCCGCAAGTCGGGCGTGCTGTCGCCGGAAGAAACCCAAGGCGCGCTGACCGCAGCCGCGCTGATGGGCATGAACAACGTCTGGTATCCGTATCTCGAGATGGCCGACAACGCGGATCTGAAGACGCAGCCGGCAGGTTTGCGGATGAACGCTTATGCGTCGCACGGCGGCGTCGACAAGCGTCGTTTCGAAATGTATGCGCTCGCGGCATCGATCATCGGCAAGTGCCACTTCTGCGTGAAGTCGCATGCCGATACGCTGATCGCTGAAGGCATGAGTTCGACCCAATTGCGCGACGTTGGCCGCATTGCGGCCGTGGTCAACGCGGCGGCGCTGGTGATTTCGGCCGAAGGCAAGTAAGCCGATTCGAAGGCCGATGCGCAGCGGCCTGCAAAACGCCGCCGCAAATAAAAACGCCACGCGATTCGTCCCGCGTGGCGATTTTATTTTGTCGCGCTGACGGCGCCGGCCAGTGGCCGGCCCGCGGCGCACCGGCGATTCAGCAATCAGGCACGGGTGAGCAGCACGGCTGCCTGCGCCTCGATGCCCTCGCCTCGCCCCAGATACCCGAGCTTTTCGTTGGTCTTCGCCTTCACGTTCACCCGATCCAGCGGCAACTTCAGGTCTTCGGCGATATTCGCGCGCATCGCATCGATGTCGGGCGCGAGCTTCGGCGCCTGGGCAATCACGGTGCTATCGACGTTGCCGATCGCAAAGCCGGCCTCGGCAACCCGCTTTGCGCATTCGCGCAGCAGCACGCGGGAATTCGCGCCGGCAAACTGCTTGTCCGTGTCGGGAAAGTGACGCCCGATATCGCCCATCGCCGCCGCGCCGAAGAGCGCGTCCGTGATCGCATGCAGCAGCACATCCGCATCCGAATGGCCAAGCAGCCCGCGGTCATAAGGCACCGTCACGCCGCCGATGATCAATGGCCGTCCCGGTACCAGCGCATGCACGTCGTAACCCTGCCCGATCCTGAAATCCATCATCTAATGTCCGCTAGTGTGGGTTGAAACTGGTTTGAAGCGCGCTCGTTAATCCGTTCGTCAATCTCTGGCGAGGCTCATTCACGAAGCCGCTGGCCGGCTGAGAATCGCATCGGCCAGCTCGAAGTCCTCCGGATACGTCACCTTGAAGTTGCGCAGGCTGCCCTGCACGAGCCGCGGCGCGTGACCGAGCCACTCGATTGCGCTGGCTTCGTCGGTCAGATCGTGGCCGTCCGCCTGCGCGCGCAGGATCGCCTCACGCAGCATGCCGATGCGAAACATCTGCGGCGTCTGCGCCTGCCACAGACCATCGCGGGCTTCGGTGCGGGCAATGCGGCCGCCGCTCTCCGGCGCAATACGCTTGAGCGTATCCGCGACCGGCAACGCGATGATGCCGCCCACCGGATCGTCCTTCAGCGTGCCGATCAGCGAGCGGATCAGCGCCGGCGTGATGCCCGGGCGGGCCGCATCGTGGACCAGCACCCAGTCGTCATCATGTGCGCCGAATTCGGCCAGCGCGTGCAGACCATTCAGCACCGAAGCCTGGCGAGACACCCCGCCGCACCGGCGCACCGCGAAACGCAGGCCGGCGAAGCGGCGGGCGTCGAAATGCTGGTCGTCGGGGGCGATCACCACGAGCGTCTGGGCGAATTCGCTGCAGGCGTCGAAGGCGGCAAGCGTGTAATGAAGGAGGTCGCGGCCGGCGACAGCGCGATACTGCTTGGGCATCACGGCGCCAGAACGGCTGCCGGTGCCAGCACACGGGATCAGGGCAAAAAGACGGGAAGTCACAGGGGCGGACGCCGCGAAAGTCAAAGTGAAGGACGGATTTTATAATAGGTCCTTCGCGTCCACGTCGGGACACGCGTAAACTTGCCGCTCACGCGCCCCTACGGCTGCCTCTCTTTTTATGCCAGATATCGCCGCTTCAACGCAGTCCACTCCGCCCGTCGCGCTCGTCAAGGCCGGCCAGCGTTTTGCCTTCGACGGCACGCATGGCTCGTCCGATGCGCTCCTGATCGCCCGCTACCATCTCGCCTACCGCGAGCAGGTGCCGCTGCTGGCGGTTGTCTGTGAGAGCGCGGTGGACGCGCAGCGGCTGTCGCAGGAGATCGCGTTCTTCGCGCCCGCTGCGCGCGTGCGCCTCTTGCCCGACTGGGAAACGCTGCCGTACGACACGTTCTCGCCGCACCAGGATCTGGTGTCCGAGCGCCTCGCGACGCTGCACGATCTCGGCGAGGGCCGCTGCGACATCCTGCTCGTGCCGGCTACCACGGCGCTGTACCGGATGCCGCCGGCGTCATTCCTCGCCGCCTATACGTTTTCGTTCACCCAGGGCGAACGGCTCGACGAAGCCAGGCTGAAGTCGCAGTTGACGCTGGCGGGCTACGAGCACGTGAGCCAGGTCGTGCGGCCGGGCGAATACTGCGTGCGTGGCTCGCTGATCGACCTGTTTCCGATGGGCTCGCCGCTGCCTTACCGGATCGACCTCTTCGACGATCAGGTCGACTCGATCCGCGCCTTCGATCCCGACACGCAGCGCAGCCTCTACCCGGTGCGCGACGTGCGTCTCCTGCCCGGCCGCGAGTTCCCGTTCGACGAAGCCGCGCGCACCGCCTTTCGCAGCCGCTGGCGCGAGGTGTTCGAGGGCGATCCGAGCCGCGCATCGATTTACAAGGACATCGGCAACGGCGTGCCGTCGGCGGGGATCGAATACTACCTGCCGCTCTTCTTCGACGACACGGCGACGCTTTTCCACTATCTGCCCGAGCGTTCGCAACTGGCGTTCGTCGGCGATCTGGACGCCGCGATCAAGCGCTTCACCAACGACACGAAGCAGCGCCACAGCTTTCTGTCGCACGACCGCGACCGGCCGATTCTCGAGCCGCAGCGCCTGTTCCTGTCGGATGAAGACTTCTTCACGCTCGCCAAGCCGTTCGCGCGCCTCGTGTTGCCGGCGAATGCCGGCGGCTGGGCGACCTCGCTGCCGGATCTCGCCATCGACCGCCACGCGGAAGACCCGATCGCTGCATTGCGCGCGTATCTGGAAAAAACGCCGAATCGCGTGCTGTTTGCCACCGAATCGGCCGGCCGCCGCGAAACGATCGCGCAGTTGCTGGTGGACAACCATCTGCGGTCCCCAGCCACAGACAGCTATCACGACTGGCTGCTCTCCGACGAGCGCTTCGCGCTCGGTGTCGCGCCGTTATCGAATGGCTTCGCGATACCGGGCGAACAGATCGCGATCATCACCGAAACCGAACTCTACGGCCCGCTTGCCCGCCGCGCCGGCAGACGCCGGCAGGAACAGGCGAGCAACGTCGATTCGATGGTGCGCGACCTGTCCGAGCTCAAGCTCGGCGATCCGGTGGTGCATTCGCAGCACGGCATCGGCCGCTATATGGGTCTCGTGACGATGGACCTTGGCGAAGGCGAGACCGAATTCCTGCACCTCGAATACGCCAGCGACAGCAAACTGTACGTGCCGGTCGCGCAACTGCACGTGATCTCGCGCTACAGCGGCGCCGATCCGGAAAGCGCGCCGCTGCACTCGCTCGGCTCGGGCCAGTGGGAAAAAGCCAAGCGCAAGGCTGCGCAGCAGATCCGCGATACTGCCGCCGAGCTGCTGAACCTGTACGCGCGCCGCGCCGCGCGCGAAGGTCACGCGTTCGCGCTCGAACCGCGCGACTACGTGAAATTCGCTGAGAGTTTCGGCTTCGAGGAAACGCCGGACCAGGCCGCGGCCATCGCCGCGGTGATCGGCGACATGACGAGCGGCAAGCCGATGGACCGGCTGGTCTGCGGCGACGTCGGCTTCGGCAAGACCGAAGTCGCGTTGCGTGCCGCGTTCATCGCGGTGATGGGCGGCAAGCAGGTCGCGCTGCTGTCGCCAACCACACTGCTCGCCGAGCAGCACACACAGACCTTCACCGACCGCTTCTCCGACTGGCCCGTGCGCATTGCAGAACTGTCGCGCTTCAAGTCGACCAAAGAGGTCAACGCCGCGATCCACCAGATCAACGACGGCTCCGTCGATATCGTGATCGGCACGCACAAGCTGCTCTCATCGGATGTGCAGTTCAAGCGGCTCGGCCTCGTGATCATCGATGAAGAACACCGCTTTGGCGTACGTCAGAAGGAAGCGTTGAAGGCATTGCGCGCCGAAGTGGACGTCCTCACCCTAACGGCCACGCCGATTCCGCGCACGCTCGGCATGGCGCTCGAAGGCCTGCGCGATTTCTCGGTAATCGCGACGGCGCCACAGAAGCGGCTTGCGATCAAGACCTTCGTGCGACGCGAGGAAGACAGCGTGATCCGCGAAGCCATGCTGCGCGAGCTGAAGCGCGGCGGCCAGGTGTACTTCCTGCACAACGAAGTCGAGACAATCGACAATCGTCGCGCGATGCTCGAAGCGCTGGTGCCGGAAGCGCGTATCTCCGTCGCTCACGGACAGATGCACGAGCGCGAACTCGAACGCGTGATGCGCGATTTCGTCGCGCAACGCGCCAATGTCCTGCTGTGCACGACGATCATCGAGACCGGCATCGACGTGCCGAGCGCCAACACGATCCTGATCCATCGTTCGGACAAGTTCGGTCTTGCGCAGCTGCATCAGTTGCGCGGCCGCGTCGGGCGTTCGCATCACCAGGCGTATTCGTATCTGCTCGTGCATGATCCTCAGGGACTCACGAAGCAGGCACAACGCCGCCTCGAAGCCATCCAGCAGATGGAAGAACTCGGCGCGGGCTTTTATCTGGCGATGCACGACCTCGAGATTCGCGGCACGGGCGAAGTGCTCGGCGACAAGCAGTCGGGCGAGATTCATGAGATCGGCTTCCAGCTGTACACCGACATGCTCAACGATGCAGTGAAAGCGCTCAAGGAAGGCAGGGAACCGGACCTCAACGCGCCGCTCGCCGCAACGACGGAGATCAATCTGCACGCGCCCGCCATCCTGCCCGCCGACTACTGCGGCGACGTTCAGGAGCGGCTGTCGCTCTACAAGCGGCTCGCCAACTGCGAGCACAACGATACGATCGACGGCATTCAGGAAGAACTGATCGACCGCTTCGGCAAGCTGCCGCCGCAGGCGCATGCGCTGATCGAAACCCACCGTCTGCGGCTGGCGGCGAAACCGCTCGGCATTTCGAAGATCGATGCGGGTGAAGCGGTCATCGGGTTGCAATTCATCCCGAATCCTCCCGTCGATGCGATGCGTATCATCGAGATGGTGCAGAAGCACAAGCACATCAAGCTCGCGGGTCAGGACAAGCTGCGCATCGAAACGCGTACGCCCGATCTCGCGGTGCGGGTCTCGACCGTGAAAGAAACGTTGCGCGCGCTCGGCGCGCCGACTCGCGGCACCGCTGCCGCCGCTCGCTGAACGCCGATGTTGCGGTGCGCCATGAGCGCACCGCAACATGCGTTTTCTGTTGGGCGCTTTGGCCGGGACTATGTTTTTTGGGTATGATCAAAAAGATAACCAAGCTGGAGTCCTGTCATGTCATACGCCGCTGAAACAGCGCGATCCGCAGCACCGTCGTCCTCTTCCCCGTCTTCTGCTTCAGCCTCTTCCGCCTCTCCCGCGTCGCTTCCCTGGGTCAAACGGCTCGTGTCGATGGACACCGTCAGCCGCAATCCGAATCTCGGTCTGATCGAAACCGTGCGCGACGAACTGCGCGCCAAGGGCATCGAGGCGACGCTCACGCACGACGCAAGCGGCAAATGGGCCAATCTGTTCGCCACCGTGCCCGCGCATGACGGCGAAACGAACGGCGGCGTGGTGCTGTCGGGACACACGGATGTGGTGCCCGTCGATGGCCAGCAATGGGACAGCGACCCTTTCAAGCCGGAGATCCGTGACGACAGGTTGTACGGCCGGGGCACCTGCGACATGAAGGGTTTTATCGGCGCCGCGCTCACGCTGCTGCCGCAGATGCAGAACACGAAGCTGGCCAAGCCGATTCACTTTGCCCTTTCGTTCGACGAAGAAGTGGGCTGCGTCGGCGCGCCGCTCCTCATCGCCGACCTGATGAAACGCGGCGTGAAGCCGGACGGCTGCATCGTCGGCGAACCGACCAGCATGCGCCCGATCATCGCGCACAAGGGCATCAACACCTATCAGTGCTGCGTGCGCGGCCAGGCCGCGCACTCGTCGCTGACCCCGAAGGGGCTCAATGCGATCGAATATGCCGCGCGCCTCATTTGCTACATCCGCGACATGGCCGACCAGTTCCGCGACCAAGGTCCGTTCGACGAACTCTACGACGTGCCTTTCACGACGGCGCAGACCAGCACGATCCAGGGCGGCAACGCCATCAACACCGTACCCGCCGATTGCAGATTCGAGTTCGAATTCCGCAATCTGCCGACGCTCGATCCCGAGCCGATCTTCGCGCGCATCGACAAATACGCGAAGGAGACGCTGCTGCCGAAAATGCTGCGCGAGCATCCGTCCGCCGCGATCGAAATCACGAAAATCGCCGCGGCGCCCGGGCTCGACTCATCGGAACAGGCGGCGATCACGCAACTGGTCCGCGCACTGACCGCCGATCAGGACAGGCGCAAGGTCGCGTACGGCACCGAAGCCGGGCTGTTTTCGCTCGCCGGCATTCCGAGCATCGTGTGCGGGCCGGGCGACATCCAGCAGGCGCACAAGGCGAACGAATTCGTTGCGCTCGATCAGCTGGTGGCGTGCGAACGTTTTTTGAGCAGGTTCATCCACAGCATGTCGGTGGATGCGCACACACACTGAAGCTCGCACGCCCATCCACCAGGATCGCTTGACGACAGGCACGCCATGTCCACCGGCACTCCACAGCACACCGACCACACCATCGACGGCGAGCCGATCCCGACGCTCGACGACATCGCCGCGCAGCATTTTGCGCTGACGCCGTGGGTGGTCCGAACGCCGGTGTTCGAACGGCACGATTTTCCGTCGCTGGAAGGCACGACCCTCAATTTCAAGTTCGAACTGCTGCAGTCGGGTGGAAGCTTCAAGGCACGTGGCGCGTTCACCAACCTGCTCGCGCTCGACGAAGCCCAGCGTAGCGCGGGCGTGACGTGCGTGTCCGGCGGCAATCATGCGATTGCGGTTGCGTATGCGGCGATGCGGCTGGGTATCAGCGCGAAGGTCGTACTGTTCCGCTCCGCGAATCCGGCACGGGTTGCGCTGTGCCGGCAGTTTCAGGCGGAAGTGGTGATATCGGGCGGCCCGGCGGAAGCGTTCGACCTCGTGCGCCGGATCGAGGCAGAAGAAGGCCGCTACTACGTGCATCCGTTCAACGGCTACCGCACGGTGCTCGGTACATCGACGCTCGGTTATGAATGGGCGACGCAAACGCCCGACCTCGATGCGGTGATCGTGCCGATCGGCGGCGGCGGCCTTGCGGCCGGCGTCTCGACCGCGTTGCGGCTCGCCAATCCGCGCGTGCATATCTATGGCGTCGAACCCGTCGGTGCCGACGCGATGAGCAAAAGCTTTGCGGCCAACCATACGGTCAAGCTGCATCACCTGCACAGCATCGCCGATTCGCTGATGGCGCCGTACACGGAGCAATACAGCTATGAGTTGTGCCGGCGCCATATCGACCGGATCGTGACCGTCTCCGACGACGAACTGTGCGTCGCGATGCTCACGCTCTTCAATCAACTCAAGCTCGCGGTCGAGCCGGCCTGCGCGGCCGCAACCGCGGCGCTGCTCGGCCCGCTGCGCGAGACGCTGCAGGGCAGGCGCGTGGGCGTTCTGCTGTGCGGGACCAATACCGATCCGGCCTCCTTCACGCAATACATCGAACGCGCCCAGGCTTTGACGCGCGGGTGAGCGCTGGCGCGGTCTGCGAAAGCAAAACCCTATCCGTCCCTGGATACGTTCGCTATCATTGCCCTGTCGGCAAACGCCAAACCGAGGGCATTCGCCTCGTTTTCACGGAGGAAGCGATCTATGAGCATGATCCAGGAATTCAAGGAATTCGCAGTCAAAGGCAACGTGATGGATCTCGCCGTCGGCGTGATTATCGGCGGCGCATTTTCCACCATCGTCAATTCCATCGTGAAGGACCTGATCATGCCGGTTGTCGGTGTCGTCACCGGCGGCCTTGATTTCTCCAACAAGTTCGTCAAGCTCGGCCATATTCCCGACACGTACCGGGGCAATCCCGATTCATATAAAGACCTGCAGGCGGCCGGCGTCGCCGTGTTCGGTTATGGATCGTTCATTACGGTGTTGATCAACTTCATCATTCTCGCGTTCATCATTTTCATGATGGTGAAGTTCATCAACAATCTCCGTAAGCCAGCGGACGCCGCACCCGCCGCACCGCCCGAGCCGACAGAAGATGTGTTGCTGCTGCGTGATATCCGCGATACGTTGAAGAATCAGCAGCGCTGATTTTCGCGCGCTGACGCGCCTGAAAAGCAACGAAAAGGCCCGCGTGGAATGCCACGCAAGCCTCTTTTTTTCACATGCCTCTCAACGCGCGGCCGCTTCCGCCCCACCCGCTTTTCCTGCTTTCAGCGTCGCTGCCCGTTCGATCACCTCTTCGAGCTGGATGAAATTGACGGGCTTCGTCAGATGCGACGTGAAACCGGCCGCAAGACAGCGGCGCACGTCATCGTCCGTGCCAAAGCCCGTCAGGGCGACGGCCGGTGCCCCCGAGTGCTGGCGGAACGCCGTAATGAAGTCGAGCCCGGTGCCATCGGGCAAGCCGACATCGCTCACGATCAGGTCGAAGTCCGTCGCCAGCGTGGCAGCCAGCGCGTCGGCCACGCGGCCCACCACCGTGACATCGTGGCCAAGCCCGCTGATCAGCTGCGACATCACTTCCGCTGTATCGACGTGATCCTCGATCAGCAGGATAGTAAGCACGCCTGCCGGATGCGGTGCGGCGGGTATGGTCACGACGATGTCTTCGACCGGCTTCGCTGCCGTCGGCAACATAATGGTAAAGGTCGCGCCGCAATGCGCGCCCGGGCTTCGCGCCGTGACCGTGCCGCTGTGCACGTCGGTTAGCGCCTTCGTGATCGCGAGCCCAAGCCCGAGCCCACCGAACTGGCGCGTCATGCTCTGGCCGCCCTGCTCGAACGCGTTGAACAACTTGTCGATCTGTTCGGGCTCGATGCCGATACCGGTATCTTCGACCGAAATCTGCACCTGCATCCGCTCGTCGCGCGTGCGCACGTAGATGTGGCCGCCATCGGGCGTGAACTTCGCCGCGTTGCGGATCAGATTCCAGAGCATCTGCTGAAGCCTCGCACGGTCCGCAAGCACGTAGTGATGCTGCGCCGTCTTCTCGACGTGCACGTCCTGCTGCTTGACCTGGATTTCGCTGCGAAAGAGTTCGAGCACGCTATCGATGACGTCATGCACATCGACGGTTTCCAGAGACAGGCGCAGCTTGCCATTCGCGACCCGCGTGAGATCGAGCAGATCGTCGATCAGCCGCGCTTCGAGTTCGACGTTGCGGCGGATCATCCTGACGCCGGCACGCGCGCTCTCCGGCAAGTCGGGCACCAGTTCCAGCACGCGTGCGCCGGCAAGCACGGGCGTGAGCGGCGTGCGCAATTCGTGCGACAGCATCGCGAGAAAGCGGTCCTTCGAACGGTTCGCCTCTTCGGCGGCCTGGCGGGCGGCCTGCTCCGACGCAAGCAGGCGTTCGCGCTCTTCGATGGCTTCGCGCTGGGGATGGATGTCGGTGCAACTACCGAACCACTTGCTCACGCCACCGTGCGGATCATGCACGGCGACGATGCGCGCGTCGAACCAGCGCCACGCGCCGTCGTGGCGGCGAATCCGAAGCTCGTGCCGGTAGTCGGACGCGCCCGTGCGCACCGTCTTCAGCCACGTCCGGCGAATTTCCTCGCGATCGTCCGGATGAACCGCGTCGAGCCAGGCGAGCCCGAGCGAGGCAGCTTCGTCGAGACCCGTGTATTCGAACCACTGTTTCGACAGGAAATCGCAGTCGCCATTGGCGCTACAGGTCAGCACCAGGTGAGGCAACGCTTCGGACAGTGAGCGGTAGTGCGCTTCGCGGTCGCGCAGCATCGCCGCTTCCGCCGATGCCTTCTGCATCCGCACCTGGGACAGGACGCGCTCGACGGCCTCGGGCAGATAGCCGAGGTAATCACCCGACTTGGGCACGACGTCCGACACCCCGGCGCGCAAGGCTTCGATCACCCGCGACTCGTCGGTAAAACCGGTGACGAGAATCGCGGGAATCCGCACACCCTCCGCGCGCAGACGCCGGAAGAAATCGAGCCCCGTCTCGGCGCTGTTCAACTGATAGTCGAGCACCAGCAGATCGGGCGCTTCAATGCCGATCAGTTCGCGCGCGCGTTGAACCGTCGTGCAGGTCGCGACATGGCAGCCGGCACGGTCGAGCGACTTCCGCGCGAGAAGCAGAATGCCCTTGTCGTCGTCGACCACGAGAACACGCGCGGCCTTTGGCGAAGAAACGTCGTCGGTCATGCTGGTCTTTTTTCTCTGAAGGCCTTTTTGTGGCGAACAGGGTGCGATGGCCGCCGCCAATGCCGGCGTTGCAGCCCTGCGGACTGCAACGCATAACCCTTACGAAGATGAAAGCCGCTGTCCCGCCGGCAGCTTCACGACCTGCAAAAAGAAGCCGAGCCGGCGCACTGCCTCGATAAAGGCATCATATTCGACCGGCTTGGTAATGTAGACGTTGCAACCAAGTTCATAACATCGCTCGATCTCGCGCGGGTCGTCGGTTGTCGTGAGGACGATGACAGGCAGCGCGGCGGTCGAAGGCGCCTCCTTCAGGCGGCGCAGCACCTCGAAGCCGTCGACGCGCGGCATCTTCAGGTCCAGCAGCACGACGAAGTTGGCGAGATCGTCACGCGACAGACGGGCGGGCGCCGCCGTGTCGTCCAGCTGTGCGCCGAAAAAGTAATCCAGTGCGTCCTGGCCGTCGCCAAAACGGATGAAGCCATTCGTCAGGCCAGCGCGGCGCAGATTGCGCTCGACGAGCGTGGCGTGCCCATCGTCATCCTCGATCAGGATGATGCCCACCGATTCCCCTTGCGTCATGCTGCCCTCCGTATTCGGCGATCGTCGTTCACCGCGTTCTCATGACATGCGTACCGGCTGATCCGGCAGCGCAACGTAAAACGTCGAGCCCATCCCCTCCACCGATTCCACCCACGCCCGCCCGCCGTGGCGTTCGGCAATACGCCGCACGAGCACGAAGCCGATGCCCTCGCCTTTGGCCACGTCGCCGTGCAGGCGCTGGAAGGCACGGAATACCTTCGACAAGTAGTCCGCGGAAATCCCGAGGCCATTGTCGCGCACATAGTAGGTGCGCGTACTGTTTCGCATGGGGTGAGCCTGATCGACGGGATCGGCCTCGAGAGCGCCCACTTCGATGCGTCCCGGCCGTGCCGGATCGAGATAACTGAGCGCATTCGTAATCAGATTGCTGAAGATCTGCTCGATCGCGGCCGGGTCGCCCCACGCGGGCGGCAGGTCCCGAACGGTCACCACGGCTCCCCGCTCGCGCGTCGCAGATTGCAACGTATCGAGCACTTTCGCAACCGTCCGGCCGACGCTCACCCGCTGCCAGTGGTACTCGAGACGCCCGGCGCGCGAGATGCGCAACAGCGAGTCGATGATCGCCGCCGCCTGAGTCACCGCCGTACGCAAAAACTGCAGCGATTCGCGCACGTCGCCATCGAGCACCGCGGCAAGCCGCTGCTGTTGGGGCTCCGGCAGGCGGGCCGATTCGATCGTTGCGCGCAGGTCGTCGCACGAGACCTGCAATTCTTTCGAAAAGCCCCGCAGGTTGACGAGTGGCGAGCGCAGATCGTGCGACACGCTGTAGATGAACATCTCGTTTTCCTGCGTGCCCTGCCGCAATTCCTCGTTGACGGCCGCCAGCTCGACAGCGCGCGCCTCCAGTCTTGCCTTGAGCGACTCATGCTCGAGCCCTGCGGTTTGCAACCGGGCGCCCGTCTGGTGCAGCACGGCGTCGAGTCCGGCGATCTCGTCATTGCCTCTGAGAGGCGCGGCGAGCGGCTCGCCGTTGCCAAGGCGGCCGGCATTACCGGTCAGTACCTCGATGCGCCGCCCGAAATGAAGGGCGAGCACCCATGCCGTCAGCGCCCAGATCAGCATCGAACCCACCACCGCGGCGATCAGCGTGACCTGCTGGCGCTGCCGGTTGTCCGCGAACGCCGCCTGGTGCAGCGCATCGAGGCGCGACTCCTCGTCAACAAATGCATCCAGGCGGTCATGAAACAAGGCGATCGGCGCAGGGATGTCATCGCGCTCCGAAGCAATGAGCGGCGCGAGGCTGCTTGCGTTGTGCAATGCCGCCACGACGGCAGCGGCATGAGCACGATAGTCATCGACCGCGCCGCGCATGTCATGGACGCGCCGCACCTGGCGGGAGTTGTCCGCAACCAGTTGTTCGAGATGCGAGAGCCGTTCGTCAAGGTCGACCCAGATCGCAGGCCGGTCCGTGAACGACGCGTCCTTGACGATGAGCGCCGTACGCAGCCGTGCGGCCTCGCGCAGCAAGGGGTCCATCATCGCCGAGGCCTGGTAGAGAATCTGCTTGCTGCTGGAAACCCACTGGGCGGACTGCGCGGTCTGTTGCTGCGTATCGAACACGGCACCAAGCAGCGCCAGTTCGACGACACCTGGTACTGCGATCAGAAGAAGGCCCTTGGCAAGCAGTTTCATGTTCGTCCGGCAGCGTTTGCAATCGTGGCGACATGTCGCCCGAGCCTCGCCAGAGAGGCATCCCGGCGCCGTTCATGGGTTCGATGCACACACCCTCATCCGTCCGCCCGGGCCATTATCGACGGGTACCTGGGATATTTCAACGTGCTGCAAAGGCGCGACAGGGAAGCGGTGCCGCACACAAAAAAACAGCTTTTTTATGGGTGCCGGAGTCACCGGCGCGGCGGCTGAGTCTATTATGGAGTTAGATGTTCGGAGATGCGAAAGCGCGCGGCGAGCAGATACGGCATGAATCGTGCGGGTGGCGTGAGGCAGACGAACCGTCGAATCACCGTGAATCCGACCTCACCGTATGCTATAAAAGATCGACGTGCGGCGCGCGAAGCCGGGAGTGGTCGCATGAGGACGCTGCGTTTCTTGCAATTCTTTTTCAGGCGAATTTTTATGTCCTTCCCGAAAAAGCGTAGGCGCGCGAAGGCGGACGGCGATGAGTCGTTTCTCGCCGTGCTACGGCATTTCAAGCCATTCGGCCAGCTCGACACGAAGATCGCGCGGGCCCGCGCGCAAGATGAGCCTGTGCTCTACGCTCATGTTCTTCCAGGACTCGATGTCCTGCTGTGCAGCGTGCGCGGCGCGCATCCGCCCTATCCCGAGGTCGCCGAACTACGTCGTCGCTGTATCGAGTCGATTGCGAACGCGCTGGAGCAGCCGCTCGATGGACTCGAAAACGGCGGCTACTGGTATGAAGCCAACGGCTTTGGATTCCTGGTGTTCGCAAGCCGTGCACGTGCGCGGATCCTGCCCGAGTTCGGTGCGGCCAAGGCCGCGGCTGGTGCGCGACGCGGAGTTCGCAGGCAGGACGCCGCAGGCGATGCAGCCCCGCGGTCGCTTCGGTAATTCTCAGGTTAGTCCCTTGCGGTAGCCTTTATCTTCGACGGCGGAGCAGTGATGCTCCGCCGCTTTCGTGCGTCGGCTTCGCCACGCGGCAGCTTTCCCTGGCGTCAGCTTCCCCTCCCATCAGCTTCCCTTATATTGCACTGCGGGCTCCGGCGACGGCGACGGCGACGTGGCGGACGCCGGTTTCGTCGCGGTGGGACGCTTCGCGCCGCTGATGGCCGAGGCAGCGGCGTCGGCGCTGCGCGAGGTGGTCATCTTCTGCCCTGCCGGTGGCGCCTTGGGCTGTGTCCTCATCTGCGTGAGCAGCTCGTCGCAGGGCAATGGTTTGGTATTGCTAGGCGCGATCAGCGGAATCAGGGCGGCGAACGGATTGATGAGCCCCAGCCCCACAACGGCACCGCCACGCACCGCCAGCGCCGCCGCATTCACGCCGACATGCGGGTCCTTGAAGGTGCCCTTCACGTAGAGCGGCGAGCGCAGCGTAAAGACGCGGAAGCCCTTCGTGTGCGGATGGATGTTGAGATCCATCGACTCGTCGCGCAGATCGATGTGGCCGTCCATGTTGATGATTGCGTCGTCGGTGTCGAGCGCGAAGACTTTCGAATCGAGCACGCCGTTCGTCGCGACAAAATTGGCCGCTGCGCAGTTGATCTTCACGTCCCGGTTGCTGAAAAGCTTCTCGTAGACGACGTTCGCCACGTTCAGGCCGGCGGCTTCCATGTACAGACGGCTTACGGTGCCATCCGTGATGAGCGCCTTCACTTCGCCGTTCGAGGTCGCCGCGAGCGCCGCAGGCGAATTACCGGTTGCGGAAAGCGCGGCGTCGCCGTTGACTTCGCCCAGCGCGGTCTGCATCGTCGTCACATTCGGGAACAGCTGCCTGAGCTTCAGATGCCGCGCCTCGCTCGCGACGCGGCCCTTCAAGGGCCTTGCGCTGCCGTCGAGATGGATATCGGACGCAAGCGTCCCGCCCGCCACGCCGAATGTCAACGGCTGCAGCGACAGCACGCCACCCGTCATCACGACATGGGTGTACAGGTCGGTGATCGGCAGGCTCGGGTCCTTGATGATCCGGCGTCCGGTGAACTTCACGTCGGCGTCGATCGCATTCCAGCGATCAGTGCGGAACTCCTCGACCGGCAACGCGCGGTCCGACGGCTGTTTTGCCGCGTCACCGCGCGTCGCCTTGCTGGCGCTCGAATCGGCGCCAATGATCGGCGCGAGATCAGAGAACTGCAGCAGGTTCGACACCAATTCGCCCTGCAACAACGGGCGCGGCTCGCGCGCGAAATACGTCAGCGAGCCGTTGAGGTCGCTTCCGCCCACCCGCCCTGTAAAATTTTCATACTTGAAGACGCTGGCGTTCCGCTTGAACTGCCCGATGAGGCGACCCTCGGTTGCATACGGCGGGGTCTCCGGCAGCGTGACGCCCGTTAGCGAGTACAGATGCGCCATGCTGGCCCCCTGGAGCCACAGGCGCAGATCGACTGCGGCCAGGTGCGCGGGATCCGTGACCGTGCCAACGACCGCGATACGCGTATCGCCCGCTTTCACGTCGGCCTGCACGGGGAATGGACGGTTGGCATCCTGCAGCGCCAGCACGCCGCCCACCTTGCCGCTGCCCGACAGCGCCGTGCGGTTGTATGTGCCCTTCACCGTCCAGCCGATGCCGTACAGCGGAACCTGCTTGGTCTCAGGCGTCACGGCGACAGCGCTCGTAGCGGGCACGCTGGCCGCCGGAGCGCTTGCGACGACCGCTGCGTTTGAAGAAGCCGCGGAAGCCGCCGGCGCAGCCGTATCCGATCCGCCCAGCGCGCCTGAGGCCGCAGCGGCCGATGCACCAGCCGCCTCCGACGCTGCCGCCGCCTCCGCCTGCTTCGCGAGCCGGCTCGCGCCTTCTTTGCCGACGACCTGCGCCGACGCACTGCGCGACGCATTTTCCTGCGCCTTCATCACGTCGCCGATGGGCACCGGCTGGCCGAGCGTATCGACGGCCACCTGCACGTCGGTCTTCTTCTGTTCATCGGAGTACGCGACATTGCCTTTGGCGAACTGGATATCGTGCAGATCGAGCTTCCATTCGGACGGCCCTGAGGAAGCAAACTTGAACGTCCAGTTATTGCGCCCGTCGACGAGCCGCTCGAGATCGACCGATGGATTCACCAGATTGATCGCCGGGATCACGATGTCGTGTGCGAGGAGCGGCAACACCTTGACCTGAAAATCGATTTCGTCGAGCGTGGCGAAATGCTTCTGCTTCGACCAGTCGGGATTGGCGACGGTGATGTTGGTCGCCGAGAACCGGGGCCAGGGTAGCCAGGCGTGCCAGCCGGTCTCGCCAACCGGATGCCGCCAGCCAACCTTGAGATCGCCCTCGATGGCGAACGGCCGGCCGATCGCCTGGCTGACCTTGTCGTTGATATACGGACGGGCGCGATTCCAGTCGAACGCCAGGATGAAGATGACCACGGCTGCGATGAGGACAGCGATAGTCGCCACCAGCCACGCGATAATTTTTCCGATGCGTCGCGATAACGCCATGAGTGCTCCAGTGCAATTCTCTTTATTGTGCCGTAGCACATGCCATGCCCGGCCAAGGCCGTCTATTATGACGCACTGCCACATGTGCCTGATTCGCACTTGGCCTGCGTTCATCTGCGCTTACCCGTTTTCACTGGCATTCACCGGCCTGGACCTTCGACTCACCTTCGACTCGCCTTGACCCCAACCATGACGGCCATTCCCATCGTCGATGCACAGGACATCTCCCGTCGCGATGCACTGCGCGGGCAGGCCCTGCTTCAGCCAACCCGCTTCGTCCTGTCTGCCGGCGACCGTGTCGCGATCACCGGTCCGTCCGGGTCCGGCAAGAGTGTTTTTCTGCGCACGCTCGCGCTGCTCGACCCGCTCGACGGAGGACGCATCCTGTGGCACGGCAAGCCCGTCGCCCGCGCAACCATTCCGCGCTACCGGCGCAACGTCGCGTATATCCGCCAGCGCCCTGCGATCCTCGACGGCACGGTCGAGGACAATCTGCGCTACCCGTTCACGCTGCGTGCCTACCGCGATGTATCGTTCGATCGCGCCCGGGCCGCGTCGTTTGCGGCGCAGGCCGGCCGCGGCAGCGATTTTCTCGAGAAACACGCAAGCGAACTGTCCGGCGGCGAAGCACAGATCACGGCGTTGATCCGGGTGCTGCAACTGTCGCCGGAAGTCCTGCTGCTTGATGAGCCGACGGCATCGCTCGATCCGGAATCGACGCTCGCCATCGAAGGACTGGTGAACGCGTGGTTCAGCGCAGGCGAGGATCAGCGTGCTTCGATGTGGGTGTCGCACGATCTGGCGCAGGCTGAACGCATGAGCAGGCGGCATCTCACGATGCGTGCCGGGGTACTCAGCGAGCGCACTGCGGCGTCCGCCATGGCTGCCCCCGAAGCCCCGGATAACGACAACGGTTCACAGGAGCGCGCGCGATGAACCAGGGACTCCAGAACCTGAGTCTGTGGGACGTCGGTATCGCGGCGCTGCTGATCGTCGTGAATGGCGCGCTGTCGGTGCTGCTCAAGCTCGATCTCGAACGCAAGCTCGCATGGGCTGCGGCGCGCACCGTCGTCCAGTTGCTCGCGATCGGCTACGTGCTCGGCTGGGTCTTCGCGTACGACCGCTGGTTCGTCGTGCTGCCGCTGATGGTGTTGATGACCCTGATCGCCGGTTTCGCGGGCGCTCAGCGCGGCTCGCGCACGTATGCCGGACAACGTGCGGACAGCATCCTGTCGATCTGGGTGAGTTCGTGGCTCGTCGCGGCGGTGGGGCTCTTCGTCGTGATCCGCATTCATCCGTGGTACGAGCCGCAATACGCGATTCCGATTCTCGGGATGATCCTCGGCAACACGCTGACCGGCGTATCGCTCGGTATCGAGCGGATGACCGAAGAGCTGACCGCGCGGCGCGACCGCGTCGACATGGCGCTTGCACTCGGCGCGACGCGCTGGGAAGCGGCGCAGGGTCCGGCGCGACAGGCCGTGCGCGCGGGTATGATTCCGACGCTGAACCAGATGGCCGTCGTCGGCGTCGTGAGTCTGCCCGGCATGATGACCGGCCAGGTGCTGGCCGGACAGTCGCCGCTACAGGCGGTGCGCTATCAGATCGTGATCATGTTTCTGATTGCAGCGTCCTCGGCCTTGGGGACCGTCGGCGCGGTGCTGCTCACGTACCGACGGCTCTTTTCCGCGGAGCACCGCTTTCTCGCATCGCGGCTGGTGGAGCGGCAAACGAAGGCGAGCCGCTGAGGGCCTCGCCCGTCAGCGGACCCGACTATGCGCCACGAATCACCGGCGCGCCGTGACCGCCACCTGCGTGCCGTCGCTCAATGTGAGCGTTTTCGTGGACCCATTGGTCGGCAACGTGAAGCGGACGATCTGACTGAGCGAGACATCGTTCGGACACTTGAGGCTCTGGCCATTGGCGGTGACGGTCTTCGTGCCATGCGGCGTCTGCGCCTGGAAATTCATCTGAACCGTCGCCGTACCTTTTGCGTCGACCACCGGAGCGAGGCGTACCTGCATCTGGCGAATCATCGCGCCGTTCGCATCGACGGGCAGCGACGAATAGTTCGGGCATTGGTCGGTGCCGGGCACCGGGCCGCCTGGCGGCACCGTCTTCCACGTGTAATCGTCGGACTCGCCGGAGCGGATCTGGCGCGTCTCCTGCGCATTGCCGAACTGCTTCGACGTGATCTTGACGGTGTACTTGATCGGGCCGTCGGTGGCGGCCTGCGACGTTACCGTGATGGGCGTGGCGGCCTGCGACAGCGTCGCAAACCCGCATACGACAGAAGCAGCAACAGAAACGGCGAAGCATTTAAAGCTGGGGCTCATAACGTCACCTCGTTGTTGTGCCGCTGCGCACCCAGGACGCGGGCCGCGCAGCCGTTTTTGCGCGATGCCCTGTCAGTCTAACGCCAAGCGGCATCATGCGGGCCTCGCTCGGATCGGGTGTTAACCCGCTTGCAACAACAGCGTTTCTGTCGCCGTGATTTTTCTCTCCGGCCGCGTCGCAAGCGACCGGGCGTGTCATCGACGGGCCCGGTCACGCGGCTTCTGCGCTCACACTTGAGCCGCCATTTCCGCTACCGGCGTGCTCAGAAACCCGTCAACACGAGCTTGCCGATCGCCCTTCCTTCCTCGAGCAGACGATGCGCGCGCCGCACGTTCTCCGCGTTGATTCGCCCGAGTTCCAGCCCTACCGTCGTGCGCAGCGTGCCCGCGTCGACGAGGCGCGCGACCTCGGTCAAGAGCTTGTGCTGTTCGATCATGTCCGGCGTGCCGAACATCGAGCGTGTGAACATGAATTCCCAATGAAACGCGGCGCTCTTCGCCTTCAGCAATTCGACTGGAACCGGCCGTTCGTTTTCGACGATCGTGCAGATGCCGCCTTGCGGTTTGATGACAGCGGCCGCCGCCGGGAAATGCCTGTCCGTATCGTTGAACATCAGCACGTAATCGACCTGTTCGATACCGAGCGCCTTCAGCTGTGCCGGGATGTCCTTGAAGTGATCGACGATGTGGTCCGCACCCAGTTCGGTCGCCCACTTCGCCGATTCGGGCCGCGACGCCGTCGCGATCACCTTCAGCTTCCCAAGCTGTCTGGCGAGCTGGATGCCGATCGAGCCCACCCCGCCGGCGCCGCCGATGATCAGCACCGAACGCCCTTCATCGGCGCCCTGCGGCGACACGCCGAGCCGCGCAAAGAGCGCTTCCCACGCAGTGATGGCGGTGAGCGGCAACGCGGCGGCGTGCGTGAAATCGAGCGATGCCGGCTTGCGGCCGACGATCCGTTCATCGACGAGGTGATACTCGCTGTTCGCACCCGGTCGCGTGATGCTGCCTGCATAGAACACCGGATCGCCAACCTTGAACAACGTCACCTCGGGACCGACCGCGGCCACTGTGCCGGCCGCGTCCCAGCCGAGCACACGCGGGGTTTTTTCGGTCTGCTCCTTCGGCGAACGCACCTTGTAGTCGACCGGATTCACCGAAATCGCTTCCACCTTGACGAGCAGATCGTGGCCGGTCGCTTCCGGCTTGTCGATCTCGACGTCGAGCAGCGCTTCGGGGTTCTCGATGGGCAAATAGCGATAAAGGCCTACGGCTTTCATGAACGACTCCTGATTCGTTGAAGCAAGTGTTGAGGCAAATCGAAAACGTGACGAACGGCATGGCGCTCCGCTCACAGGAAGCGTTGTATCCGGTGGGACTGATGCCATCGTAGGTCGTTCTGTCTTCTTATGAAAGAGTCATAATGACTGAAACATCTTTCTGATTTTCCGAAGAATGACCATTTCGTCTACCGGTGCCGGCCGTGACCGGCTCGATCTGCTCGATGTCGCGCTGTTCGTGCGTGCCGCCCAGCTTGCCAATGTGTCAGCGGCCGGGCGTGAGTTCGGGTTGTCGGCGGCAGTGGCGAGCGCGCGTATCGCCAGTCTTGAGCGCCTGCTTGGCGCGCGTCTCCTGCATCGGACTACCCGTCGCATCAGCCTCACCCAGGACGGTGAAGTGTTCATGACGCGCGCCGTCGCGCTGCTCGAAGCCGCCGATGCCGCACGCGGCGCGGTCGGCCGTGCGCAGGCTACCCCGCAAGGACGGCTGCGGGTTTCGATGCCGTCTTCGTTCGGGCGGCAACACGTGTCGCCGGTGATCGCCGAATTCCTGCGGCGCTATCCTGGTGTCGCTGTCGATCTGCGTCTGTCGGATCATCTGGTCGACCTCGTCGACGCCGGGATCGACGTCGCGATCCGCGTGGGAGCCCTGAAGGATTCGTCGCTGGTCGCGCGACGGCTCGCGGTGAACCGGCGCGTGATCTGCTGTTCGCCAGCGTATCTCGCCGCGCGCGGCGCGCCGCAGCATCCCATGGATCTCGTCGATCACGAATGCATCATCCTGTCCGAGCAACGCGACTGGGGATTTGTCACGCCGGCGGGGCCTGTCAGCGTGCGGGTCGACGGCCGGCTCGTGACCGACAATGGCGAGGTGATCCGCGACGCGCTGCTCGCAGGCTTCGGCATCGCGTTGAAGTCGACGTGGGACGTCGCGCCCTACCTTCGTAGCGGGCAGCTGGTCACCGTGCTCGACAGCTACGCGCTCGCGGAGACCGTCGCGATCTGGGCGGTCTATCCGAGCCGCGCGTTTGTGCCGCCGAAAACCGTCGCGTTCATCGATTTTCTCGCCGCACACTTTGGTGATCCGCCGTATTGGGATCGGGAGCCGGGCTCCGCGTAAACCTGCTCCAGCCTGGATCAAGCGCACACGATCGTATCAACGCGGAGCCGGCGCGTTAGTGTTTGTGACGCCTCCCTTCCGGACGAGTATGAGCAGACAAAGACATTCATTCCGGCTCCGCCTCCTCCAGCCGCTGTTTCATTGCAGCGGTGATGCGCTGTCGCGTCTTCGCATAAGCGACCCACGGGTCCTGCTTCAACCCGTCGAGCCGCTCATGCAGGTTCGCGACATTCCATTGATCGCCCGACGTCGTGGCAGGCACCTCGTCCCACGTCAGCGGCACGGACACGCCAAGCCCGGGCCGCGCGCGCGCCGACCAGGCAACGACCGTGCTCGACCCGCGGTTGTTGCGCAGATAGTCGATGAAGATTTTCTTCCTGCGGTTTTGCGCCCCCATCTTCGCTGCGAAGTGCTTCGGTAGCGTCTTCGCCATATGCTGCGCGACCGCTTGAGAGAACGCCTTCACTTCGTCCCAGCCGGCCTGCTTCGCCAGTGGCACGACGACATGCAGGCCCTTGCCGCCGCTCGTCTTGCAGAACGACACGAGTCCCAGTTCTTCGAGCAGCGTACGGGTCAGTTGGGCGGCGTCGATCATGCTGTTCCAGCCGAGGGATGGATCGGGGTCGAGGTCGAACACCATGCGATCGGGCTTCTCGATGCTCGAAGCGAGCGCATTCCAGGTGTGCAGTTCGATGGTGCCCATCTGCGCGGCGCCGATGAGGGCCTTCACGCTGTCGATCGTAATCAGCGGTGGATGGCCCGGGTCCAGATCGGGATGTTGCGTGACATTCGGAATGGACAGCTTCTGGCTATGCTTCTGAAAAAACAGCTCGCCGCCGATGTCCTCCGGCGCTCGCACGAGCGATACGGGCCGGTTCTTTAGATGCGGCAGCAGCCAGTCGGCAACCGACTCGTAATAGCGCACGAGATCGATTTTGCGCGTGCCGGTGCTTTTGTCGATGACGCGGTCTGGATGCGACACGCGTACGCCGGAGACGATCGCATTGCCCGCTGTCGACGCGCCGGATTGAACGGCTGCGTCCTTGCCGCGAGAGGTCGCCGGCTTTGCGGACTTTGCCGTACGTGCCTCGTCGCCTGACGCGCCTGAATCACCGGCTGTCCGCTTGGTTGCGCGCTTCTTCGGAGCCGTTGGGTCCTGCATGGTGTCGCTGACGGTCTGCTGCACGTCGTCTCCTTTACGTGGCTCTTCCTGCACAATCTGCCGCGCCGGCTTGTCGCGGCGCAGCCCGACGAACGACGCCTGCCGCACGATCCGCTCGTCAGTCCACTCGGCGAAGTCACATTCGGCTACCAGTTCCGGCTTTACCCAATGCACGGGTGTACGGCTGCGTTCGAGCGGTGCACTGGCAAACGGCATGCGCGAGGTTTCGCGCGCGTCGAGTTCCTTCTTCAGCGAACCCAGAAGCGCGGCGCCGAAGCCGGTGCCGACGCGGCCCGCATACTGCAGCTTGCCATTGTCGTCATACACGCCAAGCAGCAGCGCACCGAAGCCTGCACGGCTGCCGGCCGGTTCGGTATAGCCGCCGATCACGAACTCCTGGCGACGCCGGCATTTGAGCTTGACCCATGCCGCCGTACGGCCTGATGTATAGACGCTCTCGCGACGCTTGCCGATGATGCCTTCAAGGCCCATTTCGCAGGCGCTCTTCAACAACTCGGCGGGGGCGAACGGAAAGTCATCAGAGAAGCGCAGGGTGTCGCTCTCGACGGGTTCAAGTAGTGCGCGCAGAAGCGCGCGACGTTGCACGAGCGGCACGCCGCGCAGGTCATAGCCGTTCAGAAACGGGATGTCGAACAGGTAGATCACGATGTCCTGAGGACGATCGGCATCGAAAGCGTTTTGCAGCGCCTGGAAGCTCGGCACGCCGTTGTTCGCCAGCACCACAGCTTCGCCGTCAAGCCAGGCGAAACCGATGTCGAGATCGTCGAACGCATCGATCTGCTTGCCGAATCTCGCGGTCCAGTCGTTGCCGGCGCGCGTGAAAAGCTGCACCTGGCGTTTCTTCGCATGACGGTCGATGCGCACCAGCACACGATAACCGTCGAACTTGATTTCGCAGGACCAGTCGGCGCCTCTCGGCGCGCTGTCGACGAGCGTCGCGAGTTGCGGCTTGAAGGTTGCGGGAAGGGGTGCCTTGACCGCACCCTCGATTGCCGGCGAAACAGCCAGTTCGCGCAGGGATTGAGCACTGCGTGTGGCGACGATGTCGGTTTTTTTCGAATCGGCTGCGCTCGCGCGCTTTCTCGCCACAGGCGCCTTCTTCACTGCCGCCTTGTTCGCTCGCGTCGCATGTGCGCCGCCATCGAGCACGCTACCCGGAAGTCTGGCCAGCACGTCGAACTCGCTTTCGCTACGCGCCGCCTGATCGCGTTCCTTGATGAGAAGCCACTGCTCCTTGTCACCGGTTCCTTGCATATGGCTGCGCACGAGCATCCAGTTGCCGTGCAGCTTCTCGCCGTGCAAGGTGAATTTCAGTTTGCCGGCCTTGTACGTTTCGCGCGCGTGCGCTTCTCCGCCGATGGGCTCCCACGTCCCGCGATCCCAGACGATCACGCTGCCCGCGCCGTAGTTGCCCTCCGGTATCTCGCCCTCGAACGATCCATACTCGACCGGATGGTCTTCGACATGCACGGCCAGCCGCTTCACCGAAGGATCGAGACTCGGCCCTTTCGGCACAGCCCACGACAACAGCGTGCCATCGAGTTCCAGACGGAAGTCGTAATGCAGACGGCGCGCGTGGTGTTCCTGGATGACATACGAGAGCGCAGGCGCGATCTCTGGCGACCGCGCATCGGCGCGCGCACGCTTTTTCGCACCGACGCCGGATGGCTCCGGCGTCTCGTTGAAGCGCCGCTTGCGGTGGTAGCGTTCGAGTCTGTCGGTCATCGTCCGGCTCGCCTGCACGCTATCGTCCTGCCTGTCCGACGTCGCAGGGCACCTCTGCGAAACCGCGGAAACGTACTCGACCGCCTCGCGTCGGTTCGCCGCTCAACCGGTAGGCCGGAAAGCGCTGCACAAACCGGCCGATGGCGACGCGTGCCTCGAGTCGCGCGAGCGACAGGCCCGCGCACTGATGGATCCCGAATCCGAACGCGAGATGCCGGTTCGGCTCGCGCCGGATGTCGAAGCGATCAGGGTCCGCGAACTGTTCCGGGTCGCGATTCGCCGCGCCGATGCACAGCGTGACCGGCGTGTCCTTTGCCACCGGGACGCCGCCGATCTCCGTATCGACGGTCGTGATGCGATTGCCGAGCTGGTTCGAGCTTTCGAAGCGCAGGCACTCTTCGACCGCGCCGCCGATCAGTTCCGGTTCGCGCTGCAACGCTTCGCGCTGGTCGGGCCACAGGCTCAGCGTGACGAGTCCATTGCCGATCAGGTTGGTGGTGGTTTCGTGACCTGCGTTCAGGATGAAAATGCAGTTCTGCAGCAGCTCGGCCTCGGACAGACGCCCGCCTTCAGCTTCGCCCTCCCCTTCGATGAGCCGCGTGAGCACATCATGGAGCGGATCGCCGGGCGCGCGCCTGCGCCGCGCAACGAGATCCTTCAGGTAGTGCACGAACTCCGTCACGGCGCGATTGCCGCGCTCGAGTTGTTGCGCGTTCAACGCAGGTTCGAGCGCGCCGAGAATCGCCAGTGACCATTCGCGCAGCGGCCCGCGCTCCTCATGCGGCCCGGCCAGCAGGTTGCCGATGATCTCGACCGGAATCGCCGACGCGAACCCGTCAATCAGATCGATACGCCCACGCGCCGCAGCCTCATCGAGCAGGCCGTCGACGAGGCGGATCAGGTCGGGCTCCATCGCCGCAATGGCACGCGCGGTCAACGCCCCGGCGATCAGCTTGCGCACGCGCGTGTGCAGGGGCGGATCGTTGAAGACGAGGCTCGTCGTGTGATGCTCGTACAGTGGCGATTCCCCATACTTCGGACGGAATTCGACCGTCTTGTCGGAACTGAACGTTGTCGGATCGCGATACACCGCTTGAACGTCGCGGTAGCGGGTGAGGAACAGCGAGCCGTTCGGCATCCGTTTGACAGGAGCATGTGCGCGCAGCGCGTGATACGTCGGATAGGGATCCGCATAAAACGCGGCGTCGAGGTGCTGCAGGTCGAAATCGCGTGCGAGTGCTTGATCGTCGATGGCGGCGGTCGGGGTCATCCGGTGTCTCCCTTTCTGTGCCACGTCTCCGGCCGGGCGCGCAGCACCGTTTGTGACGTCAGTATGAGGCACCTCGGCGCATTCGTGCACGGGCGCACGGATGCACGGATGCACAACGGCAAACCGTTACAATAGCGGGATTTTCCGCGCGCGCCGCGCGCTCTTCCCTGCGTCGTCCATGAACCTGGTCATCCAAAGCCCCGCGCCGCTCCCCGAAGCCCATGTCAAACCGCTCGTCGCGATCGCACGCGGTAGACGTGCCACCCCTGTCGACCAATACGCCCTGCGTATCGAAGGGGCGGACGCCGCCCAGCGCGGCGACATCGACGTCTACTGCGGCACGCATGAACTCGACTACGCGTTCATCGAACCGGGCCGGCGCTTCGCCGACTTCGGCCTCGTCGCGATGGACATGGATTCGACGCTGATCACCATCGAATGTATCGATGAGATCGCCGATTTTTGCGGGCTCAAGGCGGAAGTCGCGGCGATCACCGAAGCGTCGATGCGCGGCGAGATCAAGGATTTCAACGAGAGCCTGACGCGCCGGGTCGCGCTGCTGAAGGGCCTCGATGCAGCGGCTCTCGAACAGGTCTATGAAGAGCGGCTGCGGCTGTCGCCAGGCGCTGAGCGCATGCTTGCCGGAGCCAGAGCGGCCGGCCTCAGGACGTTGCTCGTGTCGGGCGGCTTCACGTTCTTCACCGAAAAGCTGAAGGCGCGTCTCGGTCTCGATTTCACGCGTGCAAATACGCTGGAGATTATCGACGGCAAGCTAACGGGCAACGTCGTCGGCGAAATCGTGAACGCGGACGTCAAGGCACGCACGCTGCGGGAAACCTGCGCGCAACTCGGCATCGAACCGGCCCGCGCGATCGCGATGGGCGACGGCTCGAACGATCTCAAGATGATGGCCGAAGCGGGGTTGTCGGTCGCCTTCCGCGCGAAGCCGGTGGTGCGCGAAGCCGCGAGCGTCGCGTTCAACCATGTCGGGCTCGACGGGTTGCTGCGGCTCTTCTGACGCACATACGGCCCGGCCACGATGATGTGATGGGCGCGTCGCCGTTAAAAAAAGCCGCCCCTGAACTCTGTCAGGAGCGGCTTTTTCGTTGGCGATCGATATCCCAAAAACATAGCCTCCCGACGATCTGCTAGGTTTACGCCGTCACAAGCGACAGGACCTCGCAATGGGCGGCACTGAACTGAAAACAGATTCGTTGCAACGGTGGATGATGTACAGCAAGGACGCCTACGGGAGCGGGCGCATCTTTCTTACTACCGAGCAAAAACAGGCTGTTAAAGAGGGCAAGAAGTTCGCGCAACGCGCATACGCCGAGGTATGGGCTCGGGATGCCGCGCTCGTCCAGCGCGTCCGCTCGTTCCTTGGGAAGAACTTCCATTGGCATGAGCGGCTGGCAAAGAATGGCGCGGACCTTGAGGTCATACAGACCTTGCAGTCCATGATTCGCGGCGAGAGTGTTGTCCTCACTGCCGAACAATCGCGGACAGGCGGCGCGTCGGGCGATCCGGCGCCTAAACCCAAAGCGTTTCCCAGCTTCCGCGAGCAGTTAATGACTGGCTCGGGCATGTCATACGAAGCGGCGACGGCCTACATGGAACGCTATAACGACATGGTGGACCGGGTTAATGCGGTTGCGGCCCGCTATGCGAACGGGGCCGCTTCGTCACTGGCCGACGCCGCGGGCGATTTAGCGGAAACCGCTACGCCGCTCGGCGATGCGCAGCCGTTCGGGTACACGCCGGACGCGGTAAGGGGGGACGTTGAAGAACTGGCCGCCAGCACGAACAACCCGAACTATGCTGCAAAAATGCTCGGGTACGAACGCAAGACGTTCGGCGACATGATCCATGCAATGAAGTTCGACAACCAGTTGAGGGGAGACGATAACGTTATCTGGCATGACAACGGCGACGTCTACTTCAATGGTATGAAAATTGACAACATGCACAACTATTGAAACGGGGCCGATATGAATTTGCATCCACTTGCACACGCGTCGTTTTCAATTGCGGGCGATCACGTATCACCTGAATTCTGGACTAGATATTTCGGCGTCGTCCCCGATGTTGCGCATACCAAAGGCGACCCAATCGTCGACCGTAACGGTCAACCGCGAGGTATAGAAAGGCGGACGGGAGTATGGGGTGTTCGTAGTAAATCCGCCGTCCAGAGCGATCGACTAGAGCCGCACCTCCGATATCTGATCGAGCGCCTGGCTCTGCCTCGCGCAGACCTGCCCGAACTACTTAGGCGCGGGAACGCCCGGATGCGCTTCTTCTGTTACTGGGACAACGAGACCGGAGACCGCGTGCCCGATGTACCGGACGACATTCGGCAGATGATGGAATCCCTTGGGGGCGTCGTCGAGATTGACGAGTATCGGTAGCCCGCTGTTCACAAAAGCCTATCAACGAAAAGCCGCCCCTGAACTCCGTCAGGAGCGGCTTTTCTATCGCCGTGTGCCGGTCAACGCAGTCGGTTACGCCAGGGCCGCGAGGCTGTGCTCGATATCCGCGCGCAAATCGGACTCTTCTTCGAGGCCGATATAGAACCGTACCAGCGTGCCGCGATGCGGCCATTGCGCGGTCGTTCGCATCGAAGCGACGTCATACGGCATCGCAAGGCTGTGCGCACCGCCCCAGCTCCATCCCAGCGAAAACAGCTCCAGCGACTCGCAGAACGTATCGAGCTGCGCCGCACTGTACTTCGCGTCGAACACGACGGAAAAGAGTCCGCCCGCGCCGGTGAAGTCGCGCAGATAGAACTCATGACCCGGACAGTCGGGCAACGCGGGATGCAGCACCGCTGCGATCTCCGGACGCGTCTTGAGCCACTTCGCGATATTGAGCGCGCTGCGATCGTGCTGCTCGAAACGGATCTTCATGCTCGGCAGGCTGCGCAGGATCAGCGAACAGTCGTCCGACGATACGCCGATTCCCATGCGCATCCGCGCCGCCTTCAGCTTCAGATGCAACTCGCGGTCGACGGTGATCGTCGCGCCCATCAGCACGTCGCCGCCGCCCGACTGGTATTTCGTCAATGCCTGCACCGATATGTCGACGCCCTGTTCGAACGGACGGAATGCGAGCCCCGCCGACCAGGTGTTGTCGATCGCCGTCACGACGTTGCGTGCGCGAGCCACCGTGGTGATCGCGCGTACGTCGGGCACTTCCATCGTCACGGAACCCGGCGCCTCGAGCCAGATGAGACGCGTGTTCGGCTGGATCAGGTCGGCGATACCCGCGCCGATCATCGGATCGTAAAAACGCGTCGTAATGCCGAAATCGCGCGCGAGCCAGTCGCCGTGATCGCGGTTCGGCGAATACACGTTGTCGGGAATCAGCACATCGTCGCCGGTTTTCACGAGGCCGAAATAGACGTTCGAAATCGACGACAGCCCCGACGGCTGCAACAGCGCGTGATTGCCGCCTTCGAGCGCCGCGAGACGCTGCGCGAGCACGAGCGAGGTTGGCGTCGCGTGCAAACCGTAGCGCCATTGCGCGTCGTTGCGCCAGTCGAGTGCGCGCATCGTCGCGAGATCCGGAAACACGACGGTCGAGGCGCGTGTAACCGGCACCGCGAACGATTCAAAGCCGGGCGTGAGATCGTCTTCCGCGCGCACGATGCGGGTCTGCAAGCCGCGGCTGGATTTAGCGTCAGTCATGTTGGATTCGTGAAAAGTGGGATGACTTCAGTGCACGGCCTGAGCGTCAGTCGCCCGTCGTCAGGTTGCTCACACCGCCGACCGGATGGCCGCCGCCCGTCGTCGGCGCGGGCGTGGCGGACGCCGCGGCGGCGGGTTTACCGGCCGCCGCGGCCGCGGCGGTGGCGGCCTGTCCTGGCCCGCTCGCGCTGCCTACGGCCGGGGCTGCCTGACCGGGTGCCAGCAGGTGCAGATCGAACGGTTGCGGATCGGAGTCGTCGACATTCGTCCGGTCGCCCGTGAGCGTGCCGTCGGCCGCAAACTTGCCGACCCAGTTGCCGGTGATATGCGTGCCGTCGTTGGACTCTTCGCCTTCCAGCGTGTCGCCATCGCGATCGCCCGCGACCAGGATCACCTGCCCCGTGTCCGTGAACTGGTATTCGCCGTGCACACCGGACGGGTCGTCGGTTTTCGGCCCGAGGCGCAGCACGATCTGGCGCGTCCCGAGCGTGCCTGTATAGCGCGGGAACTTCGCAAATTCCGCGCTCGGCTTCAAGGGCAACTGGATCGGCGCGGGCGCGGCCAGCTCTTTCACGGCATCACTTTCCGCCTGCGCCACCGCGGGCAGCAACGTGCCCGCGCCGGTCACCAGCGTGAGCGCGCATGCGCCGGCGATCATTGCGCGCCGCGACGTGACGCCCTTCATCGACTTCGATTGCTGCATCCTTTCCTTCCTTCGTCCAGCGTACCGCGCATGCCGCCGCGTCAGATCCGCTCAAAGATCGCCGCGATGCCCTGACCACCGCCGATGCACATCGTCACGAGCGCATAGCGCCCACCGATGCGCTGCAGTTCGTACAGCGCCTTCACGGTGATCAACGCGCCGGTCGCGCCGATCGGGTGGCCGAGCGAAATGCCGGAGCCGTTCGGATTGACCTTCGCGGAATCGAGCCCAAGTTCCTTGCTGACCGCGCAGGCCTGCGCGGCAAATGCTTCGTTCGCCTCGATCACGTCGAGGTCCGCGACCGTGAGGCCCGCGCGTTCGAGCACCTTGCGCGTAGCCGGCACCGGGCCGATGCCCATATAGGCCGGGTCGACGCCCGCATGCGCGTAAGCGACCAGCCTGGCGAGCGGCTTCGCGCCGCGCTTCTCGGCCACGCTGCGCTCCATCAGTACGACCGCGGCTGCGGCGTCGTTGATGCCCGACGCGTTGCCCGCCGTCACCGTGCCGTTTTCCTTCGCGAACACGGCCTTGAGCTTCGAGAAGTCTTCAAGCGAGGCGTTCAGTCGCACGTGTTCGTCCGTATCGAAGACCGTGTCGCCCTTCTTCGATGGGATTGTGATCGGAAGAATCTGTTCCTTGAAGTAGCCGCTCTCGATCGCTTTTGCCGCGCGGCGGTGCGATTCGAGCGCGAGCGCGTCCTGCGCTTCGCGCGAGATGTCGAATTTCTTCGCGACATTCTCGGCTGTCACGCCCATGTGGATCGACTGGAACGGGTCGTTCAGCGCGCCCAGCATCATGTCGATGAGGCGTGAATCGCCCATGCGCTGACCGAAGCGCGCGGCCGGCATCACGTACGGCGCGCGGCTCATGCTTTCCGAACCACCGCCGATCGCGATGTCCGCGTCCCCCAGCAGGATGCCCTGCGCGGCCGACACGATGGCCTGCAGCCCAGAGCCGCACAGCCGGTTCACGGTCAGCGCGGGCGCGTGCTGCGCGACGCCTCCGTTGAGCGCGGCGACACGGGCCAGATACATGTCCTTCGGTTCCGTGTGAACCACGTTGCCGAACACGACGTGACCGACTTCGTCGCCCGACACCTTTGCCCGCGTGAGCACTTCATGGACCACGCGTGCCCCCAGATCCGTCGGCGAAAAATCCTTCAGGCTGCCGCCGAAATCACCGATGGCCGTCCGTACGCCGCTCACCACTACGACTTCCCGTTGCATCGCTCGCTCCTCTCTGTCCTGAATCGTGATCTGGAATCTGCCCGGCGGCTCGCCGCCCGCCTTGTTTCCCGCTCTTCGCCGGACGGCGCGCTGCCGTCAGCTCGCCAGCACGCGCTCGACCGTTGCGCGGTCCGGAATCGGTGCGACCGCACCGAAGCCCTGTGTCGACAAACCCGCCGCCACATTCGCGTAACGCGCCGCATCAAAAGGATCGTCGCCCGCGACGATCCGCGCAATGAATGCGCCACCAAAGCAGTCTCCCGCGCCGGTCGCATCGACCGCGTTCACAGCGCGGCCCGGCACCACGCGCCGCTCATCCGGTGTCGCTACATAAGAACCCTCCTTGCCGAGCTTTAGCGCGACGACACGCGGCCCAAGCGCAAGCAGAAAATCGACGATTTCATCGCGGCCGGTGAGGCCCGTCAATTCGGTCACGTCGTCCCAGCTGGGCAGGCAGATGTCGGTTTGCCGGATCGCTTCGAGCATCACCGCACGTGCCCGTGCAAGCGGCCACAGCTTCAGACGGAGATTGGTGTCGAAGCTCACACGCACGCCATTCGCGCGCGCGTGTTCGATCGCGGCGAATGCAGCGTCGCATGCGCTCACGCTGATCGCAAAACTGATGCCCGACAGGTGGATCACCTTCGCGCCCGCGATGGCATCGAGCGGCAGATCGCGTGGCGCATAGCGGCTCGCGGCGGAACCCGCCCGCAGATAGTCGAACTGGTGGCCGCCCGGCCCGTGCGACACAAAATACACGCCGGTCGGCGCCTGCCCGTCGATACGCACCGCAGAAGTATCGACACCCTCGCGTTGCCACAGGTCGATCAGCAGCCGGCCAAAATGATCGTCACCGACGGCCGACACAAAGCCCGTACGCGCGCCCTGCCGCGACGCCGCGATGCAGAAATTCGACGTATCGCCGCCGAAGCCCTGCAGATAGTTCGGCTCACCTTTCGACGACTGGTTGAACTCGACCATCGCCTCGCCGAGCGCGAGAATCTCGGGAAATGCGTCGGGAAATGCGTCGGGAAATGCCTGGGCCATCGCTTAAACCTCGCCCCAGAGGTCGTGGCCGTCGGCGCCGGTGATCTTCACCGACACGAAATCGCCAACCTTGTAGCGCTTTGACGCCTTCGTCGACGGCGCGATATACACGACACCGTCGATCTCCGGCGCATCCGCCGCCGTGCGGCCGATGCCGCCATCGCTGTTGATCTCGTCGACGAGCACCTTCAGGGTCTTGCCGACCTTGCGCGCGATACGCTTCGCCGACACCTCCTCCGCCACTTCCATGAAGCGGGCGCGGCGTTCCTCGCGCACTTCGTCGGGCAATGCACCGTCGAGTTCGTTCGCGCTCGCGCCTTCGACCGGCGAGTAGGCAAAGCAGCCGACGCGATCCAGTTCCGCTTCGCGAATGAAGTCGAGCAGCGTTTGGAACTGCTCCTCCGTCTCGCCCGGGAAGCCGGCGATGAACGTGCTGCGGATCGTCAGGTCGGGACAGATTTCGCGCCACGCACGCACACGCTCGAGCACCTTCTCGGCGTTGGCCGGGCGCTTCATGCGCTTGAGCACTTCCGGGTGCGCGTGCTGGAACGGCACGTCGAGGTACGGCAGCACGTGGCCCTTGAACGGACCTTCGGCCATCATCGGAATCACTTCGTCGACACTCGGATACGGATACACGTAATGCAGCCGCACCCACGCGCCATACTGCGCGGCGAGTTCGCCAAGCGCCCCGACGAGGTCCGTCATACGCGTCTTGATCGGCTTGCCGTTCCAGAAACCAGTGCGATATTTGACGTCGACGCCGTATGCGCTCGTGTCCTGCGAAATGACGAGCAGCTCCTTGACGCCTGACTTGAAGAGGTTCTCCGCTTCGAGCATCACTTCCGCGACCGGGCGCGACACGAGATCGCCGCGCATCGACGGGATGATGCAGAACGTGCAGCGGTGATTGCAGCCTTCGGAAATTTTCAGATACGCGTAGTGACGCGGCGTGAGCTTCACGCCCGCGGCCGGCACGAGATCGACGAACGGATCGTGCGGCTTCGGCAGGTGGCTGTGCACGTGCTGCATCACTTCGCCGACTGCGTGCGGACCGGTGACGGCGAGCACTTTCGGATGCACTTCCTCGATGAGACCCGAACCGCTCGCGCTCTTCTTCGCGCCAAGGCAGCCGGTGACGATCACCTTGCCGTTTTCAGTGAGCGCTTCGCCGATCGCGTCGAGGCTTTCCTGGACGGCTTCGTCGATAAAACCACAGGTGTTGACGACGACGAGGTCCGCGCCCTCATACGTGCCGGAAATCTCGTAACCCTCGGCGCGCAGCTGCGTGATGATCTGCTCGGAATCGACGAGCGCTTTCGGACACCCGAGGGATACGAATCCGACCTTCGGGGCGGTGGCGTTGGGCGTGACGGAGGAGGAAGTCTGCGGCATAGGGATGGTTCGGCGGATGGCGGTAACGTAACCTCATATTGTACCGCGCCGCCGGCTTTGCCCGCCCGGAACGCGCGTGAAGCGCCTTACGCCCCGGCCAACCGGGTTCGACTGCAATCAGGCTGCAATACAGGCTGCAATCCATTGCAGTCCGGCTCACGCGTGGCTCTGCTGCGGCTCTGGCTCCGACTGACGCGTGAAGCCCGCTCGGGCCTCGCCCCAGCCGTTACTTCTTTTCCGGTTCCGGATTCGGCTGCTTGTTGAACGGGAAGGTGCTGAACATCGATTTCGCCTGGTTCTGCATCTGCTCCTGCATCTGCACGAACATGTTCTTCGACTGCTCGATGTAGCTCGTCATCATGCCCTGCATCATCGGCGCCTGCATGTTCATGAACTGGGACCAGACCTCCGGATTCATCGCGTTGCCTTCGTAGAGCGTCTTCGACTGGTCGGTGAGCTTGTTCTGGATGTCGATGAACGCCTGGATGTTCTTTTCCAGGTAGGTGCCCATCATGCCCTGCATCGCGTGCCCGTAGAAGCGGATGATCTGCGACAGCATCGACGACGAGAACATCGGCAGGCCGCCGCTTTCCTCTTCGAGAATGATCTGCAGCAGGATGGCGCGCGTCAGATCCTCGTTGCTCTTCGCATCGATGACCTTGAAGTCTTCCTGATCCAGCACGAGCTGCTTGACGTCCGTCAGCGTGATGTACGTGCTCGTCTCCGTGTCATACAGCCGGCGGTTCGGATATTTCTTGATCAGTCGTTCGGCCGTCGTCTTCTTTGTAGTAGTAGTCGTCATTTAACGCCTTTGAGCGCCATCGAGCGCAGAAACGGCGCCTGTCACACGCGCAATCGAACCCTTGCGCAATGCGGGACGCCGCCGGAACCATCTGACCCGCAGCACGCCCCGCCAGGACGGGGCGCGAGTGGGATCAGCCCATGTGCAGGCCGCCGTTGAGCGAAAAATCGGCACCTGTCGAAAAGCCCGATTCTTCCGAGGCAAGCCACGCCACGATCGAGCCGATTTCATCCGGACGGCCAAGACGGCGCACCGGAATCGTCGCCACGATCTTTTCGAGCACGTCGGGGCGGATCGACTTCACCATGTCCGTACCGATGTAGCCTGGCGAAACGGTGTTCACCGTCACGCCCTTGGTTGCCACTTCCTGGGCCAGCGCCATCGTGAAGCCGTGAATGCCGGCCTTCGCGGTCGAATAGTTGGTCTGCCCGAACTGGCCTTTCTGACCGTTCACCGACGAAATGTTGATGATGCGGCCAAAGCCACGCTCGACCATGCCGTCGATCACCTGCTTCGTCACGTTGAAGAGGCTCGTCAGATTGGTGTCGATGACCGCCGTCCAGTCTTCGTGGGTCATCTTGCGAAACACCACATCGCGGGTGATGCCGGCATTGTTGACCAGAATGTCGATCTCGCCGACTTCGGCCTTCACCTTGTCGAACGCCTGCTTGGTCGACTCCCAGTCGCCGACGTTGCCTTCCGACGCGACGAAATCGAAACCGAGGGCTTTTTGCTCGACCAGCCATTTTTCACGACGCGGGGAATTCGGGCCGCAGCCAGCGACGACCTTGTAGCCATCCTTGTGCAGACGCTGGCAGATACTCGTGCCGATGCCGCCCATCCCGCCCGTTACATACGCAATTCGCTGTGCCATAAACCACACTCCATTATCGTTGTGCGAGGTGCCGACCGGCAGCCTCCTTCCTCGCCTTCACCGTCTCCGTGCCTCTGCCGCCTTTTGCACTCTGCTGCAACAGAACCCGCCCGATTCGCCAGATTCAGCGAGAACGCCGGCCGGGCGCCGCCCTGAAACGGCGCCTGGCCACGGCGACCAGGTTATGCCGTCAAGCGCGCTCGACTGCGAGCGCGACGCCCATACCGCCGCCGATACACAGCGACGCCAGACCTTTCTTCGCGTCGCGCTTCTGCATTTCATGCAGCAGCGT